>JBBREF010000078.1:0-16548 GCA_038203205.1 Gemmatimonadales bacterium | reverse complement strand
GCCCCGAGGGTAAAGTGCAGTGGTGAAGCCGGACGTGCGGGGATCAGTACGAGCGCTTGGGCCGAAGTCTTGGACCTCAACATTCCGAACCGCCGTATACGGACCCGTACGTACGGTGGTGTGGGAGGGGAGTAGCCGGATCACCCGGCTACCTCCCTATCCCGATTGACGCGGGTCCACCGTCGCTTGTTCGATGCGGGCGGGAGTCGACGGCTCGCATTCAGAATTAGATCTTTGAGTTACATGCAACAACTGCGCGACCTTACATCGTATGCACAAGCGAACGGACTGCGGTTCGATCTTTGGATCTGTAGAGGTGCCGACTCTCCGGTCCATGGCAGCGGGCAATTCGAAATGGCTTCATCAATCACGGATTATCCCATGACAAGGGCGGCTCGGTCGATTCAATTTGACGCCGAGATTCAGACACAGCTTTTGTATATACGCCCCGCCGCATACATAAGTTTGATTCGCGAAGCTTGAGTCGAACCGAAGGGAGAGTTGAGGGACTCAAAGCCTCGCCACGTTGTAAAGTCGCCAACTTCATACCGCCGAAACGAGTCGGGTGAATACTTGAGAAAATAGACGCTCGGTCGTTTGTCACAAGCGTAGGGCCTTGCCACCAAACTGCCGCTCAACATGTATGGCAAACCGGTGCGTTAATGCACGCTCGGATCGAGCAATAAAAGGCTCGACTCATCTTCATTGGAACGCGCTATTAGCATGCACTGAGATGTCTTACTACCACCGCCCATCTATGAGCATGCGTATCCCTGCTCTTTTCTTGGCAGTCGCGACCTGCTTGGCCGGGATAATGCTTGTTCCGGCTAAACTGCTTGCTCACGGCGTGGCCGCAGGCGACAAAGGGTACATCCAGGAGATTGCCGGAGTAAACCTGATCTCCTTTGCGTACCTGGGCGCCAAGCACATGGTGACCGGCTACGACCACCTTCTGTTTCTTTTAGGCGTCATTTTCTTTCTTTATCGCCTGAAAGACATTGGCATCTACGTCACGCTGTTCGCCGTGGGCCATTCAACGACGCTGCTGCTGGGTGTTCTGACTGGCGTGAGTGTCAGCTCGTTCCTGATCGACGCGATCATCGGATTGTCTGTTGTGTACAAGGCGCTCGACAACCTGGGTGCATTTCAACGCTGGTTCGGCTTTCAGCCCAACACCAGGGCGGCGACACTTATTTTCGGGTTGTTCCACGGCTTTGGGTTGGCTACGAAAATCCTCGATTTCGAGGTTTCTCCAGACGGCCTGATCCCGAATCTTGTTGCATTCAATGTTGGAGTCGAGATCGGGCAGTTACTTGCCCTGAGCGTAATCCTCATTGTCATGAGCTACTGGCGACGAACTTCAAGTTTTGCCCGTCACGCCTACGCCACCAATGTCGCTGTCATGAGCGCCGGATTTCTTCTGATGAGCTACCAGCTCGCCGGCTATTTCATCATCGATCTCTGAGAAAGAACCAATGCCAGACTTGAATCCAGTTCCGGGCAATGACCTTCCGTCCTCGAGGGCCCTGCTGCGCTCCACGATCATTGCTGCTGCGATCGCGCTGGTGCTGCTCGTGACCGTGGTGTTACCAGCTGAGTACGGGGTCGATCCGACGCGCGTCGGTGGCGTCCTCGGCCTGACGAAGATGGGAGAGATCAAGATGTCCCTCGCCAAAGAAGCGGCGACCGCCGACTCAGCGGAGGCCGCTACTGCGGCAGTTGCAGTCAATACAGTTGCTGCTTCCGGTGCTGAAACAGTTCCGGTTCCAACGGCACCACCGCCGGCTGCATTACCGGCGACGCGTCCCACTGCAGTGGCTTCACAGGCAGGGCTGAGCAGTCATGTGACGGAGATCGTACTGGCCCCGAGCGAAGGAAAGGAAATCAAGCTTGTGATGCGAAAAGACGCACGCGTGACTTACTCGTGGCTGTCCAGCGGCGGTGTTGTCAACTACGACACTCATGCTGACGCCCCGGGGATCAAGTACCACGGATACGCCAAGGGTTCTGGCAAACAGTCAGATGACGGAGTGCTCGTGGCGGCGTTCGATGGTGCCCACGGATGGTTCTGGCGCAACCGCGGACGCGAGACGGTAACGGTCACACTCCGAACCAGCGGTGACTACCAGGAACTGAAGCGCATGTAAAATCTGGTTACTGTTGCGCGTATTTTGCGGCCAGGCGTGGCTAGACTATCAGGCAACTGAGCATTCTCTATCATTAGCTTCTGATTCGCGGCCCTAAGTGGTGTGACACTGATAGAAAATAGGGTGCTCGTGATAGAGGAACCGACATTGTGTCGCTGCGCTTCGACGCTGGCGTGCAGGCTATATTCGGCTTTGGCCTGATCAATGCTGCAAATCCAGGTGACGGCCGGATGACTGGCCCATTTCAATGGACGCCCTGTAAAAAACCATGTCACGGTTCTGGTCGCAGTCGTGTTGGCGGTTACTGCTTGCGGAGGAGGCGACAAGACGAGCAGTGATAGCGCGGCAACCGCAGTCGAGGTGGCCGGCAACGGGGTCGGCCTCTTAGCCGATACGACTGCCGAGAGTCTCTGGGCGCATATGGAGACCCAGAACTACAAGGGTTGGCAGCTCTGGCCGGAAAAGGGGCAGCTCTACAAGGGCCAGGAGCCCCATGGCATGCTGCTCACGACCTACGTGAACTCAATTGCCCACGGAGCGATCACGAGCAAAGCCGGAACGATGCCGGCGGGAGCCATCATCGTGAAAGAGAATTACATGCCCGACAGCACTTTGGCGGCTACGACCGTCATGCATAAGGTGACCGGCTACGATTCATCCAATGGCGACTGGTACTGGATGAAGAAGAATGCCGACGGCACCGTGGAGGTCGCAGGGCGCGCAACGATGTGCGTGCAATGCCACGGAGCGCAGCGTTCCAACGACTTCGTCTATACGGGCTCGCTCTCGCAGTAACGGAGATTGTTTGGATCCGGGTAGGCGAAGACGGAAGATCGGAAATCAACACCAGCAGAAAGAATGTTTCTCGCTATTGAGCGTATTTGGCCGCCAGCGTGGCCAAACCGCTGTCGATTTCCGTGCGGGGAACCCAACGACCCTTGACCATCACACCTGAGCGTCTTGCGAGGTTCGCCACATTCTGAAGCGGGTTTGCATCGAGAAGAACCAGGTCTGCCCTGCTTCCGACGGTAACTGTTCCGAAGCGACCGTCTTGCTTCAGGTCCTGCGTCACATAAAGTCCGACGTTCTTCGATCCTGACTCGAGCACCTGCCATGGAGTAAGTCCGGCAGCTATGGCAACACCAAGCTCGCGGTGCAGCGCAAACCCGGGGACGTTGAACATCTGCGGCGAATCGGTTCCCATCAGCAGCGGAGCGCCCTCATCGGCGAGGAACTTCAGCATCCTTCTCCGCAAGGACAGAAAGAGCGCAGCATCCGCCGGAGCGATGCCGGCCTGAACATCCTGCTGCATCCGCTGCCGCCTCTGATTTCCCCAGTTGGTGACCCACTGCTTCGGCGCATACTTCAACTCCTCGCGTGTCGACCATTCCTCGGGCGTTCCGGGACCATAGAAGCTCTCCCACAGGAACATCGTCGGAACGTTCCACGTTCCAACCTCATTCGTGCGCCGGGCGAGCGCACGCATCCGCTCGTCAGTGACGGAGCGCCATGCCTGCGCCGGTGGCACCTGAGTTCCGGAGGACATCGCCTGCTTCAATTGATCGGACACCGCAGCCTCGACGTAGCCGTCGACGTGGTCGATCGTCGACTGCTTCGTGTCGAGAATGTGCTCCACACCAATCTGTCCGGACACGTGACCGCCCCACGTGATGCCGACTTCGCGCGAGGTCTTCACCATTGCGTCATACGCTGCGCGGTTCATTCCCGGATGGATCTTGAGGAGGTCGTATCCGGCCTCCTTGTGTGCGCGCACGAGTCGCACTGCGGCCTCTGCATCAGGCGCAGTGTTTCCGTTGAGCGATGGAGCAGCTACGTACATCGTGGGACCAAGCACCTCACCGCGGTTCAGCTGATCGCGCAACACGAGCTGGTTCGGCGCACCGAGCATCGCGCGAATCGTGGTGATTCCATTCGCGATGTAGAGGAACATGATGTCGCGGTTGAGCTCCTCGGAGTTTTGCGCCTGCGGACCAAGAACATGCGCATGCATCTCTGCCAGACCCGGCATGAGAAATTTCCCGCGTCCATCGACTCTCACCGCATCGGAGGGCACAGTCGTGCTCGCCGCCGGGCCTACTGACGCGATGCGACCATCGCGAACGATGACAGTCTGATTCTCGAGCAGCCGCTCCCTGTCCATGGGGAGCACTGTCACTCCGACGAAAGCAGTCGGAACAGCCGATGACTGTTCACGTACGAGCTGACGGTCGCGGGCTTCTGCAGAGCGGTACCTGATAGCTGCCAGCGCGAGAAAACTCAGCGCAACGACGAACCACACGGCAGTAGCGCGGCGAATGGGGGATCTGGTCATGAGGAAAATGTATGAAAATGCCCGGTTGTAATCATCGTCCCCCGTGATTCTATACAGAGCCCGAACAAATGGTGCGCGAGGGGGATTCCCGTACAGAAGTTCGGGGGACACCCTGTCGTTCCGGCCGTGTTGAGGCTGTAGAATCACTACTAAGGCGAAGCAGTGCCTCTACACAGGGATCAAATGCTGAAACTCAGGGACATCATGACGACGGACGTTGTTACAGCAACGCCTGATATGTCACTACGGGAAGCGATGGAGATGTTGTCATCGAGGCACATCAGCGGAGCCCCGGTCACGGCGGGCGGCAAGGTTGTCGGCATCTTCAGCGCAAGCGACCTGCTCTCCTTTCTGGTAGATCTCGAAGGCGCGGAGGCAATCTTCGAGTTCAGCCGAAAGCGGCAAACCCCGCTTGAGGACGTCACGGTGTCGGAGATCATGACTCGGAACGTCCACTTTCTGCCGCCGGACAGCTCTGTCACAGAAGCGGCAAAATACATGCGTGAAGCGAATATCCATCGCGTGCTCGTCATGGAGGACAGCGACTTGCTGGGCATTGTCTCGATGACCGATGTAGCGATGGCCGTCGCCGACTACAAACTCAAGAGCCAGGTAAATCAAATCGCGTGAGTGACACGACAAGCGCTGAAAACTCGAGCGGCCTCGGGTCCATCCTGAGGCCGCGTTCAATTGCAGTCATAGGCGCCTCGCGCTCGACTACAACTATCGGCTACCAGATACTGGCGAACCTCGTTCGCTATGGATACAACGGCCCGGTGTATCCGATCAACCCGAAGGCCAGCTCGATTCATTCGATCAAGGCGTACAAGTCTGTTGCAGACGTAGGCGAACCGATCGACCTCGCGGTGATAGTCGTTCCAAAACATCTCGTGCCTGGTGTCGTGGAAGAGTGTGGCCAGGCGGGGATCAAGGGACTCGTTATCATCTCCGCAGGATTCAAGGAAACCGGCAGCGAAGGGCTGCAGCGCGAGCGTGAGCTGCTGACCATGGTGCGCGGCTACGGAATGCGAATGGTGGGGCCCAACTGCATGGGCGTCATCAACGTCGATCCGGACATTTCGATGAACGCGACGTTCGCGCCAGTGATGCCACCGTTCGGATCGGCAGGGTTTGTCTCACAATCAGGCGCAATGGGGCTGAGCGTTCTCGACTACGCGCGGGAATACGGCATTGGCATCGCGCAATTCGTTTCTGTCGGCAACAAAGCCGACGTGAGCGGGAACGACCTGCTTCTCGAGTGGGAGAGCGATCCGTCGATCCGCACGATTCTCATGTACGTCGAAAATTTCGGTAATCCGCGGAAATTTCTGGAGATTGCATCGCGTGTAACACGGGTCAAGCCGATAATCGCACTGAAGTCCGGACGGTCGAGCGCTGGCGCACGCGCCGCGTCGTCACATACGGGCGCCCTGGCAGCGAGCGACACAACTGTCGATGCACTGCTTGCACAGGCAGGGGTTCTCCGCGCCGCCTCGGTGGAAGAGCTGTTCGATATCGCAATGGCATTCGGCGGCTCACAGCCGCTGCCGAAATCCCGCAGGGTTGCGGTCGTAACGAACGCCGGCGGACCAGGAATCCTCGCGGCCGATGCACTAGACGCATCCGGCCTCGACGTCGTAGAGCTGAAACCCGAAACAGTCGCGGCACTCACTCCACTGTTTCCTGCCGAGGCGTCGATTCGGAATCCGCTGGACATGATTGCGTCGGCGAAGCCCTCGGCATACAAGGCCGCAATGAAAGCACTACTCGCGGATGAGGGTGTCGATACGGTGGTACCGATCTTCGTGCCACCTCTTGGGGTCACCCAGGGGGATGTAGCTGAAGCGATCGCGGAAGCGGTGCTGGAGAACCCGGCTAAGACGGTAATCCCGGTGCTGATGGGAAGAGAGGGACTCCCTCAGGGTAGAGCCGCCGTGCATGCGGCCGGACTTCCAGCATATGTCTTCCCCGAGTCTGCAGCTCGAGCACTCGCTGCGTTGTGCCGACACCGCGACTGGATCGACAGACCGGCATCAACTTCGACGACATTCGATGTCGACACCGCAGGCGCCCTCGCCATCGTAGAGCTCGCACAACGGGAAGGCCGCACCAAACTCTCGGAGACGGAAGCCCTTGGCATCTGCGAGGCATACGGGATCGAAGTCGCAGCCGCGCGACTCTCGACCAGTGCGGATGAGGCAGCAACTATCGCCGAGGCAACAGGCTTTCCTGTCGTGATGAAAGTCGTATCACCCAACATCGTTCACAAAAGCGATTCCGGCGGCGTGATCGTAGGTGTCGCGACGCAGGAAGAAGCTCGCGCGTCATACGCCAGGATTCTCGAGAACGTCAGCATTGCCGAGCCGGGCGCTGTCGTGGACGGAATTCTTGTGCAGAAGATGATCAGCGGCGGAAGGGAAACCATCTGCGGGATCGTCCGTGATCCACTGTTCGGACCGCTCATCATGTTCGGGCTTGGCGGGATCTACGTAGAAGCGCTGGGAGACGTGATTTTCCGCGTGGCACCTCTGAACGATGCCGACGCAGACAACATGGCGGTTGGTATCAGGGGCACGAAGCTGCTCGACGCACTTCGCGGGCAGCCCGCAGTCAGCAGGAATGCGCTGGCCGATACACTGAAGCGTCTCTCGCAGATTGCGATCGATCTCCCGATGATCGAGGAGATGGACATCAACCCGCTCCTGGCGTTCGAATCGCGTGCAACGGCTGTGGATTGCCGGGTAAGACTGGCACTAAGGGGGCAGGATCGCGCATAGTAAGGAGATGCGCATAGGTCTTCTCACCGGCGGCGGCGACGCACCCGGGCTCAACGCAGTGATCAGGGCCGTCGTTCTCTCAGCCTCGAGCCGCGGCTGGGAAATCGTTGGGGTCAGGCATGGCTTCGCCGGACTGCTCGGAGAATGCGACATGGTCCCGCTAACCCGTGCATCGGTGCGCGGCATCGCCCACCTCGGCGGAACGATTCTGCGCACGACGAACCGGGGAAATCCACTCTGTTTTCCCGTCCGTCAGGCTGATGGCAGTATCGTCGTCACGAACTGCACAGATGAGCTGATCGCAAACGTCAAGCGTGCCGGGATCGATGCGCTCATCGCAATCGGCGGCGACGGCACGCTCGGCATTGCGCTGGAGCTCGTGAAGAGCGGCCTTCGCATTGTAGGGGTGCCCAAGACGATCGACAACGATGTGAGCTGCACCATCACCACATTTGGATTCGACACCGCAGTCAGCACGGCAATCGAAGCGCTCGACAAGCTTCATACGACGGCTGAGAGCCACGATCGTGTGATGGTAATGGAAGTGATGGGACGGCATGCCGGATTCATCGCTCTTCACGCCGGTGTCGCCGCGACTGCAGACGTGATCCTGATCCCGGAGATTCCCTACGACATCGCGAAAGTCTGCGAAAAAATCTCAGCCCGTGATCGTGCAGGCCACAACTTTTCGATCGTCATTGCCGCGGAAGGCGCATACTCGAAGGACGAGGCGACTGACGGTGCCGGTCATCCGATACCACGCGGTGCGATACGAGCTGGGGTTGTGGCAGAGCGACTGGTGGACCTGATTCACAAGGGGACTGGAAAGGAGTGCAGGTCTCTCGTGCTCGGACATCTTCAGCGCGGGGGAATGCCAACCGGCTACGATCGCCTGCTTGCAACAAGATTCGGGGCAGCGGCCGTGCGTGCAGTCGAGGACGAAGCGTGGGGGCAGATGGTCGCGCTCCGGTCACCTCACCTGGTGACAGTTCCGATTGCCGATGTGATCAGTGAAGAGAAGCGGGTAATGCCTGATCACGACATCGTGCTGGCCGCGCGCGCGACCGGCATCAGCATGGGCGACTGACCACCCTACAGCTGCGCCAGCTTTCGCTGTGCCGGGTTGTTGAATGACTCGAGCGTCATCACCGCGGTGCCGACTATTGGCATCGCGCTCTGGATGCGGACGGGAAGGCGTATCGAGTCATCTGTCAGGTTGATCCGGATTACCCCCTCACCCTTGTAGCGCCGCGGATCTTTCACGCGCATCTCGATCAGGACTGTCCTGAAGTCTCCAGCCGGGGTCGATACAGTCTCGCGTCGCACCACTGTCACCGATGTCGGACTGCGTTCGGCGTCAAAATGCCGGCTGAACCGGTGAACGGCGTTTGGCGTGAGTGGCAGTGTGCGGATGAAGTACATGAATGACAGCTCGTCGAGCGGCGCGTCTGTGGGACTCACTCCGTTTTCGCCCGAGCTTGCAGCCCACTGGCGTGTCGCCGGAAACATCTCGACCCGCTCGTCGCGGTGTGAGAGCATGTGCTTCTCGTGCTTGGAGTATCGCTGAGCTGACATCCTCTCGGGATCGAGCCACGACGACGTCTGGTCGGTTGCCTTGATCGGGCCTTTTCCGGCCGAGAAGTCGAAGCGAAGCAGGTATGTCGAGACTCCGCGCACGTCGACGGGACCTTCGATCCACATCGCGCCCTTCCCTACGTTGCCGAGTTTCGCAACGCTTACGCGATAGGTAATTCGCTCCCCGACCATGAACGGGAGCGGTGCTTCCGACTGGGAGATGGCGTGCGAAGGGAGGATTATTCCTGCAACGACGATGAGGCTACGGGCGATGTGCATGCCTTGAAGATGCGGCTGCAGGTGCTCTCCATCTGTCGGTCATCGCCTGTCGATGAACGAGGGTAATCCCCCTCTGATGTGGCGGAAACCCCTACTCGAATCGGCTTGACGGGAACAGACGTTGCAATGCAGAGGCGCTTGGGAAGGCAGGATGTCGGTCGACAACAGTAGTAAGGAGGAAGCGTGGCGGAAATCCGGATCGAGGAAAAAAAACGCGGTGCACCGTGGCTGTTGATTTTCGTACTGGTGGCTGTTGCAGCGATCATAGGATGGTGGCTCTGGTCGAATCGAACGAGCGGTGAGCCGACGACCGATACGCCGAGTGGTGTGGTTGTCGATACCACCGGACCGGGGACTACGCCTGCCCCGACGCAATAGCAATTCCTGCGAACTGCCGGACGAACTGCCGGCACAAATCTGGAGCGACACATGGATAAGGACCAAAAGATCAGAGCCACTGACGCGGGACTCGTAAGGCTCGGGGAGCTGAAAGGCTTTCGAGTTGCTGAGGGTGACAGCGACATTCGCGGCTGGGAAGTGAAAACTCCCGATGGAAACAAGATCGGCAAGGTGGAGGAATTGATCGTCGACCCGATCGAGAGCCGCGTCAGATATATCGAAGTGAACGTTGACCGCAACGTGCTCGGGCTCGACGAAGACAGGCACATCCTGGTTCCGATCGGGGCGGCGCGACTCGAGGAAAAGGGGAACAACGTGCTGATCGAGCGTCTGCCGGCGCAGGGACTGGCGGGGGCGCCTGCGTATACGAGAGGCCCGATCACGCGGGACTACGAGACATCGCTGCGCGGGTACTATGGCGCTACTGCAGCCGCCTCGTCTGATGACTATTATCGCAACGACCTCTACGACGATTCCGGCTTCCGGAAAACCGATGCAGCGGCTCGAGCTGACGGTCTTCCACGGCTTGGCGACAACGAGGTGACCGTTCCGCTCACTGGCGACCAGGAAGTGATTGTGCGGCAGCCGGGGTCGGATCAGGAGATCGTGATCAGGAAAAGCACAGCGGACGCGGATGAGGCGCGAGGCTGAGCGGTAAGGTATTTATCTAACTACGCGGGAGACGCCTTGAGCGAGGAAGTAAAAGAGCGCTGGGAGAGCATCGAAAAAGAGCTCCGCGCAGCGATGGCCAAACTGTCCGAGGCGATAGAGAAGGCGAGGGAAGAGCTTCCCGAGGCGGCAAAGGCGATCAACGAGGAGTACCTGAGGATGCAGGACAAACTCGACAAGGCGGTCGACAAGCTCCGCAAATAGAGCGTCCGTTTCCCGTGTACCTCCAGGCACTGTCCATATTCGAGGTGCTGGAGGTACAGGGGGGAAAGGAGTTTTTGAAGTCCCAGGAGGTTTAGAAGGGGAGGCCGGAGTGCGACTTGCTCGGCTCCGGGTCTCAGGAATCCCTCATCTAGGGGAAGACCAGAACTGAATCCGGCATCTTCATAGCGAGGGCTGTTCCGCAGTTTCCAAAAAAACGCTCGACGATTGCTGAGACCCCGGAGCCCAGCACGTCACACTCCGGCATCCCCTTCGATAACTCCTGGGACTTCAAAAACTCCTTTCCCCCTGTACCAGCAGCCACTGTCCATATTCGAGGCGCTGGAAGTAAGTGGCTCCATCGGGGCACGATTCATGTAAAGGCAAGCGATGCTGGAGTCACTTCAGGAGGTTTACCAAATGCCGAAAGCAACTCATTTCCACGTTGTCAACGACACCCAGAATACTGACAAGAAGTTCCGGCCCGATGACGAAGGCTTGTACCAGCAGGAGAAGCATGAGCTTCAGGCATCGGAGCAGGAAAAGAAGGCTGAGCCAGTCTCTGAAGATGAATTCATCGCAGAGCAGGACAAGCAGAACGAAGACAAACAAGAACAGGGGAAATCATGAGCTATTTGAACAGGAAGTCAGCGGTCATCGCCGCGCTGATGCTGGGGTCCTTCGGACTTTCGGCGTGCGCGAGCATGACCAGCAAGGAACGCGGTGCGGTCATCGGTGCCGGAACGGGCGCTGCGATCGGCGGAGTCATCGGTAACAACACCGGAGGGACTGCCAGGGGCGCGATCATCGGTGCGGTGATCGGTGGCGCAGCCGGGGCGGTAATCGGTCACCAGATGGATCAGCAGGCAAAGGAAATCGACAACAATGTACCGGGGGCCACGGTCGAGCGAGTAGGAGAGGGAATCCAGGTCACGTTCGACTCGGGTCTTCTTTTCGACTTCGATTCCGATCGCGTCCGCTCGGATGCGGCGGTGAACCTGAATGAGCTCGCGGCCAGCCTTATCAGGAACCCGGACTCGGACGTGCTGATCGTCGGCCACACTGACAGCCGTGGCGAGGATGCATATAACATGAATCTCTCGCAGCGCAGGGCGAACTCGGCGTCGGCATACCTTCAGTCGCGCGGCGTTCCAGCCAGCCGGATCAGAACAAGCGGTCGTGGTGAAACGGAACCGGTAGCCTCGAACGACAGTGAAGCGGGGATGCAGGCAAACCGCCGCGTCGAGGTCGCGATCTACGCCAGCGAGGCGTACCGCAACCGGGTGCGGAGCAACTCTAGATAGTAATTCTGCCCTCATAATCGAGGCACGAACGAAGAGCAAAGCGTCACCGCGCGTGGACAAGGCCGGCATCATGAGGAGACAACCAGACGTCTTCCAGGATTGCCGGCCTTGTCGCACGACAAATCATGTCGTTTGAAATGGTAATAGGCCATCCTGCCGGTATCTTTCCCCGGGATATCACCTGAGATCCAGCGATTCGTGGCAACAGTAACCCCGCCAGAAGAAACCACTAACAGGCTCCTGCGCTTCCTTCGACGTTCGCCGCAAGCGGACAGGAAGCTCACGGGCCCGATCCGCGGAGAAGTTTTCGGCGCGGATCGACTGGCAAGGCACGCCCGCAACATTGCAAAGAAGGCGAAGGTTCTACCGCTGAAAAAGCAACGCGGTCATGGACCGTTGCTCGATCGGCTCGACGACACCAAATCACTGCTCACCGAGATATACGAGCGCCTCGCTGACGCAGCAGAACGAAAGGCTGATGTCGTCAGCCCCGCCGGCGAGTGGCTGCTGGACAACCATTACATCGTGCAGGAGCACATACGGGAGATCCGGACGAATCTCCCGGGCGGCTATTACCAGGAGCTGCCGAAGCTCGCGAATGGAACGCTCGCCAACTACCCGCGGGTCTACGAGTTGGCGATCGAGCTGATTGCCCACACCGAAGGACACATCACGCTCGAGAACATCACGCTGTTCGTGCGTGAGTATCAGAAGAACGCGCCGCTCAAGATGGGAGAGCTCTGGGCGATCCCGACGATGCTTCGTCTCGGGCTCGTCGAGAACATCAGGCGCATGTCGCTGCGAATTGCGGCGCGGCTCGACGAAGTCGAGAAAGCAGACGCGTGGGCAGCCAGGATCATGGCCGCAAACACTCAGACTCCGGAGGCCCTTGCCCACGAGCTTGACGCTTTCATCAGCGATCATCCACCGTTCACGCCGAACTTCGTCGCACGTTTCCTCCATCAGATTCGCGGCTACCAGGTCAACTTCACCCCGCTGGTCTGGCTCGAGCAGTGGATAGCCGAAGACGGACCGAGCGCCGAGATGGCCGTCACGCGATCGAACCGCATGATCGCGTTGACGCAGATAACGGTTTCCAACTGCATCACGAGCCTCCGCGCGATCGCGCGCTTCGACTGGAAGGACTTTGTCGAGGCACAGAGTGCCACCGAGAAGATTCTTCGAAAGGATCTGTCGGGCCACTATGCGCAGATGCTTTTCGGGACGCGCGATCACTACCGTCACGTAGTGGAGCACATAGCAAAACGTACGAAGAAGCCGGAAGAAGAAGTCGCAAACCTCGCACTGGGTCTCACGGTGCAAGGGCATGGGCAGGGTGACGAGCCGCGAGCACACGTCGGCTACTACCTGATAGGCGAGGGACGCAGCGAGCTCGAGGAGGCGACGGGATACACGCCGCCATTCGCTGAACGACTGCACCGCTTCGTTCAGCGCCATCCCACGACGTTCTTCTTCGGCGGGATCGTGACGGTGACGACGCTCCTGATGCTCGTCCTGTTCGGCGTAGTCCCGGAAGCCACGATCGCAGAGCGGGTCGCGATTTTTCTGCTGGCAATTCTCCCGGTGAACGAAATCGGGATCGGCATCGTGAACCAGCTGGCAACACTGCTGCTTCCACCACACATCCTCCCGAAGATGGAGTTCCGCGAGGACGGCATCCCCGACGAGTTCAGGACAGCCGTCGTCGTACCGACACTCTTCTCCAGTGTACGCGCCGTCAACGAGGCACTCACTCACATAGAAGTGCAGTACCTGGCGAATCGCGACGCCAATCTCTTCTTCGCAATACTCAGCGACTATACCGACGCAGACGTCGAGACAAAGCCCGAAGATGAGGCGATCATCTCCGCTGCGATTGCGGGAATTGAAGAGCTGAACCGCAAGCACAAGCGCGCTGACCGGGACGTCTTCTTCCTGTTTCACCGCCAGCGCATGTTGAACGAGCGACAGGGCGTGTGGATGGGATGGGAGCGAAAGCGCGGCAAGCTCGGACAGTTCAACCGCTACCTTCGCGGTCATGCAGAAGACGCATTCTCGACTGTGGTCGGCGACACGACTCCGCTGCTCGCTGTCAGATACGTCATCACACTCGACTCGGACACGGTGCTTCCGCGCGATGCAGCGCAGATGCTCACGGGAACCATCTCGCATCCGCTCAACAAAGCGTACTACGACCCAGAGCTCGGCCGCATCGTCCGTGGATACGGAATCTTCCAACCCCGCGTTGGCGTTTCACTCACGAGCGCACACGCTTCGCACTTCGCATCGATCCACTCCGGACACCCTGGCGTCGATCCATACACGACCGCCGTCTCGGATGTCTATCAGGATCTTTTCTCGGAAGGGAGTTTCACCGGCAAAGGCATCTACGACGTTGACGCGTTCGAGCTGTCGACGCACGGGCGCTTCCCGGAAAACACACTTCTCAGTCACGACCTGATCGAAGGCGCGTATTCGCGTGCAGGCCTGGCGACCGATATCGAAGTCTTCGACGACTATCCGGCTCGCTACCTCACGTACACGCGGCGCAAGCATCGCTGGATTCGCGGGGACTGGCAGCTCCTTCAGTGGCTGGGGCGCGTGGTTCCGGGCCCGGAAGGTCCGACCCGCAACCGCCTGTCGGCTATATCGCGCTGGAAGATCTTCGACAACCTGCGACGAAGCGTCATCGAGGTATCACAGGTTGTGCTGCTGCTATCTGGATGGTTCTTCCTTCCGGGCGGCGCACTCAAGTGGACTGGGATAGTTCTCACAGCTATTGCCGCGCCCTGGATATTCTCGATTTTCCTGGCGCTCGTGCGACCCCCACGCGACCAGTCATGGCTCGCATATTATGGCGCGGTTGCACGCGATGCCGGAGTCAGTGCGCAACAGTGGGCGCTGTCGGTCGCGTTCCTCCCGCATCAGGCAGTGGTGAGCGCCGACGCAATTCTGCGCACGCTCATCAGGCTGTTCGTCACTCAGCGCAATCTTCTGGAGTGGCAGACTGCATCTCAGGTCGAGCGCGCGATGGCGTCAGGGTCCAGCCTCGAAATCTGGCGCAGAATGTGGCCGGTGCCTGCGATAGCGATCACGCTGCTCGTCATCGTGATCGTATATGGCGAGACAGGGGCAGTTCCGGATGCGGCAAGAGTCTTCTTCCTGGCCGGCACGCTGCCACTCCTGGCGTTCTGGCTGGCGTCACCAGCGCTTGCCCATTCGCTGAGCTCGCCGGCCATGCCGGCAGAACTCCGGCTCACCGGATCTGAGCGTCAGGCAGCGCTGCGTTATGCACAGCTCCACTGGCAATACTTCGAGCAGTTCGTATCGGAGGAAACCCAGTGGCTCGCACCTGACAACTTCCAGGAAGACCCCGAGCCCGTTGTCGCGCCGAGAACTTCGCCGACCAACATCGGCCTGCAGCTCATGTCGATCATCTCGGCCCGCGATCTCGGGTTCATAACGTTCGAGTCGATGATCGACAGACTGGAGAAGGTCTTTCGAACGCTCGAGAGAATGCGTCGCTTCCGGGGACATTTCTACAACTGGTATGACCTCAAGGACCTGAAGATCCTCGAGCCGCCATACATCTCGACGGTCGACAGCGGAAACTTCGCCGGCCACCTGATCGCTGTTAAGCAGGGCTGCCTCGAGATGATCAGGGATCCCAAGTGCAGCGAGGAGGATGCGAAACGGCTCCGCGCAATCGCCGAGCGTGCACGGGAGTACGCTCTCGAGATGGACTTCAAGTTCCTGTTCGACGAACGGCGTAAGCTTTTTTCAATCGGTTTCCAGCCTGACGCGAACGCATTCGACAACTCGTACTACGATCTCCTCGCATCGGAATCGCGGCTTGCGTCGTTCATCGCGATCGCGAAAGACGACGTCGGTGTCGACCACTGGTTCAGGCTCGGACGAACGCTCACCGCAGCGGGTGGGACGCGGACGCTCGTGTCGTGGAGCGGCAGCATGTTCGAGTATCTCATGCCTGCCCTGGTAATGCGGACCTTCCCGTCGACACTGCTCAGTCAGACGCACCATGGTGCTGTCCGCCGACACATTGCGTACGGTACCGAGAGAGGCGTCCCGTGGGGAATCTCCGAGTCCGCCTACAACGTGCGCGACCGCGCTCACACCTATCAGTATCGCGGCTTCGGGGTGCCCGACATAGCGCTCAAGCGCGGTCTCACTCGCGAACTCGTGATTGCCCCGTACGCATCAGCGCTGGCGCTCATGGTGGAGCCTCATCAGGCCGTGAAAAACCTCGCGGTACTCGAAGCTGAAGGCGCGCTCGGCCCTTACGGATTCAGAGACGCGATCGACTATACGCGCCCCCTCCCGGGAACGAAGAAGGCGGTAGTCGGTGCGTACATGGCGCATCACATCGGAATGAGTCTCGTTGCGCTCGACAATGCGCTGCATGGAAATGTGTGGCAGCTCCGTTTTCACGCTGATCCAGTAGTTCGGTCGGCCGAGCTGATCCTTCAGGAGAGAATTCCTCGGCGTCTCGTTCTACAGGACGTACAGGCACAGGAAGATGTGCTTATGCGCGTGCCTACCGAGACAGAAAAACCGGCCGTTCGTGAGCTCGACACGGCGAACACCGCTCAGCCGAGAATCGCGCTGCTCGGAAACGTCCCGTACACGACCATCGTCAGCAACGCTGGTAGTGGCGTCAGCCGTTACGGAGACCTGGCTGTCAACCGATGGAGGGCAGACGGAACGCGTGACGACTACGGACAGTGGTGTTACGTGCGGGATGTTACGACCGGGGACATCTGGTCTGCCGCGCATCAACCGGTCTGCGCCAGGGCGTCATGGTATCGCGTTCTGTTCGCCAGTGACCGCGCGACGTTCCACCGCCG
>JBBREF010000077.1:0-16690 GCA_038203205.1 Gemmatimonadales bacterium | reverse complement strand
GCGACATCCCAGGGCTGGTTCTTGATCTCAGCCGTTATCGTTCCGGCTACATCCTTACCCACGACGATGGTGCGTCCGGAGAAGGAGGCAAAGGCAGCGATCACGTCGCGGATGTCCGCATCCTGATATGTGACGGTTATGCGCGGCTGATCAGATCTTGCAGTCGCCGCGGTGAGCTTGAACTGCGGGGCTCCGGAGGGAGCGTCCGAATAGGACTGCGAGTCTGACGAGATGTTGGCGTCGGGACGCAGTGATGGATAATCATCGGCTCGGGAAAAAGATGCTTCCTGATAGGCGGGCGCCGGAGCCCGCACCGCGGGAACGTCAGCGCCGGGGGAGGTGCCAGCGTATCGCGATGCAAGCTCGGGCGAGGAGTGCCATGCGCTGAAGTTCGCGGCGCCCCCATCAACGGTGACGCGAACTTCGCCATTGCCGCGCACGACTTCATATGAATGAGCCGCGTCAAGCTCGATGACGACGCGCACAGTGCCGGGATTAAACTGGGCAGCCCGGACGTTCGTAACGCCGCCGCGTGCCTGCCGGTCATATCGGGGAGCCATGCTCAGCACCGCGCCCTTCAGGTCGACGACGACGCGATAAGGAGCCTCGAGCGCGAAATCGTCGACCTGGACAGACGCGTCCACGCCGATGACGATCTCGGCGCGCCCGGCTGCCGGAACGACACTCACCGACCTGACGGCCGGCGCGTTCAAGGTCTCATGGCCAGCGACCGGGCTCCCGACGATTGCGAGAGCGGCGCAAGCCGCCAGAAACTGCCTCATTGCATCCTCACTTTGGTTGAATCAGACATTGCCAGCGTCTCCTGCCGGCTGTAGCCAAACTCCTCGATGCCGAAGACGACTCTCTTCTCGTGGATCGAGGCGACTCTCATGCGGCCAATCTCCTGGCCGACTTTCACGCGGTACTGCTCATTTGTCGAAAGGTCCCGCAGAACTGCAACCGAATTGCGGCCGAGCGGGTCGAAGCCGACCGCGACAAGCTTGAGGTCGGTCAGCAGCGGCCTGAGCTGCTCGGTGTTCATCAGCGAGACGAACGGATCGCGGCGTCCAGCTGCCGGGTACGCATACGCTTCGCGGGTGATAAGCACTTCCGATGCGGCGGACTTTGGTGCCTCTGCGTCAGTCGCGACCTCGACCTGCGCTGTTGCGACGGCTGTGGTCTGGACAGGGGCGCGGCGTGAGTCTGCCGGCGCGGGAGTGGTATTCACTGATACCTGAACGACCTTCGGCTTCGCCGGCGACTGCGCCCGGAGAACCCAGGTTGACGTGCCGCCCGCGACGACAACGACTGCGAGGCCAAGGGCGATCTTCATGCTGGTTTTCATGGGCCTGTGTCCCCCGCCACTCCGGCGTCGACTGCTGCCGGGCGCGCTATGTATGTCTGAATCTGGAAATCGGTATCGAGGTGCGATTCGCCGTTCTTCGGACGAGCTTTCTTCTTGTCGAGCGACTTGAGGTCGATCGCCACCGGCGCAACGATGCGGTTGAGCGAGCCGACGTTCGTCAGGAATCCGGCAACGGCGTGATAACCGCCCTTGACCGACACCTTGTAGCGGTACGTGTCGAACATCTCGCCTTCGATGACCGGCAGCGGCTCAACAGACGCCAGGTCGAGCCCGACCCGGCGAGCAGCCGTCGAAACATTCTCGAGCAGCGCGGGAACCTCGTTCGTGGTCGGAACGAGCTCCTGAAGGACCGCGAGGCTCGCCCGGTATTCGGCGGCCTGCTGCGTAAGCCGGGCAACATTGCCATTTGCGAGTTCCCGGCGCGCGGCTTCGTTCTTCGCGTCGAGCGCAACCACGTGCTCCTCGACCTTTGCGAGTTCCGCACGTTTTGGCATGTACAGGAAGTATCCGTAGGCACCGCCGAGAGCGATCGCCATTACGCTGGCGGCGACCAGTATCTGGTCGCGCTTGGTGAGATTTGCGCCGATTGCCATCTATTTATCCCCCAGGGCGAACGACTCGGTTCTGACGAGGAAAGGCGGCGGCTGCTGCGATTCCGCCTCGAGCTGGAATTCAGTGACTTCCTTCGTTTCGACCAGCACGAGATCGGAGCGCGTGAGCTGCACGTTCTGTATGAAGGGCGACGCTTCGAGAGTCTTCATGAAGAGTGTGAGAGCCTGGATATCGACCGTGTGGCCGACGATCCGGAATTTCGTGGCGCGCGACGCTTCGGCGAGGACAGCGTCAGCACGCTTCTTCTTCTCTGCCGCCTCCGACAGCTTCCCGGTCGTATCAACCGGCGCGTTGCGCGCCTTCTTGACGGTGTCCTGGAAGGCCGAGCTCGGCGGGGCACTTGTCTGGGTTACGACGGTCAGCCACGTGTACTGCGGGAGAGCGTTGCTAATCTCCTCGAGCAGGTGCGGCCAGAGGTAGCGGCTGTCATCAATTGACTTGATCAGCGCAACCTGCTGGTAAAGCGAGTCGCGGGTGGCCTCCGCCGCGTCCTTTGCGGCGAGAACGACTTTGTATTGGGCCGAGTCCTGCATCGCCTGTCGCTCGCGCTCGGTGAGCGACGCCTCGAGGTTCGACTGGCTCAGGAAGAGCAGTCCGACCGAAGCGACGACCGTGCCGACAGACACAATGGCGCCCATCATGAACTTGTCGCTGATGCCGGCGGTCGCCTGGGCGATCATGCCGCCGAGGTTGAACTCGCGGCCCTGCGACCTGCTGGAATTGCCCGGGAGAAGATTTACCTGAATCATTGACTGTTATCCGGTAACGGCGGCTAGTGGCGCAGGGCGAGGCCGATGGGAAGCATCAGCAGCGGAGCGACTTCGTCGGTCGTGAGTGATTCGAGCGCGCCGTCCCGAATGTTCAGGCGCGCAAGAGGATTGGCATGCTCGACTGTAATGCGCAGGCGATCAGCGAGGATCTCGGCGAGCCCTGGCGTGCGCGAGCCGCCGCCGCAGATGTAAACGGCACGAAGCTGAGTGTTGCTGCGGGATGCGGCTATGAAACCAGCCGCGCGCTCTATTCCAACGGCAATCTCCTCGACTCTCGCGTTGAGAACAGCGTCGAGCTGGGGAGACCTGTCGTATCCGCGAATGAGAATCTCGGCGTCCCGCGCGGCCATGCCGTGCTGGCGCTGGAGATCCTCGTTGAACCGGCGGGTTCCGAGCGGGAGGTCCCGTGTCAGGACAGGAACGCCGTTATCCATGATATTCACGTTCGTGACTTCGTTGCCAATGTTGACGAGGCCGACGAAGCCCTTCATTGCTTCCGGATAGTTGACCTCGAACGCGTTGTGCAGCGCGAATGCGTCAACGTCGACAATCGTCGGATTGACGCCCGCATCGGCGAGAATGCGAAGCTTGGCATCAACGAGGTCGCGCTTGGCTGCGACAAGCAGAACGTTCATCTCCTCGGATGTCCGCTCTCCGTCCAGGATCTGGAAGTCGAGCTCGACGGACTCGACATCCGGCACATGCTGTTCAGCTTCCCATCGCATCAGCTCGCGGGCCTGCCGCGGCTTGACGCGCTCGGTCTGGATCTTCTTTATGATCACGTCGCGGCCGCCAACAGCGGTCACGATGTTCTTCGACTTGACGCTCGCGGAGTCGAGAGCAGCGCGGATCGCATCAGATACGATGCCCGGATCCATCACTTCGCCTTCGACTATCGCATCGGGCTGGAGCTTGGTGATCGCAACCTTCACTAGCTCGGGCGCACCCTTGCCGTGATCGATTACCGCGATCTTGATGAGACCCGACCCGATGTCGAGACCGATTGTCGTTTTCTTTCGGCCGAAGAGCGCCATGTTGTCCTGGGGTAGGAGACGTCAGGTGACTGCACGCTGCAAACGATTCACATGCCAGCGAGGTAACAGCGAGACAGTCACATCCTGTAGATCGGCGACCACGACTGCGGGGAAAGAGGGAGCGCACGGACGTGTCCGAGGCTGTCGCGTGTCGTGCGAACGGCGATCGCAATCCGCCGCTTGAGCCTGACTGCACCCGACGCGGCTACTCGACCTTCGGCGACAACGAGAAAAAGCGCACTGTCGAGCCTGGTCGTATAGACTGTGCTCTCGAGCGGAGGATCCGCTGCAAAGCTTTCAATAATGACTCCTCCAACAGGCAAAGAGTCACAGGCTGAGCTGCTCCAGGCGGCGATCGCCAGTCGCGCGCTTCTTTCTGCGTAGTCAGACGATTGCTGTTCCAGCAGTGCCGAGCGCGACGCCGACGTTTCCTGGTTTGTGGCGAACAGGGCAGCCGTCGCCACCACCGCAATCAGGACCAGGCAGACGAGCGCCGCGGCGAGCGCAAAACCCGAACGTGATCCCGCAATCATCGGAGGCGGTTCCGCGGCGATACCGACACGATGACCGAATCCCTGTAGCTGGACCGTGTGTCGCCAGCGAGATTTGTCGACCGGGCGCTCTTGCCTCGAAGCACGATGTCTACGCGCGTAACCTCTCGCGACTGCGCGCCGCTCACGGCTTCGGAGCCGTCGCTCAGGAAATAGCGGAACCCCAACCCGGATGCGCCGCCGCCTACGTATTTCTCGTACGGGCCGCTAACCGGCTGAATGGCAGCGCACCCTGATCCCGCGGCCGTTCCGCACCGACGATAGCCGAGGTACCACTTGTTGTCGGAGGAGCGATAGAGACTGTATCGCGCGCGCCTCACGAAATGCACAGGCGCGCCGGGGCGAATTGGATTGAATGGTGCGGCAGTCAGACTCGCCAGAAATGCCGGTTTGGACTGCGCTTCATCCGCTGCAGATGTGAATCCTGTCGTGGACGGACACGCGGACATGACGGATCGCGGCTGGAAAGCCGCGACGCGCAGCACCTCCCAGCTCGCGGAGTCAGGAGACGCCGGCGGATAGGTGTATACGAGCGCGATATCGCCGGTATCGGGATACGCGAGGATTGACGTCAGCGTAGTTCCTGATGTGAGCTCGAGCGGTGGAATCCCGACGGTTGCGGGCGATTGCACGGTGCATACGACCGAAGCGGCTACGGTCGTGTACATCTCGATGGCCGAGTCGAGCATTGCGGGCAGGCCGAGTAGCCCGGTTGCTGCGCCGCGAATGTCAGTAGCGAGTACATCCGCAGCGTCACGAAGCTGGGCGCGCGTATCGAGTATTGCGGATGCGGATGAATAGAAACGTTGCTGGCGAACGAGAGTGCCGATCATCATCGACGCCGCCACACCGGCCAGGGCTATCGCTATGACAACCTCGGTCAGAGTAAAACCGCGAGTGCTCAGTCGCACGCGATGCCCACCAGGAATCGATCAGTGTGCAAACCAAGGTGGTCCGTACGCTCGATGCGAAGATCGAGCGTAGCTGGCTGTGATCCGGCGACGCTCCACACGGACTGAATCCCCGCGGATCTCGCTTCGCCTCCGGACAGATCAGCGCACCCGGAGCTGTGTGCACCTTCGGAGAGGGATCGCGCGATGAAACCCGCTTCGACCCGAAGGCTGTTCGCAGATAGCTGTCGCACGATTGATGCGGCGCTCGCCGCGAGGCCAAGTCCGCCGATCGAGAATACAAGGATGGCGATGACAACTTCGATCAGTGTGACACCGTGTCGCATGTGCATGCGTGCACACTAAGGTCCCTGTTGAGACCTGCGACATTCTAACCCGTCATCGATAATCCAAACTCTGCATCGTTCGGCGATCGAAAACAGAAGAGCGACTTCGACTAGAGTGACTTCGACTAGAGTGACTCTCGCGACTGGCTTCGTCTCAAAAAGAAAGGCGACCCGAAGGTCGCCTTTCTTTCGTAGCACCCGGGGAAAGGGCAGCGGCGAACCGCCACCCTCCCCCCGAAACTCATCAGGTGCAGCCGATGACGCCGTCGGCCGAAGACGAGCAGGTCGTGCCGGTCGAGAGGTGCGAAGCGATAGCGCTCCAGCTTGCCGCACCCGTCGAGGTGGTGGTGAGCGACGGCGTAACGGTCACGTTCTGCGAAGGACGGAAGCCTGACGCAGCCATCTGAGTGGCGTCGAAGTAGACGCCTGCGCTATCTGCCGCGTAGCTCTCCTCGTAAGTCGCGAGGTTGCGGAGATCCGACTTCATCGCTGCGACGTATGCCTTTTCCTTCGTGTTCGAGAACTTCGGAATCGCGATCGCGGCAAGGATACCGATGATGACGACGACGATCAGAAGTTCGATCAGCGTGAAGCCCTTCTTGTTGCGTACCATTGTAAAAGCTCCTGAGAGAGTTGTTTGCGTTGCTCCGGGGGGAAGACGACGCACCACAGGGAAAGGCAACGCGGGGGCCACAGCCGCTGTAGTTCTCTAAGTGATTGGCCTGTAATGGTTTGACTGATTAGCGCCGGTTCGGTCAGCGTCTCGAGGGGGACGCATTCTGCAACCGGAGTTGCAAATTGCAACTATGCCCCGGGGGCCAAGGCAGCCACGCTGTCTATCACATGTACCAGACGCGGAAACCGCGGGTCAGCCGGATTCAGGCTGACGCCTTCGACTGCAAGCTCACGAGCCGCGACGTTCTCCTCGAGCGCAGCGTACGCCATCGCGGCCCCGAACCGGACCTTGGCGTCGGAAGGCTTGAGGGCCAACGCTTCCTCATAGTACAGGAGGGCAAGCCGAAGCTTCCCCGCCGCGTGGAAGCGGTCCGCAGCAAACCAGCGAACATAATAGTCCTGTTTACGACTCAGGCTGACCGCCATGGCGAGCTCGGCCAGACCCGCTTCCGTCCGGCCCTCGTTTGTGAGGAGCTCTCCGAGACTCAGGTGCGCACGGTAGCTGGTTGGCGCATCGATTACGGTCTGGCGAAACAAAGTTTCGTTGTCCCTCCACACGGTGCTGCGTGTGGCGCTCTTCACGCAGCCCGCGGCCACGAGCAGGCAACCGGCAGCGACTGCAATGCGCCGCAATGATTGCCGGGTCATCCCGCGAAGCAACATGTCCGCCAGATAGCCGGCTGCCAGTGCCAGGCCAACCGTCGCCAGAAACAGCGCTCGCTCTGCCAGCACGAATCCCGTGACCAACAAGAGGTTGCTGGGGATCAGCAAGGCGATGCCTGCAACGGCGAGAGCATATGTAAGCGCCGGCCTCTCACGCCGGATGCGGATCGCGATCGCGATGCAGGCAAGGATCGCACAAACCGCCGGCACCATGGAAATGCGAAACTCCGTTACCGTCTCGATCCTCGGCGGAGAGTAGTCGGCCGACAAGTGAGCTGGCCAGACGAAAAGGCGGAGCCACTCAGGGAACACGGCAAGCATGGTGAAGAAGCGAGCCGAATAGCCGTAACCGGCAAACACAGTGGCGGTGGTGCCTCCTGCAAACTCACCAAGAATCATCGTGCGGACGCTAACGAATGCGGCCGCGACAGCCAACATGGCAAGCAAAAGCGGGCCAAGCCTTCGCATTCCCGCTCGAACCCCGTTGGCCGGCGGGAGTATCAGCTCCGCCGCGACAAGCATTCCAGGGAGCACGATTGCGTGCTCCTTGAAGCCCAGCGCAGCCAGGTAAAGTGCGGAAATGCCGGCTACTGATTTCGCCGACAGCGGCCTGGTTCGATCCGCCCCAAGGTAGGTGCAGAGTGAGATCAGCACGAGGAGCGACGCCCACAGCTCCGCCTGGCCAACGACATTCGCCACCGCCTCAACGTGCAGTGGGTGCACAGCAAACAGCGCGGCACCAATTAGCGCTGCCCGCGGGTCCATCAGCTGTCGCCCAACCTTCAAAACATACACTGAGACCGCTAAATAGAGCCCTATGCTCACCAGGTGAAACGGTATCGGAGATCCGGCCCCGACAGCCCATTGAATTGCGAAAGCCAGACTGGTGAGCGGCCGGTAGAGCGCATGACCAGAATCCCCCGACCAGTAGCTGTGCGTCACGAGGTGCCAGGCATTCGCCAAGGAATGCATGGCTTCATTGAGCGCAATTATCGGAACGTCGTCGAATGCGAATCCATTCGCTGCTGAAGTAAAGGAAGACAAAAGCGCGAGGACAAGAACGACGATCTCCGCGCGGCGCGATCTCGCACTACTCTCCATCAGTAGCCGCCTCGGCCAACTGCAATGCGCCGCCGTTCGCGAGTAGCGCACGCGCTGCGTCCGGCCTTCCGGTACGCGCAAGACAGATCGCTGCGTTGATTCTCACCTGGGGTTGCTGGGGCCACAGCGACAGTGAGCGTGCATACAACTTCGTGGCGGATGCGCACCTGCCGTTCATCTGATACACGTCGCCGGCGAACGCAAACAGCTGCGGATCCCACTCCGGACCGAGTGTCAACGCGACGCGGGATTCCGCCAGGGCGCGCGCCGGCTTGCCGCGTTCGATGTTCAGCTGCGCCAACATCATCCTCGCACGAGCGCTGGCCGGCGCGTCCTCCACGGTCTGCGTGAAGAGCGACGCGTTGTCATGCCACACCTGGTTACGACTGGAGCTACGAGCGATCCCCAGCATCAGCACGGCAGCGACGCCCGCCGTGACCAGCGACGACATGCCGTGATTGCCGCCGGCGGTGGACATGCGAACGAGGGACACGACCGCTATGGCACATGCCAGCATCACCCCGGCGCTCGCCAGGAAAAGCGTACGTTCGGCGAGCACGAACCCGGTGACGACCAGAAGGTTGCTCGGAATAATAAGGGCAATTCCCGCCCAGGTAATCGCAAACGCGGCAACGGGAGCTGTGCGGCGCAGGAACACAGCCAGCATCGCAACTCCGGCGATGACGATTACAGCGGGAATCATGTCGGGGGTAAACGCTTCGGCGATCACGATTCGCGACGGCGAATAATCGGCTGAGAGACCAGCTGGCCAGAAGAAGAGACGGATCCACTCGAGCGTCACGCGAAGCATCGTGAACAGCCGCGTGCCGAACGAATCATCGGAAAAGATCGGAGAGACTCCGCCCCCGTGGACGTTTCCGATTACACCGGTTCGCATCGCGACGAATGCCACCCCTGCGATCGAGAGCCAGGCCGCCAGCCTACCGGCTCCGACGAACCGCGGGGGGATTCTGCGATCGCGACGGAGAACCATCAGTTCGAGGGCGAGGATCAGCGCAGGCAGAACGATCACGTGCTCCTTGAACATGAGCCCTGTTGCGAACGATCCGGTTATCGCAGCAATTTGTCCGCCCGAAAGACGCCCGCCGTGCCGTCCGCGGACATAGAGAGTCATGGAAAGCAGCGCGAAAAACGCGCTCCACAATTCAGCCTGGCCTACCACGTTCGCAACCGCCTCGACGTGCAGTGGATGAACTGCGAACAATGCTGCGGAAAGCCAGGCGATACGGACGTCAGTGATGAGCTCGGCAAAACGGAGAAATGCCAGGCTTACCGCTGCGTAGAGCGCAATGCTCACTATGTGAAAGGGAAGCGGAGAGCCACCACCCACAGCCCACTGGATCGCAAAGCCGAGTGACGTCAGGGGGCGGTAAAGACTCGACCCTCCCGATGGCGGCCAGTATGTCTGAGTAAATACCCGCCACGCCCCAATGAGAGAATGAACTCTTTCATTCTCCACAATTATCTGGACGTCGTCGAGAGCGAAACCGTTGCTGATCCCGCTCAGAGATGCAGCGACCGCGAGCAACGCGACCGTCACTCCCCCAATCCAGCGCAGGTTGCCAGCGCCCAGCCTGGTTCCGGCCGCCGACCTCATGCAGTAATCTCGAACCTCGACAGCTTTCTATGAAGCGTCGATGCGTCGATCCCCAGCACGTCCGCCGCGCGTGACTTGTTACCGCCTTCTGCGCCGAGCACCCACATGATGTAAGCGCGCTCAATTGCGTCGAGGGAGGGGTTGGCGGCGGCGCGATCGGAGATCAGCGGCTCGGATTTTCTCTGCCGAACCTTGTCGGGAAGCGCACCAGGAAGAATCAGCCCGTTGCTCGCAAGAATCACCGCGCGCTCGATTGCATTCTCGAGCTCACGCACGTTACCAGGCCACGAATACTCCTGAAGCTGCACCGCTGCTTCAGGGCTCAGCTTCTTCTGCGGCTGCCCGCGCTTCATCGCGATCTCGGCAAGAAATGCTTCAGCGAGCACCGGAATGTCGTCCCGGCGCTGTCGGAGCGGCGGAATCTCGATCGCGATCACGTTGAGGCGATAGAAGAGGTCGCTGCGGAAGTTTCCACGCGCTATCTCATCGTCGAGATTGCGATTCGTCGCTGCAATCAGCCGCGTGTCGATCGGGATCGGCTCAGTCGCTCCAACAGGAATGACCTCGCGGTGCTGAAGCACACGAAGCAGTTTTACCTGCGTCGAAGCCGTAGTCTCGCCGATTTCATCGAGAAAGAACGTACCCTGCTCTGCGGACGAGAACATGCCAGCCTTGTCCTTGACGGCTCCGGTGAACGATCCCTTCACGTGACCGAACAGCTCGCTTTCCAGCAGACCTTCGGGAAGCGCGCCGCAGTTGATCGAGACGAATGGACCGCTGGACCTGTTCGACAGCTCGTGGATGTACCGCGCAACAACACCCTTGCCGGTTCCCGACTCGCCCTGCAGCAACACCGTCGAATCGCTGCTCGCGACTGTCTCGGCGATGTTGAGCACGTCGAGCCATGACTTGTTGCCGCCGATCGGCTTCCCTGCCGTATCGCGCCGCTTGATCTCACGCTTGAGCGCGCGATTCTCGGATTTCAGCTGGCGGGCCTCGGCGGCCCGCCTTACGATCGCGATCAATGCATCGTTTTGAAACGGCTTCTGCACGTAGTGAAACGCGCCGTCGTTGACCGCGGTAATTGCCGTCTGAAGCGACGCCTGCGCCGTCATCAATATCACGGGCATATCAGGATCCTGCGCCCTGGCCGCGGCGAGGATATCGAGTCCGCCGAATCCCGGCATCCTTATGTCGGAGATGATGATGTCGGGCTTTATCGCCGCGATCTGATCGAGACCCTGCTTGCCGCCGAAGGCCACATGCGCGGCGAACCCCTCGTTCTTGAGGAGTATTCTGAGAGTGTCGACTATCGCGGATTCGTCATCGATTATGAGGACGGTCGGCCGCGACTCCTGGGATTGCATCAGCTGTGGCCTGCCTGGCTTTCGGGAGAACGATTGTGAACCGCGTCTCTTCGCCGGGAGGACTCACGGTGATCAGGCCGCCATGCGCCTGGACAGCGCGCTGGACAATTGAAAGACCGAGACCACTTCCCCCCGTCCTGGTTGTGACGAAGGGATCGAACAATCGGTCACGAATCCGGGGTGCAATCCCGTCGCCCTGGTCGATCACGACTATCCCGTAGGCGCCGCCTGCAAACTGATCATGACCGGGCGGCAGCTGGTGCGGCTGGAGCACACCCCCCTCGATTCTAACATCACTATGAGGCGGCGACGCCTGAACGGCATTCAGGAGCAGGTTGAAGAAGGCACGATGAATCAGGTCCTCATCTCCTTCGATCGTCATCGGGCCAGGGGGAAACCAGTCGATGATCGTCACCCCCTCGGCAGTTCCCGGTTGTGAGCCGGCAAGCTGCGCGGCATGACGGGCAAGGGCGGCAAGATCGAGCTCCTTGACGCGGGTCATGCCGGTACGCGAAAAATCGAGGAACTCGGTGAGCACGCGGGCAATCCGGTCCGACTCGCGCAGGACAAGCGCGCTCAGGATTTTCTCATCCTCGGATGCGCGAGGGATGCGGGAAAGCTGCTCGACCGCGCTGCGGATCGATGCAAGCGGGTTCTTTATCTCGTGGGCGAGCGAGGCACTCATCTCCGCCACTCCTTCCAGTCGCTCCGCCCTGACGAGCAGCTGCCTCACATCCGCTTCCTGCAATCGAAACGCGGCGAGCTCCGCCGCCATTTCCTCACTTGCCGCTCCGGCCGCCCTCAGGCGTGCCGCGATTACCGCGCTGGTCAGGGCAACGGCGGCGAACACGAAGAGCTGAAGCAGCAGCGCAGTGTCGGGCTCCCCGGTCTGGGCAAGCATCGCATCGGCGAAGTAGAGAACCATCCCGAAGCTCGCCATCAGCGGCACGCCGACTGCCGGGAGGAGCAAGGCACTCACGGCGATCACCAGGATGTACAGCGGTGCGAGTTCGGACCCTCCATCCGCCCATGTGACGTGCACAACTGTAGTCACGAGCGCCATATCGAAGATCGTCTGGAGGTAGACGAACGTCGTTCCCGGCTCCCTCTGGCGAAGATCGGTCCATGCCCAGGAAGCAACCGTAAACGCGATGGCCCCAGCCAGCATCACGCCCAGAACGGATTGGGCGGACGGAACGGTTCCAACCCCGCCGGCCAGCGAACCTGCGTAAAGCCCGGCGGCCAGAAGCAGTCGGCCGGCGTAAAGGCCCGTCAGGACCCTTTGGGGCCCCAACGCAGGTGGGGTGGAGCGATCTGAAGACGGTATCCAGGCACCTCGGTGCACGGGGAGGTCCAAGTTGGGGACACCCGGTGATTCAGTCAATTCCCGCCCCCTACCATATAGATTTCAATAGATATGAATCTTCTGGCACTCCTGCTTGCTCCGGTCGAGGACATCACCGGCGGAGCAATAGCTGCGCGCCTCGGAATCGTCCTTTTGCTCGTCGGCCTCAACGCGTTTTTCGTCGCATCGGAATTCTCCCTCGTCGCAGTCAGGCGCAGCCGGATCGACGAGATGGCCACGAACGGCGACCGGGCGGCCCGCAACGTCCAGGGTGCCCTCACTCACCTCGACCGATACATCGCCGGCACCCAGCTTGGCATCACGATCGCATCGCTTGCCCTTGGCTGGGTGGGCGAGCCGGCGCTGGCTGTGCTGATCGACATGGCCCTTGTCGGTGTCGGACTCCCCGCTGCCCCGCCAGGCGCTCATACGGCTGCGGCGATCGGCGTCGCGTTCTTCATCATCACCTTCCTCCACATCGTTCTCGGCGAGCTTGCGCCGAAGACGCTGG
This sequence comes from Gemmatimonadales bacterium, assembly GCA_038203205.1. Classification (GTDB taxonomy): domain Bacteria; phylum Gemmatimonadota; class Gemmatimonadetes; order Gemmatimonadales; family Gemmatimonadaceae; genus UBA4720. Next base: position 3,840 of record JBBREF010000077.1, on the reverse strand, counting down.
CGCTGGTGAGTCCCGAGAAGGTGAGCAAGGTGATCGTCACCCCGCTGAAGATCTTCTCGCGCGTGATGTCGCCAATGATCTGGTTCTTCAACGGCACCGCGAACAGCTTTCTCCGGCTCTTCGGAGTCGCGCCCGCGTCGGAAACGCAGAGCCACTCCGCCGACGAGTTGCGACTTCTCGTAATGCAGGCGCGGGCGCACGGCACGCTGGACGAATCAGACAGCGCGATGCTCGCAGGTGTGTTCGACTTTCACGAAAAGAAAGCGCGTGACGTGATGCGGCCGCGCACCGACGTCGTCGCCCTCAGCATCACCGCCACCGAGGAAGAAGTCTGGCGCATCGTGAGGGAGGAGCGCTATTCACGCTATCCGGTTTACCGCGAGTCGCTCGATGACGTGATCGGCGTGTTCCTCGCCAAGGACCTCTGGCTGCGCGAGGGCGGCGAGCCGTTTTCCCTGCCTGATCTCGTCCGCGAGCCGCTTTACATTCCCGACAGCAGGTCGGCCGAGCGGGTCCTCGAGGACCTGAGGCGAACGCGCGCGCACCTTGCTGTCGTCCTCGACGAGTACGGCGGGACCGCCGGCATCGTCACGATGGAAGATCTCATCGAGGAAGTCATCGGCGATATCTCAGACGAATACGACATGGCCGCGAGGACCGCAATCGAGGCCGACGGCATGCTGGATCTCGACGGGACAATGTCGCTGATCGACGTTCGCTCAGACCACCGCGTACAGATTCCCGAAGGCGACTGGACTACGCTCGGCGGATATGCATTCGCTCAGCTTGGGCGTCTGCCAAGGATGGGGGATCGCGTTAAGGTGCCCGGTGGCGAGCTCGAGGTCATCGCGATGGACGGGCGAAGGATTGCAGCGCTCCGCGTGCATCGGATTCAAGCCGGCCAGCAGGGCGTCGAGTCAGCCCGGACGGACTAGGTTACGGCCTGCCGGTCAGCGAGGCGCATGAGAGTCTCGCGGTCCATCCGGTGGCCTCCCTCGAAGCTCTCGAGCCTGAACGATCGACAGCTCGACGTCACGGAAGAACTCAGCCGCTTCATTCAGGTCCGAATCGCTGGCCAGCAGGCATCCCCCATGTCGCCCCTTATCTTCGCCTCAGGTCCGTGAAACCCGCCGGGCCCGGCGAGAGTGTTGACGGGCCTGCACGTGCGCAGACCGCTCGCCCACGAGGTTCGCTTTCGGCCAAAAAGAAAGGCCGGAAAGCGCGCTAGCTTTCCGGCCCCGCTTCCATGCCGCGGCCGCGACTAATTGGGGTCGTCAGTCGGATCCGATGGTCTGACGCAGGGTATTATGTCGCCTGTCCGCTCAGTTCTGCAGCCCGGAACCAGAACGAACGGCGATGTCGCGATCCCGTCGCGAGTCACGCCACTGAAGGTCAGGGAGAAGCAACCCCCCTCCTGCCGCGTGTCTGCAGTCGCACTGGGCGCAGCCGGGGCAGAGCAGGAGGAGAAACTGCTCGCCGGCGTTACCGTCGACAGGTCAATGACGAGTTGGGACCCGCCTGACTCGGCGATAGTCACGAAGCCCTTTCCGGAAAAGGTGCCCTGAGAATACCTGACTTGTGCGTTCTTGTCGACATCCGTGGATCCATCCTGGCTCTTGTCGAATTTCAGATAACCCGCATTACCGGCCGGGTTGAAGAAGTAGGTCACCTGCAACGTGTAGAATGTCGACGGGGCGTCCTGGGTAGCCCCGACGGCTCCGGTGTCGATCGGAGGCGGAGGAGGATTGCCGAAGGCGTATTGGAGTTCAGGGGCGCCCGTGATTTGCGGAGACGTCGTAGCCTCCTGACATGCCGCGGAAGCAAGTGCCAGAGTCAGTGCCGTGAGCGTGATGGCCTTCATTGTGTTCCCCCTTGGTGTTTATTCAACAGGCGGCGGTGTGATCGGCGGAGGTGCCTCACAGACCGTCCAGCCTTACCAACAAACTAAGTAAGCGAACATTTAGGCCGCTAGCCTCCGCGCGGCTTCAACAGGGTGGCGAGCTCGCGGCGGGCTTCGGTCACCATAGGCTGAAGCGTTTGATCACCGGTCGACCAGGCGTCGACCACGAGGCGAAATGCCTGGATTGCTTCGGCATTTCGTCCGCGCCGTTTTGCAACCCGGCCACGTTCCATCGCGATGAGCACTTCAGCCGGAGTCACGAGGCTGTTTATCCGTTGGCCGAGCAGCGAATCGGCCTCGGCAAGCCTGCCGCGTGCGGCCAGCAGTCGCGCCGCGGTAAGTCGGTCGAGGTAGCAAGCGATGCACAGCGTGTCAGGCAATGCAACAAACCGCTTCAGTGCATCAGCCGTATCCTGCCTTGCAAGACTCAGATATGCACGTGTCGATGCCGCGCGATAGCGTCCGCCCCGGGTCGCGAATTCGGAGCCCCGCCCGGAGTTTGCATCGGCGCGAGACATCAGCTTTTTAATCGTGAGGGAATCCCGTCTTGTAGCGAGCCACGGCAGCGCATGGAATGCTTGAGGCAATCCGTCTTTCACCCATCTCGAGAACACGGCCGCCGCAGTATCAGCTGGAATTCCGCCAAGGAGCACGAGCTCGGCGAAGATGCGGGACGGCCGATTGCCCAGCGCGAGGTAGGCTTCACTCAGTCGTCCGCGATATGCCAGCTGTAGAGGGAGAAAGTTCCACAGTCTGACGGAGTCGCTGATGTAAGTCGGAGAGGTCCGAGGCCGTCGTCCAGTTGATCGGAGAAGACGGAGAGCCGTCTGCGCGGAATCGGGCCATCGCCGGACTGTGTAGTACGCGGCCATGATTGCATCGGATGATGCACCGTCAAGGACGCTGTCGCTGGCGTTTGCAGAGCTGCCGCCGGCCACCGCATTGACAATTGCGATGCCTTCCGCCTCATCATCGGTCGGCCGCAATCGCAGATATAGCCCAGCATACCGAAGTCCTGCCTTCGCGCCGTCGAGCGTGAACGCGAGTTCGACAGCGTGCACGTATGCCGGGGCAAAAGCTGAATCGAGAGCGATCGACTTGTCGAAAGCTTCGAGACTCTGACGTTCCGTGACGTTGACCGGACTTCCGTACCCTTGGTGAAAGCGTGCTTCGCCGACTGCATACCAGACTTCAGGATCGTCGGGGTAGCGGCGAGCAGCTTCATCTACCGTGGAGAATAGACGCTTCAGCACAGCCCAGTTCATCGAATCGCTCGGCAGACGCGCAACCGCCGCAGACTGCGAATCTGCGGCGAGAAGGAGACTGTCCCGCGGGGACAGTCCACGGTTGGCCGCTCCCGCCGCCAGACGGAAAGCGCGAGCTACCGAATCGCCTTCATTTCGCTGCCATCCCGTCACCTGAGCGGCTCGACGCAGCGCGATCGCGAATCGGCTGTCAAAGGAGACAGCCCTTCCATATGCAGTAGCTGCCGAGTCCCACGACGTCCGCCGGTAGAACTGCTCACCTTGAAGAAACGCGCGCATCGCATCGATCGACTTCGAACCGAAGGACGATTGCCGGACCGCGCCGATGCGGTGTGTCTTGCCCAATTCCGCCAGGACGGCGACCGTGAACCGTGCCGCCGCCGCTTCAACTGTTGAATCACGCCCTTCGTAGTCCCACGCTCGGTCGTTTTTGATATTGATCAGCGTCGCGCGAAACCTGACCGAGTCGTTTGCGCTCCCGACGAGGGTGCCGAAGATGGCGTATTGAGCATTGGTGCGGCGCGCGAGGTCAGACGCTGACTTGCGGTCGGAGGCAAGGGGAAAACCCTTGATCGCAAGTGTTGGAGACACGGTGCGGAAAGGTCCGGCTCCATCCAGGTTTCGCGCGAGCACGTCTACCAGACCTTCTCGCCAGAGCTCCAATCCTTCTGTAAG
>JBBREF010000076.1:0-16862 GCA_038203205.1 Gemmatimonadales bacterium | reverse complement strand
CGCCTTTCAGGGCGCCGGCGATCGATGCGCGGCCTCGCTGCAACCAGGTTCCGCGCTCCCGCCCGCCCGCTCCCGCTGTCGGGACGATCGCTTCGGCTGATGGGGTCTGGAGGGTCTTCCATGGTACTGGTTTGAAGGCATGAACTGCGCCCGTGTTGAGCGAGAATATTTGTGATCCGCCGGGTGGGAGAACAAAAGGCTTACAAGACCCTGACGACCTGCCTATAGCCCAGGCTGGCAAATGCGACGTAATTGCCAGTGCTAAAAAAACTGCACCTCAAATCAACCGACATGTATCTCAGCCTGAACCGTACTCTCCTGCTGCTCGCTGCCCTGATCCTCGCCCAGCGCCCGGCCATAGGCCAGACGCCCGTCGGGGGTGGTACACCGTCGATCGACCCGGCAACCAAGGTGGCGACAGCCACCCGGATTCGCGGTGGAACCGTTAGGCTGGACGGCAAGCCCGACGAAGCGATCTGGAGCACTGCCAGACCAATCGCCGACTTCGTCCAGAAGGAGCCCGTCGAATACGGCAAGCCGACCGACAGCCTCGAGGTGAGGTTCCTCTACGACTATGCAGCGATCTACGTCGCGACCCGGGTCGTGAGGAGCGCCGATCGAGTGATGCAGGCGCCAATCTCCCGAAGGGACAACATCGGCCAGGCGGAGCACATCTGGGTGTCCTTCGATTCATATCGCGACCGTCGTACGGCCTACAGTTTCGGGGTGACAGCGTCAGGTGTAAGAGCCGACTGGTATCATCCATCAGATCACGAGACCGACATTGACTCGTCATTCGATCCCGTGTGGGAGGCTGCTGCAGATGTAAACGCAACCGGGTGGACGTCAGAGATGCGCATCCCGTTTTCACAACTCCGTTTCAACGCGACCGACGTTCACACATGGGGGCTCAATGTCGACTACTGGACCCCGTCGACGAACGAAGACGTATTCTGGATTCCAGTGCCGCGAAACAGCACGGGTTGGTCGTCGCGAATGGGTACGCTGGTTGGTATCGAAGGCATCAAGCCATCGCGCAGGTTAGAGGCGACGCCCTACGTAGCAACTGACGCGACAATGAACGGAAGCCGTGACCGCGCCAATCCGTTTGACGATGGTCGCAACGTCGCCTCGAGAATTGGCGGCGACGTGAAGATGGGACTCGGTCCGAGCATCACGCTGCAGGCAACTGTGAATCCTGATTTCGGCCAGGTCGAGGCAGATCCCGCCGAGGTGAACCTTTCCGCGTTCGAGACCTTCTTCCAGGAAAGGCGCCCGTTTTTCGTCGAAGGCAACCAGCTGCTGAGAGGAGTCGGAAATTATTTCTACTCGCGGAGAATCGGGGCTTCCCCTCGCGGTCCGGCCAACGGTGACTACGTCGACTATCCATCAGCGACCACGATTGTAGGAGCGGCCAAGCTCACCGGTCGTCTCGCGTCAGGGACATCGATCGGCGCGCTTGGCGCGGTGACATCTTCAGAGAACGCACGCGTATTCGATGTGGAGACCGGGGAGTTTGAAACTGTAAAGGTGACCCCGTACGCTGGATATGGTGTCGGGCGGGTCCAGCGGGAATTCGGAAAGCACGCATCGACGGCAGGGCTCACGCTCACTGGAATGCGCCGCGATTTGTCCCCTGATGACCCGCTCTCGAGACTGCTCAACCGCCAAGCTTTTTCTGGCGGAGCCGACCTCAACTACCGGATTGCCGGCGGCGCCTACGTCATCACGGGATTGCTCGGCCTCAGTCACGTAGCAGGCGATTCGGCAGCGATCCTTAACGTTCAGCGTTCGAGCGCACGCTATTTCCAGAGACCGGACGCGGAGAGCTATTCACTTGACCGGTCCCGGACGTCGCTGCGTGGCGGCAATGGCTTCCTCGGAATCTCAAAAAACACCGGGAGGCACTGGCTTGGCGGTATTGATGGAGGGTTCGAAAGTCCGGGGTTCGAGCTCAATGATATCGGCCGGATAGGTACGGCCGACGGACTCAACGCATCTGCCTACCTGCGGTACCGGGAAACTCAGCCGGGAAGGTATCTCCGGAGTTATGGATTCCAGGCAAGCCACGAGAATGAATGGAATTTTGATGGAGACCGGCAGTTCGGCGCCATTCGCACTGACTTCAACACGATCCTGAAAAACTTCTGGGCGATCGATGTCACTGCATGGCACGACTTCGAAGCACAGAACTCGCGCCTCACTCGGGGCGGGCCGGTGATGAACACTCCCGCGAGCAACGTTGGCATTCTGAGCGTTGGCAACGGATTCGCTGCGAAGACGCGATGGACGGCACGCGTCTATTATGGCAAGGACGGAATGGGCGCACCAACAAACAGAATCAGTGGGTCGCTGTCATTGCGCCCTTCCCCGCAGTGGGAGTTGAGAGTAGCCCCCAACTATCTCCGGTTCGTCGAGGGACAACAGTACGTGCGATCACTGGACGGAGGCACCGCGTCGACGTTCGGCCGCCGGTATGTGTTCGCGCGCGTCGACAGAGCTGAGTTCTTCACCGACATCCGCGTGAACTACACGCTGCGTCCCGATGTATCACTCGAGGTTTACGCTCAGCCTTTCGCGGCAAGCGGGTCTTACTCGAAGTTCGGCCAACTGTCTGCAGCCCGAAGCCGTCAGACTCTTCAATATGGAACGGAAGGCACCACGATCGCGCCGAACGGTGATGGAGAATTCCTGGTAACCGACCCCAATGGCGTTGGAGGAACTCCGGCGAGTTTTTCGATCCCGGCGCTCGACTACAACATCAGGTCAGTGCGGAGCAACGTCGTCATGAGATGGGAGTATCGCCCGGGCAGCACTCTTTTCCTCGTCTGGCAGCAGAACCGCGAAGGGTTCGAGAACCAGGGTTCGCTCGTTCGCGTCGATGATCTTTTCGGGGGCCTGCAGAAAGTCGGAACGAACTTCTTCGCCATCAAGGCGAGCTTCTGGATGCCCTTGTGACCGCCGGGTTGTCAGCCATACAAAAAGCTTACTTGCTAAGAAATCTGCACTATGCTAATTTTTTAGCATACACAACGGAACACTGATGTCAGACAACGTTTCCCTCTCGCGTCGCGAACGCCAGATCATGGACATCTTCCACCGGCTCGGTTCAGCAACTGCAGCCGAAGTGAAGGAGAACTTGCCGGATGCGCCGAGTTACTCGGCGGTAAGGGCGTTGCTTCGGATCATGGAGGAGAAGGGTCATCTGCGCCACGCGTACGATGGACCCCGCTACGTGTATGCCCCCATTGTTTCCCGCCCCGTCGCGCAGAAATCCGCGCTGAAGCAGATGGTGAAAACATTCTTTGATGGATCGACGTCGAGCGCCGTCGCTGCGCTGCTCGACATGTCCGCAGATGACCTGTCAGAGAACGAGTTGGACAAACTGTCGAAGCTCGTCGAACAGGCCAAACGCGAGGGCAAATAACATGGATGCAACTCTGAGTTTCCTGGCAGAAGCAGCAGCCAAGGCAACGGCAATTCTCGTTCTGGCCGGCATTGTCACCTCAGCGTGGCGATCGGCATCCGCGTCGACAAAACACCTCGTGTGGACCGCCGGCATTGTGGCTGCTCTCGTGTTGCCGATTGCCGGATTCGGCATGGCGATCTTTGGCGGACCGCGGATTCCTGTTTCGCTGTGGAAGCCTGTCGCGACGGTACTTGTAGAGATCGATGAGCCAATTATCATCGACGAACCTTCAGGGGTTGCTGAGCCGGTTCCGGCCGTGCAACCAGGTGATGTCGTCGAAATCAGCAGGTCGTCGATAGCAGTTACGCCAGGTGAGTCCGCAGCATTTGCCTCGCCGCAAGTTGCGCGGATCGGACTGCTCGACCTCGGCGCGATAATTATCAGTTCCATGACTGGATCGCTGTTTGACTCCCTGAGCTCAACCATTCTTCTGATATGGGCAGTGGGTGCGCTCGTTGCGCTCCTTCCGATGATCGTAGCGCTGGTCCGCGTGCAAATCGTAGCTCAGCGAGCGCGGCCGACTGCGGATCTTCGATGGGTGCGGCTGATCAGACAAACGCCGGCGATCAGTCACCTTGCTTCACGCGTCAGGGTGATCGAGAGCGATGAAGCGTCGATGCCGATGACATGGGGAGTGCACCGGCCGACGCTGCTCGTTCCCGCCGACGCTGCTGTATGGCCCGAGTGGAAGTGCCGCAACATTTTGTTGCATGAGCTTGCGCATGTCGAGCGCCGTGACTGCCTCACGCAAATCGTTGCACAGATTGCATGCGCCGTCTACTGGTTCAACCCGCTGTCGTGGGTCGCTGCTCACAGGATGCGCGTCGAACGCGAGCTTGCATGCGACGATCGCGTGATAAGCGCCGGCTCGACGGCGACGGAATACGCTGAGAACCTTCTCGAAGTCGCGCGTTCGCTTCGCGCCCCTTCATTCACGTCTCAAACCGCAATTGCCATGGCCCGCCCATCCCAGCTTTCAGGAAGACTTCTGGCCGTGCTCGATGGACGGCGCAACCGCCGGGGGGTCAGTCGTACAATCTTTGCCGTGGCATCCGTTGCCTCGGTAGTTGCGGTGATGACACTGGCGTCGGTCACCACGACGGCAAGCGTCGCGACTGCGGCCGAAGCCCCATCATCGAATCTCGCGTCGACCGTCAGTGGGGAGAGTCTCGCTGCCCTGCCGGGCCAGGCCTCTCTCGAATTTCTTCCGTCTCCCATCGCGATAGTAGAGGCTGCCCAGCTGTCGATGCTTGCCGCACCGGGCAGGACGAGTTGCTGGACTGACAAGAAATTCGACGGGAACTCGCAGATATCGTCAAACGACAACGGAAGCGGCTCGACGAAAACGTGGACAGTCAAGCTGTCCAGCACCGGATGTCTGCTCGAGCTCCGAGCCGAAGGCGAGTTCAAGCTCCGCGGCGACCTCAGCGATGTCGAATCGCTGTCCCGAGGCGCATGGTTCAGACTCGAGGAGCGCGACGGCGGCACAAGCCGCCGGGTCGAGATTCGCAATGGAAGCAGCGGCCTTGAACACACCTACTATGTGAATGGTGACCGGGTCACGTGGGACGCCACGGGCCGCTCATGGCTTGCGCGCACACTCCTCGATGTTGAGCGTCGCACGGCATTCGCAGCCGACACCCGGGTGCCCGAGCTTTATCGAACTGGAGGAGTTTCAGCCGTCACAGCAGAGATCGGGGAGATGAGCTCTGCCTACGCAAAGAGCCGGTACTACGGCACGATGTTCGACATGCCGAACGTGAGGCTCGAAACGAACACGCTCAACGACATAGTTCGTCGCGCATCTGTCGACCTCAAGTCGAGTGACTACTACATGACCCAGGTACTCGGCAAACTCGCCAACTTTCCCTCTGCAAACGAAGCGACATGGCGGTCGTTTGCCGAAGCGGCGGGGCGAATGGAGTCAGACTATTACAAGTCCCAGATACTGAAGAAAGTTCTCGCTCGTGACAACCTGAGCCGCGAAACCGTCGGGATCATGCTGACGTCTGCGTCCGGTATCGATTCCGACCACTATCTCACTGATTTGCTCAAGAGTGTCGCAAGAAAGTATGCGTTGAACGACCAGACGCGTGCGGTCTATGCGCGGGCGCTTGGCAGCATCGAGTCAGATCATTATCGCGCGGAGCTGCTGCGCTCGATGAATTCAGCAGAAGAATGGGACCCTCAGACGACTGCGTTCGTGCTCAAGTCCGTTGCAGACATCAAGTCAGACTTCTACAAGTCACAGTCGCTCACGTCATTGATCAAGGCAAAGCACATCCGCGACTGGCCAGCGTTTTTTGCTGCGGTGGGTTCGATAAGCTCCGGTACGCACAAGCGCGAGGTGCTCAACGCAGCGCTCAGGCACGATCCGCTGACCCGCGAGATAGTCGCCGGGGTTCTCACCTCGGCTGGTCGAATGGGGTCAGACTACGAAACTACTCAGGTGCTCTCGTCGGTTGCGCGGACGTACAAGCTCGACCAGGAACTACGCGAGCAGTACGAGAAGGTGACTGATTCGATTGAGTCTGATTATCATCGCGGTTCTGCTCTTGCTGCCCTTCGAAGGAGTGCGAGTCGGTAGGTAAACTCAAGACCCGGCAGGCTAAAGTCAGCACTCGAGACTTTGTCTCGACGCTCAAGCGCGAACGCAACTACGCATGGGGGAGGAGGTTTTGGAGGTGCAGGAGGTACCGGAGCAGCCGCTATCGCGAAACGAACGGGGTTCCGCCGACGCGCAGTTCTGTCGTTACACCAAGACCGAAGTGCTCCAGCTGCTGAGACGAACTAGGCGACCGGAAGCAAGCTTGCTCCAAATCCTCCTGCACCTCCAACACCTCCTCCCCCTGCGTATTCGCCTTTCGCGCTCGTGAACGCCGGAAGATGCTGATCTGGGCCAGACGATTTGCTGGCTAGCGGCGCTCGACCACTCCACACGCGATGCGCGCGCCGCTGTTCCCGGAAGGCTGAGAGATCTGATCGTCTGCACCAGCGTGAATCACTATCGAGCTTCCGTCGCCGTCGAACAGCGTCGTCGAACCATCTGTCAGCGACACGCGATCCGTGGTAAACGTCGCTCTTCCCGTACCATCAGGAGCGACTGTGAAATTCGGCGCATCTCCACCGTGCGGCCCCGCGGAATTATCGAGTCCGTGCTGACGACCAAGAGGGTTGTAATGCGAGCCGGCTGAGGCGAAGGCAGTGCTGCCGGACGCAGTGCAGGCGCCGATCTCATGAAAGTGTATCCCATGTGGGCCGGGCGGCATTCCATTCACCTGCACATCTACATGGACGATGTTGTCACGGTCCTGCCAGATGTCCGCGGTACCCCGCTCATCGCCGGCTGCGTTCCTGATCGTAGCGCTTGCCGTCGCGACGCGATTCGACGCGAGCTGACTTGAAGCGCAAGCGGTGAGGGCACTTGCAGCGACGGCAAGCGCCACTGAAAAGATGGGTCTCGTATTCATTTTGGTCCCGGGTTGAATCGAATTGCGAATCGCAAGCGCAAGGATCATGCTGTCACCGGGGCGGCATGCCAAGTGCCGAAAGCCACTCGGCTAGTCCAGGGTAGGCCGGCTGGATCTGCGCGAGGCGTGTGGCGGCAGCACGTGCTCCCTGGAGATTGCGCACGACGCCGTATGCCAGCGAGAGCTGAAAGAGCGCCTGAGGCATTGCTGGATCGAGCTGGAGGGCCTGTGAAAACAAGGCGATCCCCCGTTGCGGCTCTTTGGCCTGCATCGCGAACACGCCGAGTGAATAGGCAGTGAACGCAGTAGGGGAGATCGAGTAGGCTTTTTCGAGATACGGTTTGGCGCGATCGGGCTGCCCGGCGCCAAGAAGCACGCGTCCGGCGAGGCGATATCCGATTTCGACCTGCGGCCCGTCGCGAATGAGACCATCGTACTCGTCCACAGCAAGCTCGAAGTCTCCCTGGTCCGCATAACGGGCGGCAATCATTCCTTTCGCCTGCGCCCACGACATTCCGCCTCGCGAGGCATTGAACGCCACGCTGTCGAGAAGATCCACCGGCTGGTAGGTGCCGCGGTAATCGAGCTGCGTCGCCACGGGCATGAAGGGCCAGCGCGTGGTGACAGTTTTGACAGTATGGAACGCGATGCGGTGATCGAGGCTGGTGAGACGCATTCTGCGCTCGTAGTCATCCCATCCTGCAAAACGCGAAAGGTCCGCCTTTCGCCCAAGAAAACTCTGTCGTGCAAGTGCATCGTAGAACGACCGCGCGATCAGCGCGTAACCTCGCTGGTTGAGATGCACGTGCTCGAGGAACAGATCTTCGCCGGGAATTCCGTATTGGGATTCGCGCGATATCTCCTCGAGAACCGGCACATAATTCGATCCGCTCTCCCGAGTGACGCGCTGGACAATCCCGGCAAATTCCGAGGGCGCCCGGAAGCGGATCATGTCGAGGTCGCGTGCACGACTGAACTGCTCTGCCGCTCGCAAACTGTCGCCTGATGCCAGCACGGATGTCGCTGAGTCGAACACGTACGTTGCGCTGCTGTCTGGCGGAATTCCTGATGTGGCGAACGGCTTCAGGTTGCGGAGATTGCCAGGAGTGCTCGCGAGGAAAACGGGAATTCCCGCCGCGCGAAACGTTTTCAAAGCATGTGTGAGATTGCTCTCGTACTGCGCTACGCCTCGCTTGTAGGCATCGCCGCCAAACATGATCCGCTGGTCACCAACGACACTCTCCATTCGTGTCGCGTCGCTAGCGACATCCTCGGCCGTCCTCCTGCCACCGAACATGCTGGTAACGGCATTGGTTGCATTCCGAAGGAGAAGAAACGTCTTGAAATGCTGAAGGCGCAGATACAGCCTGACTATTCCCGGGAAGGATCCAAGGGTCTCAGTCGAACCTGCACCGAGTGCACCGTAATACTCATTGTGCCCACCGTAGATCATCACCGCATCCGGACGCTCGGCGACGACCTCATCTGCGAGGTCGGCTATCGTGTAGCTGTTGGTCGCGGCCATGCCAAGGTTGACGACTTCGACTGTGTCGTTCGGAAGAACGTCAGTCAGAACATCGCGCAGCACACGGGAGAATGTGCCGTTGGCTGAGTATGGGAACCCCGCCGTTGACGATTCGCCGAGTACGAAGATCCGCATCGAGTTGGCGGGCTTCGACGCCAGGAAAGCGTCGCCGGGAGGTGACGGCGGATACTGCTCCCGCGGAAAGTATCGCCGGCCGAGGCGTGAGCTGGGAATCCGCAGGGTCGGGGATGACATGTCCGCTTCAAAAGCAGGCATGTCGCCTCCATAATCCGCCACCCGGAGTCCAATCTCGAGGATTGCGAAGAGCACAAAGGGAAGCGACAAGGTCACCGCAAGAAACGCGATCGCCTTGCCGCGCGATATTGGAGGACGCGCTGTTCGTGCCGACAACGATCGCTTCTGCTTCTGCTTTCCCTTCCCCTCAGCCATCTAGAAGATCGTATAGATGAAAGGTGCGAGGGCTGATCCCTGCGCGAAGACGAGCAGTCCGCCTACCATAAGGAGAACAATCAGAATAGGCAGCAGCCAAAGTTTCTTTCGTTCCTTCATGAAAGCCCACAGCTCGGCAACGAGCCCGGTGAATCCCATCGATCGTTTCTCCTAGAATTGTCTTTCCATCTTCCGGCGGCGCGTTTCCTTATCTGCTTTGGTACGCGTAAACCAATAGGAGCCAGTCGCCCCGTCGTGCACGAGCGGGTTGCTCCCGAATGTACGCCTGATGAGTCCGGCCGGGGTCAGAACAACAAAGTAAACGATGCCCATGAACACCGGGGTGGTGATTCGGGAAAGGGCATGTGCCAGGCGCATCCACGCCTTCTCGACTGGCTCGAGTCGCGATGGGGCCGCTGCACCCGCCAGAGCAAGAACCGCGGCCAGGCCGCCGAGAATCCGTCCGACCGTTTCGTTATCGCGCCAGAGCGCTAGCAATGCGAACACGCCAAATGCGGCGGCGACGGTAAATGCGAAGCGCCTTCCCTGCGTCGCCGTGTAAGCCGAAGGAGGTTGCATCAATCCAGTGGAATCGAGTTTTGCCAAGCTTCTTCGTTGAACTGTGGCTGTTCTGTCTTCGTCAGGAGGAACGTGCCGATTGCGAGGTAGTCGAGATGCGTGCGCATGAAACACCGATACGCGTCTGTCGGTGTGCAGACGATCGGCTCACCACGAACGTTGAATGATGTGTTGACGACGAGCGGGCAACCCGTCAGGCGATCGAACTCGGTGATGAGAGCGTGATAGTCAGGAGTTCGTTCAAGCGACACGGTTTGAATTCGTGCTGAGTAATCGAGGTGCGTCACGGCTGGAATATCTGACCGCGGGATGTTGAGAAGCTCGATTCCCCACATCTCCGTTCCGGTCTCGGGAATGGGCAGGCGGCGCTCTTCCTTAACGGGAGCCACGACGAGCATGTACGGCGACGCCGCATCGATGTCGAAGTACTCGCCCGCTCTGTCCTCGAGAACGCTCGGTGCAAACGGTCGAAAGCCCTCGCGAAACTTGATCTTGAGATTGATAAGTGCCTGCATGCGCGGGCTGCGCGGATCCGCGAGAATGCTTCGCGCGCCAAGGGCTCTCGGGCCGAACTCCATCCTTCCCTGGAACCAGCCGACAACGTTTTCCTCGGCGAGGAGCTGCGCGGTTTTTCCGATCAACGTCTGGTGATCGAGACGCTGAAATATTGCGCCCGCCGCAGTCAGCTCCTCTTCGATTGTTGCATCGGAGAAGGATGGGCCGAGAAGAGCGCCGAACATGCCGTCCGGCTCGACTGTGCTGCGAGGTTGGTCGAAGTGGCGATGCCAGGCAAGCATGGCTGCGCCGAGTGCGCCGCCTGCGTCGCCTGATGCGGGTTGAATCCAGACGTGTTTGAACTGCGACTCGCGAAGAATCCGTCCGTTGGCAACCGCGTTGAGGGCGACTCCACCGGCCATGCAGAGTGAATCGGCGCCGGTCTCGCGATGTGCGGTCTTCGCCATTCGGAGAACGATCTCTTCGCAGACTTCCTGGACACTTCGGGCGAGATCCATCTCGCGCTGTGTGAGCGGCGTCTCGGGAACGCGTGGCGGCCCGCCGAACAGTTCGTCGAAGGCCGGGCTGGTCATTGTGAGACCGCTCAGGTAGTTGAAGTACCTCTGGTCGAGCGTGAACGAGCCGTCTTCCTTCAGGTCGATGAGATGTTTGTAGATCGCATCCACGTAAGCAGGCCTGCCATAGGGTGCGAGGCCCATCACCTTGTACTCGCCTGAGTTGACCTTGAAGCCTGTGTGATAAGTGAACGCCGAATAAAGCAGGCCGAGTGAGTCGGGCCACTGGAGTTCGCGAATCAGCTCGATCTCATTTCCTTTTCCGTGACCGATCGACGCTGTGGCCCATTCTCCGACTCCGTCAATCGTGAGGATCGCTGCGTCTTCGAATGGTGATGGGAAAAACGCGCTCGCTGCATGTGACTCATGATGCTCGGCGTAAAGCACCTTGCCGGTGAACTTGCCGAGTGCATCGCGAATCGCGCGGTCCGTGTAGAGTTTTTCCTTGATCCAGAGCGGGCCAGCCTTGAGAAATGACTTGAATCCGCTGGGGGCGACGCCGAGGTACGTCTCGAGGATGCGTTCGAACTTGAGAAGGGGCTTGTCGTAGAAGACGACCGCGTCGATGTCGGCGATCGTTGCGCCGGCTTCTTTAAGGCAATACTCGACTGCAAGCGCGGGAAATGCGTCGTCGCCTTTCTTTCTCGAGAAGCGCTCTTCCTGCGCCGCAGCGACGATGATTCCGTCGCGGAGGAGGCACGCGGCGCTGTCGTGGTAGAAGGCGGATATTCCGAGGATCAGGCTGGGCGGCATCGCCCGAAAGGTGGGCTGTCTGGTCGTTTGATGGAAGCATCCTGGAGGTACACGTGGGAAGGAGGCTTAGAAGTCCCAGGAGTCCTTGAAGGTCAACCGGGGCCAGCAGCGATGCTAATTTGCCGGAATGAATCAGGAGCTTAGAATCAAGATCTGCTGCATCGCTTCAGTTGAGGAAATGCTGATGGCTGTAGATGCAGGCGCAACTGCCCTCGGATTCGTGTCCAAGATGCCGAGTGGGCCAGGTCCTATCGATGAGGATCTGATCGCGTCGATAATTCCGCGTGTACCTGAGGGAATCGACACGTTTCTCCTGACTTCGGAAACAACGGCGGATGCGATCATCGCGCAGCAGCGGCGCACGCGGGCCAACACCCTGCAGCTCGTTGATGCAGTCGAGCCAGGCACCTATCGCGCGATTCGCGATGCCCTGCCGGGCGTAAAGATCGTCCAGGTAATTCATGTCACCGATGCTGATTCTATTACCGAAGCATTCAGCGCCGCACGGGAGGTCGATTTTCTGCTTCTCGACTCTGGGAATCCGCGACTGGCAGTGAAGGAACTTGGGGGAACCGGGCGCGTCCACGACTGGACGATAAGCCGTCAGATTCGGGATGGTGCGGCCGTGGCCGTTTACCTCGCGGGTGGTCTCAACTCCGACAATGCGCGTGACGCCGTGCTGTCGGTTCAGCCGTTCGGCCTCGACATTTGCAGCGGTGTTCGAATGGCCGGAAAACTCGACGCGGGCAAGCTCCGAGACTTTATAACCGCAGCGCGAAATGCAATGATTGGGATACGCGGATAGCGGCCAGTCGGAGTAGCGCTGCACCGCCATCAGCCGGGCTGACTTGGGTGTCAAGTCTGGAGACGGGAAACCCAGTGGGTTGCGGATTAGGCAGATCACAGCGGATCCGGCGGATTGTACGTCACGGCGGAAAGTGGTGTTGCGGCGCGCCTTCTAAAACAAAACAAGGGCGCAATATCTCCCTTCAAGGGATGCGTCCCAGCCGGAATTCTGCCTGGATGCCGAGGCCCGCGATCCGCCTTATCCGCTTAATCCGCCTGATCCGCTACAAATGGGTTTCCGCTCCTACCGATCACCGAAATTTGAATTCAAAGCTCTCGATCACCAGTTGCTTCATCGCGCATCCACCAATCATCGCAGGCTGAAACTCAGCGGACGGTAGTCCCCGCTTCACCGATGCAAGGAACGCGTTGTAGAATGGCAACACATCGGGCGTTGGTTTCGGTACTGAAACGGGCCAGATCTCCTTGATCGACTCGGGATCAACCTTTCCATTCTGATCAACAATGAATTGCATCTGAACCGTGCCGATCGCGCGGCCCGTCCGGGAGCGTTCGGGATAACGGATGCGCGCCTGCTTCTTGTAGTCGACAGCATTCTCCCACGGCATTTTCAACGAGAAGATCGGAATGGCTTGTCGTGCTGCAACCGGTGACACGACGCCCGTGCGACTCACCAATGGACGGTGAATCGTAATGTTGAACGACACGGAATCGCGCCGCAGACCCTGCGGCCACATCAGCAGCTCGCCAGACGCCGTCACTTCCCTGAGTGCACGCTCAACGATCGCCAATGCTGAGCGCTCGTCGACTGCAGCCCGCTCACTGGACTGAGGAATTGTCCAGGAGTACCGACCGTCAGGAGTGCCAGTCACTGCAATCGTTCCCCAGACATTCCTCCAGCTGACTGCCGAATCCGCTTTTGGCAGCTCGCCCTCGGCCGAGCCGAGCATTGATCTCACCTTCAGCGCAATCGCTTGCGTCAGGAAATCCGCCGAAGGCAGAATTGCGATTGATTCCGAATCTGGCACAGTCGCGTTCAGGACGACCGCAACGCGGTGAAAAGCAGATTCCGGAATTGACTCCACACAAGCAACCGCATCGTTCGCCAACTCCTGAGACTGCACCTCAGACGAAACGGCCAGCAGACCGAGCAACCCAACCATCCCAACCCGCAGCACTACCGCTTCTTCCACTGCCCCTTTACAGGTTTGCCGCCCTTGAACTTCCCCTGCTTGCCAGTCTTTGCAGGCGGAGCACCATACGACTTCGACGAGGGCGCACGCTTGAACCTCGCTCCCTTGGAAAACGAAGGCTTGTCATCACGCGGCGGTGGCACGGCAGTGAGATCCTCATCCTCGCCCTTCCCTGCTCCCGAAGCCTCGTGCACCAGCTTGATGGCACCCGCCGCGACGTCGAGTATATCGATCTCGCCTGCCAGACTCTCCGCCAGCATACGATATGATTCGAGTGATCCACTTTCGACAGCCGCTCTCACAGCTTCACGCGTGGCATCGAGACGACGCGCACGAAGATCACGAACAGTCGGAATCGCCTCGACCTTTATCTTCTGCTTCGTATGCTGCTCGATATTTCGCAGCATCCGCGCTTCACGCGGTTCGGCAAGCGTAATCGCAACTCCCTCACGACCGGCACGGCCGGTGCGACCGATACGATGCACGTATGCATCGGGTGAAGCAGGCACATCAAAATTCACTACGTGCGACAAGTGACTGATGTCGAGGCCACGCGCTGCAACATCGGTTGCCACGAGCAAATCGATACCGCCTTCGCGGAACCGCTTCATCACCCGGTCGCGCTGCTCCTGCGAAAGCCCGCCATGAATCGCCTGCGCACGATAACCGCGTGAACCAAGCTTCTCGCTCAGCTCGTCGACTTCGGTCCTCGTCCTGCAGAACACGATCGCAGAAGCCGGATCTTCGACATCGAGGATTCTGCCGAGTGCGGCGGCTTTCTGCGCACGCTGCACCATGTAGACGACCTGGCGCACCTTGGCGATGCTACCCTGCCTTGCCTTGTCTCCCTCGATCTTGATAGTCACCGGATCCTTGAGGTGACGCTTCGCAATCGCCTTGATGCGCGGAGCCAGTGTTGCCGAGAAGAGCGCTGTCTGCCGGTCTTTCGGAGTTGATTCGAGAATCGCCTCGAGGTCTTCGGCGAATCCCATATCCAGCATCTCATCTGCTTCATCAAGAATCACAGTGCGAATGCTCTTGAGATTGAGAGTCCCTCGGCGAATGTGATCGAGCGCTCTTCCGGGTGTCGCAACGACAACGTCTACGCCGCGGCGCAGAACGACGAGCTGCTGGTGCATGGACTGACCGCCGTACACCGGAAGAACCCGCGCCCCGATCGACTTGCCGTAACGATGAATCGCCTCGGCCACCTGCATTGCGAGCTCACGCGTCGGGACGAGAATCAACGCGCGGATCGTTTCGCCGCCGCGCCGTCGCGAAGGATCCGTCGCCATCTGCTGCACAAGTGGAAGCGCAAAGGCAGCAGTCTTCCCGGTGCCGGTCGCGGCCTGGCCAAGAAGGTCGCGCCCCGCAATCAGCGAAGGAATCGTTTCGCGCTGAATCGGAGTCGCCTCCTCGTACCCAAGCGACGAGAGTGTCGCGATGAGCTCATCATCGAGGCCGAGTGCAGTGAAGCCCTGCTGTTCCGTATTCATTTTGTCGCCTGCCGTGTCACGGCTCTGATGTCAGTAGTCCAGCCTGCCGCATCTTCCGCTGGCTCGAACGACCACAATTCCTCCGCGCGGCCGCTACCGCTGCGAATCCTTACCCGCTCAGCCGATCTCGAAACAGAGACCTCGCGCCGCGTTCGCGGCGTAATCTCGAGTCCGACCTTGTCATTCTTGTAAATGTAGACCGTGCTCTTCGTCACGATAATGGAGGCGCGGCGGTCCTCGCGTCTCTCGGCCCGGCCGCCCGGATCTGACGTGTAATGGAAGAGCTGATCGGGCGCGCGCCGAACAACTCCCTCGGCCGCAAAGCGTTGCTCGAGGCCGGGCGAGAGTGTCGCCGTGGTCCGCTCCGAGCACCCAACTGCCACACTCAGGAGAACAGCGGTAAGGAATAGGATTGTCCGTCGCATGTACGAAGATAATCCGATTTGACGGGAAGAGGATTACGACGGACAGGAGCTATCGAGGTCGTACAGGAATTCTTGAAGGGGCCGCTTGAAAACCGAAACGCCGGGCTTCGCCGCTATTAGCTATTAGCAAAACCGGCTGTCAGCTCGTTAGCCGCATCACAGTAGAGGAGAAATAGCTAATCAGCTAGCGGCTGGTTTTGCTAAAAGCTAAAAGCAGGCGCAGCCGCCGACGTTCCCAACCTCAGTCGCCCTGCTCAGCCGTTCGCGCCCATGGAATGATCTTGAGCCGCTCATACGAGATGTCCGCCCCTGTGGCTTCGCATACTCCGAACTTTTCAGGTGTCTGAATCAACCGCTCGAGAGCTGCATCGATTTCAACGAGCTGCCTCGTAACTCTGGTCGCGTTCGACGCGTCGAGCTCGTCCTGCATCGTGTCGGTTCCGCGATCGGCAAGGTGCAGCGGCATGGAAGAAAGGTCACCTGCCCTGTCCTGCTCACCAGAAGTGTCTTCGACTGCGCGGTTGACTATTCTGAGCGCGCGCTCGCGCTCCTCGTGCAGAAGACCTTCGATTTCCTTCAGCTGCGATTTGTTCAATGGCATTTGCCTTTCCCGGGTTCATTTGATTAAACCAGCTTTAATAGCAGTTAAGATGCCGTAGAATCGGAGCGCTCCACC
Organism: Gemmatimonadales bacterium; assembly: GCA_038203205.1. Lineage (GTDB taxonomy): Bacteria > Gemmatimonadota > Gemmatimonadetes > Gemmatimonadales > Gemmatimonadaceae > UBA4720. The sequence continues at coordinate 949 of JBBREF010000076.1, read as the reverse complement.
TCAGTGCGCCCAGCATGTTCTTTTCTGCGCCCTCAGCAGGTTTCTTCTCTGCGCTTTCTATTTAAAGGTGCCGATCTGGACGTCAGGCGTCACGACCCTGCGGTTCGAGCCGGCCGTTGAATAAACGCGATCTCCATGTACGGGCGCCTGATGGACGTGCGAGCGAGCGGCAGGCAGGCCCGGCGCAAGCTTCCTCCATGGACCGATCCTGCCGTCAGCGGTAATGGGTGCCCGGAGAACGGCATCAACGAATCGCGCGTTGTCTTCGACGCCACCGAAAAGCCAGACGGCCCCTCCGTAAACAGCCGTCGCGTGCGTTGCGTACGCGTTGTCCATCCTTCCTACTTCCTCCCAGGCGCCGAGGCTTCCGTCTGCGTTTATGGCTGCGCGCAACACATCGGACAAGGGCGTGTTAGCGCCGGCCGGGTTCCCGTCGAGACCACCTACCATGTAGATGGCGCGATTATGTATGAACATCGACTGGTGAGACCGTGGGCGTGGCAGTGGCGCGAGCGAGTCCCATTTGGCGATCGAACCAGCGTTGCCGATTGTGCCGCGCAATACCGTCGGAACCGACACGGCTCGCTCGAGTCCACCAATCACGTAAACGAATCGACCGTCGACAAGACTTGCATGATGGAACCTGGGCCCCGGAAGATTGCCGGCCGGGTTCCAGGCACCGAGAGTTCCATCGGCTCCGATGCGGGCGGCAAAAACTTCAGTCCTTTTGCGAAGTGTCGAATCCTGGCCGCCGGTGAGGATGACAAATCGATCGTTGGTTGCGACTCCCATTCCGGCATTTATTACAGGAAGCGACGGTCCCGCGATCCACTCGCCAAGAGATCCGTCAGCGGCAATCGGCGCACGCCACGTATCTGACATCATTGTCTTGTAGTCGTTGCCACCGGCTACCCAGAGCCACGCGCGCCCCCCGCCGGTGGTGATGAAT
>JBBREF010000075.1:0-16867 GCA_038203205.1 Gemmatimonadales bacterium | reverse complement strand
CCATATCGCGCTGAGGCAGCCCGACACGTCTGTCTGTCGTTATGCGGAAGCGCACCGGGTGGGCTGGGCGCGCGCCGACGGAAATGATCTGGCCGCAGTTCGCGCCGTGACGAAGGAAGCTGTTGACGCAATTCGTGCTGGTGAAGGTCCGCGTTTCCTCGAGCTCGTGACGTATCGCTGGAGAGGACACGTTGGCCACCGCGAGGACGAAGATGTTGGAGTAAAGCGCAAGGACGATCTGACGCGGTGGAAGCTTCGCGATCCGATCAGCCGCCTCGCCGTTGCACTCGAGTCGCATGGCGCACTCGACAGGCCGCAGCTCAAGCGCTTCTGGACCGACGCTCACACCGTCGTCGAAGACGCGTGGAACGTTGCGACTCACGATGGATACCCGCCTGCAAAGGCATTGTTGAGCCGGGTATACAGCGGCACCATGGCAAGAAAGACTTGAAACAGGCACCAGTGACGACAGGATACGGAGCCGCCATCCGCGACGGCTTCGAGTATCTCCTCGCAAATCATCCGTCAGTATTCACGATCGGCCAGGGACTGTGGAGTCCGTGGTATGTCGGGAACTCGATGACAGACCTCGACAGCCAGTTTGGCCGCGAGCGCGTCATCGACACCCCGGTATCGGAGCTCGGTACCACCGGCGCAGCCCTGGGCGCGGCGCTTTGTGGCTACCGCCCGATAGTGATTCATCCGCGCGTCGATTTCATGCTGCTCGCTGTCGACCAGATCGTGACCCAGGCGGCAAAGTGGAGATCGATGTTCGGCGGTCAGGTTGCGGCCCCCATTACGGTGCGTGCGATCATCAACCGCGGCGGCGAACAGGGCGCACAGCATTCGCAGTCGCTGCAGTCATGGTTCGCTCACATCCCCGGGCTCCGCGTCGTAATGCCGTCGACGCCCACTGATGCACGCGATCTGCTCATCGCCAGCGTTCTTTCAGATGATCCAGTGCTTTACCTCGACGACCGCTGGCTCTACGGCCTCGAGGAAGAGCTTCCGCCGATCGAGGAACGCAATCTCGCACAGGAAGGTCCGCGCCTCACGCGCACCGGGCAGGATCTCACGCTCGTCGGCTCGAGCTACAGCGCGCATCTCTGCCGCGAAGCGGCTGCACGACTCAGCGCCAACGGAATCGAATGCGACGTGATCGACATCCGCGTGCTGAACCCGTTCGACGCATCGCTCATCATCAAGTCTGCGAAGAAAACCGGCAGGGTCCTCGCCGTCGACGGCGACTGGAGAACGTGTGGCATGGCGGCCGAGGTGATCACGTCGATCGTCGAGGCAGTTGATCCGCGGGTGATGCGCGCATCGCCGCGGCGTGTAACACTTCCCGACGCGCCGGCGCCGACGAGCAATCCGCTCGAGCGCAGCTACTACCCAACCGTAGACTACATCGTACAGCGCGCCCTCGCGCTTGTCGGAGCTCAGCAAGAAACTTTCGAATGAAGCGCCTGCTGGATTTTACAGTCGCATTCGTTGGCCTCGTTTTTCTCCTCCCATTGCTCGGTGTCCTCGCGCTGGCCATCTGGCTTCAGGACTACCACTCGCCGTTCTACATAGCGCCACGCATGGGCCGCGGCGAGAAAGCGTTTCGCATGGTGAAATTCCGGTCGATGGTGATTCGTGCTGACAAGTCCGGCGTCGACTCGACTGCCGGCGACGATCCACGCATCACATCGCTCGGCCGCTTCATCAGGCGCTTCAAGCTCGACGAGATTCCCCAGCTTTACAACGTGCTGCTCGGCCAGATGTCGCTTGTTGGTCCACGTCCGAACGTCGAGCGCGAGACCGTGCTGTACACGCGGGATGAGAAGCGACTTCTCGATGTCCGTCCCGGAATTACTGATCTCGCGTCGATTGTTTTTGCCGACGAGGGCGACATTCTCGAGGGGAGCGCAGATCCCGACCTCAGGTACAATCAGGTGATCAGGCCGTGGAAGTCCCGCCTTGGCCTTCTCTATTCAGATGCGCGGCCTGATGTGCTCCGCGATCTCAAGGTGATCGCGTTGACTGTGCGGGGAGCGCTGGACCGCTCGGCGGCGCTGGCCGGCGTGCATCGCATCGCTGCGAAACTAGGCGCGGATGCTGAATTGCTGCGGATAATTACCCGGCAGGATCCGTTGCCGGTCGGGGCGCCGCCAGGCGCGGCCGAGGTTGTAACGAGCCGCGCCGTTGTAGCATCAGCGTGAGTCGGGCCCCTTCGCACGGATAACGCCCAACGGGGATACGCACAGGGCTGGTTCTACCGCTGCGTCTTGCGTTTCCCGTTTTGCGTTTTCAGTCATGCGTTGCCGTTTGCACACGTAGAGGCCAGTCGATAGCAATGTTGTCGCAGAGAGCGCTTGTGGCGTGCCCTACAGAGGACTCTACCCGTCCCAACGGCAACGCACGACTGAAAACGCAAAACCCGAAACGCAAGACGCGGCAGTACAACCAAACTACCTGACAACTACACGATCCGCCCTTCTTACTTAGTAGCTACCCGCTACTTAATCGAGCAGTAATCGTCGACCGCGTCACTGGTCGTCACGCGCGTTGGATTCGATCCGTCAGACTCCATGATCCAGATGTCAGGATTTCCTGAGCGATTGCTCGTCCAGCAGATCTGCCGGCCATTCGACGACCACGATGGCCTGAGATCTCCGAACGAGTTGTTCGTAAGGTTGACCTGATTGGGGCCTGATACCGGGTCCGGGTTGAAATCCATCGTGTAGATCTCCGAGTTGCCATCGCGTACGCTGCTGAACGCGATCTTCGTCCCGTCGGGGCCCCACACTGGTCCCTCATCCGCTCCGCCGGACGTCGTCATCCGGAATACCTGGTTCGTGGTATTAAAAAGGACGAAAATGTCGTTGGTGGTCGAGTTGCGGTCAGCCTGAAACGCGATGTAACGGCCGTCCGGCGAGAACGATGGCCACGTGTCGGTGGCGAAGTGATCAGTGAGGCGCTGCGGCGTCGTCGCGTTTGACCCATCCGCGCTCACCGTGTAAAGCTCGGCCTGCCCGACGCGATTGCTCGAAAATGCGACCCGCGAGCCGTCCGTGGTCCAGTTGGGGTTGTCGTCGGCCGATGGATCGGCAGTGAGATTCCGGACGCCAGTACCATCGGGGTTCATGATCCATATGTCCTTGTTCCCCGATCTCTCCGATACGAACGCGATGAACAGCCCATCGGGATGCCAGACGGGTCGGTAGTCTCGCGCTGCATTGTTGGTCAGCCGTGTGACATTCGTGCCGTCAGTGTTCATCGTGTAGATCTCATCGTTGCCGTCACGATTCGACACGAAGAGAATTCTTGGCTCAGTAACGCGAGCTGACGGCCCGGTTGCTTCGATGCAGCTCGTGGCGACGATCGCCGGAATCACGAAAGCGGAAGCGCGCAGCGCCCACTTCATTCGGCTGTGCATCGCTACCACCCGAGCGTGCTGAGGGTGATCGAGAAATGATTGCTCGACCTGTCGCCGATTGCAGTCTCGTCAGTTCCGCAACCGCGTACGCGCTGCCAGAACGTGTTGTACCGCGTCAGCTTCGCATAGTCCGCGCGAAGCCGGAAGAATCTCGTCGTAAGGCCCGCGCGCATTCCTGGATACACAGTCACGTCGTGGAAGCAACGGTGTGGATTGCTCTTGAGAAAGAACGCGTCATTGTTGAATCGTGTACGGCCGAATGTTGCGCCAAGCTGCAACCCGCCCTGGCTGAAGTAGTCAGCGCCGAAGAACTCTCCGGAGGATCCAGGTCCCACTCCTGAACCAAGCATCTGGCCTTCGTTCGTGTAACCCTGCGCGACGGCGCGACTGGTATAGAACGAGCCATTCGGCCGATACCGGTAGCTGCTACTCTGCTCGACGTTGGTGAACTCCGCCTGCAGCCGCATGCGCGGGCTCCTGTCACTGCGCGTGCCGACCCACTGAAGCCCCGTCGTGTAGCCGCGGCTGTGGTTGGGCTCGGTCAGCATTTCCCGCAGCGACGCCGGGAAGTCTGATCGGCCCCACTCGATGTAACTCTCGAGCCCGTATCGCGGCAGCGCCCAGTGAGCGAAGAATGAAAAGATCTGGTCGGGGCCCGGTGTCATCGTCGAATCTGTATTCGGCAGAGCATTGGGGTGACCGACGCCGCTGATGAAATCGAGGAGATTCGCCGGAACTCCGCTATATCCGTCGACGGGAGCGAACACTGACCGCTGAAGACCGAGCGTCAGTCCCGAACTTGGGCGCTGCTTCCAGGTCAGCGAGAATGCGCTGAGCGAGCGCACATTGTCAGTCACGTCATCGTTGAAGTAGTCGGATTCCTTGAGTCCGCCGACAATCCAGCGACCTTCGAACTGTCCGAGCGGCGATGAGAGTGGCCGGCCGGTCCGGAGAAATGCATGTGGGAAACCAGCGGCGTTGTCACTCAATATCAGCGGATTGCGCTGCGCCGGTCCCCACCATTCGTTCTCGGTGCCGACTCCCGCTTCGATTGGTCCGCCGGAAACCGTTATCGACGACTGGCCCGGATAAATCTTCTGGATGGACTCATCACCGAACCGGTACGGGAGGTCGATCGAAAACGGGACGACGTTGAACGGCGAGGAGAACGCGTTCCGGTTCGGCGGGAGCGGTCGCGAAAAACGAAGATCGGTTACGTCGACAGTGTTGCTGTAGTTGGTCGAGTGAACGAGCTCGGGCATGAGAATGATCCGCACCGGCCCAAAAGCCGCCGCAAAACCTGCGAGCGCCCTCACGTTGTAACCCTTCCCCGCCCACAGCGCGCCGTCGTTCTGACCGTGGGGAAGTTCGCTGTTCGTGATCGTCGTTACCTGCGGAAGCAGAACGCTGAATCCGCTTGACTGCCGCATCAGCGATGACGTCGACCGCTGCATCAGCCCGCCAAGTGGCGCATTCCCGGTGATCTGCGCCATGCGGAGGTGATCTACGGAATCACCGCTGACTGTGATAGCGGCCTGAGTCGCGCTCCTCGGGGTCGGGACACTGCCCGGAAGCTGCTGACCCTGGGCGACGCCAGAGAGACCGGCGAACGCTGCGACAACCAAATAGATTGTTGATGACTGTATTGAACGCATCGATTCCAGAAGATTCGTTTTGACGACCTGCGGTGCCTGCTGCATCACACAGGGTTTGGATGCTTGCTCCCCGCTACGGGGGTGCGTAAATATAGTTGTTCCCACACGGGCGCGTCCTTTATCCCGTACTGTTACATGGCGCGCCGATCGAAATCCTCGTTTCCCATTGTGACTGAATGACATACGATCGTCCCGCGGTGCTGGCGACCCTGACTCCGCGCAATGGACGGCTTGCCACTCTCAGTGTCTGCATTTTCGCGCTTGCCTCGCTTTCCGGCCCTGGTGTCAGGTCGATCCACGCGCAGTCAGCCGGAGGAAACGGCGAGGTGTTCGTCGGCAGCGAATTCGAGAGTTACCTTCGGTATTTACAGACGGCTGGCAAATCGGTTCCGACCATATGGAGCATTCGCGGAATGTCTCCGTCGCAGCTCGACGCGCTCGCTCCTTCGGATACTCTTCATCCGTGGGCGCGTCGATACAACTTCGCCAGGCCAGCTCGCACGGGACTCGTAATTGGCTACATAAGGCCGACTGTCGGCTTCGTCGGCAATACCGCTTACCCTTTCGGCTCCAATGACGGTCCGGTCTGGGCAGGAAAAGGGATGACGGCGTGGGCACAGGCTGGTTTTACCGCGCGCCTCGGCCCTCTGTCTGCCACCTTCGCGCCGATCGCATTCCGTTCTCAGAACGCCGAGTTCGAGCTGATGGACAACGGTCAGATTGGCGACCTCAAGTATGCCAACGGTCAATTTCCGCTCGAGATCGACAAGCCGCAGCGTTTTGGAGATGGTGCGTACTCGCGGTTTGATTTCGGTGAGAGCACGTTGCGGATCGATGTCGCGGGGGTTGGAGCCGGCGTGTCGTCGGCAAGCCAGTGGTGGGGACCGACGATCGACTTTCCCTATGTACTCGGTAACAACGCTGGCGGTTTCCCGCACGTTTTCCTCGGAACGTCGAAACCTGCCAATGTCGGTTTCGGAACGATGCACGGCAGGCTCGTATATGGGCAGCTGCTGCAGTCGCGCTTCTCACCCGTGACCGGTCGTGATTACTTCGAGGATTATCTCAAGCCCGGTCGCGTGCGGTTCATGGCGGGGGCGATCGGTGCAATGACGATTCGCGGCATCCCAGGACTCGAATTTGGTGGCACGCGATTCTTTCACGCTGCGACTGACAGCGGCGGATTCCAGCTCTCCGACTTCAAGCTTCCACTACAGAATCTTCTCAAGTCGCGAATCGCAGCAGAAGGCGACACTGTGTTCGGTGACGATCGGAGCCTGCTTCAGAACCAGCTAGCGTCGATCTACTTCCGATGGGCACCGAGCGGCAGCGGGGTCGAGCTGTACGGCGAGTACGGCCGCGAAGACTTCAGCTCCGACATCCGCGACTTCCTGCTTCAGCCCGATCACTCGGCAACGATCAACCTCGGATTCAGGAAAGCGTGGTTGAAAGGAACGCGAATGAATGCGTTGCGCGCTGAAGTGTTCAACTACACCGCCACAGCGAGCGGGCGAACACGTGGTGAAGGTTTGATCTACCTCCACCAGCCGCTGCAGCAGGGCCACACGTATCGAGGCCAGATGCTCGGCGCAAACGTCGGGGCCGGGAGCGGATCGGCGCAGCTGATTGCAGTCGAGCGATTTACTACCGGCGGAAAGATGAAAGGGTTTTTCTCACGCGTCACACAGGGTGAGATATCGCTCAGGCTCCCGCCGTATCGGACAGGCCCTGCCCTGGAGAACAGCATCGACGTCCAGTACTCGCTCGGCGGTGAGTTGTCGCGATTCGTCGGCCCGTTCGACGTGACTGGACGCGCGGTGGTGACATCGCAGGCGAACAGACACTTCCTCGAAGACAAGTCGAATCTCAATCTCGGGTTGATCATCCGGCAGGGCTTCTAAACGAGGACTTCCGGAAGACCAGAACTAAAAGTGGGAGTGGGGTGAGAACTACTGAGTTACGTGAGTTCTCTCTCGCCTGACGCGCACCGACCCGCATGGCCAGCGCCTTCATTTTTGGGTACCTGCGGAAGCCCACACAGACGCCGCAGCGTATCTACGTCGTCAGCCAAGAAATGAGAGACCGCCTGCAAGCGGGACAACCCGTTCCCGGCGGGGCGAAAACTCATGCACCTCGCGACCACTCACCCCACTCCATTCCGGCAGTTGCAGTTCCGCCAATTCCCAAGGGCCCATAAACCAGAACTAAAAGTGGGAGTGGGGTGAGAACTACTGAGTTACGTGAGTTCTCTCTCGCCTGACGCGCACCGACCCGCATGGCCAGCGCCTTTATTTTTGGGTACCTGCGGAAAAACCACAGAGGCACGCGACGTCGTTCCGCCTTCAACCCAAGAAATGAGAGACTGCCTGCAAGCGGGACCATCCCGTTCCCGGCGGGGCGAAAACTCATGCACCTCGCGACCACTCACCCCACTCCTTTCCGGCAGTTGCAGTTCCGCAGTCAGATCAAACGCGCAGCGCCTCGGAGAACCTCAGGTACCCGGAAGTCGACTCCGCACGAGACTCAGCCACGCGTTGTTTCACGAACGCGATAACGATCCCGACAAGAAATCCACCGACGAGCCCGAGCAAAGTCCCGCGCAGCGCTGCGGCGCGCTCGGGCTGGGCAGGCAGATCAGGGGGCTCGACGATGTTCAACGCCGCGGGGTCGCGCGCCTCTTCGATGCGGGCCTGCTCGTATCCTGCCTCCGTCGCAATGTACGCCTGCTGCAACATGAACACGCGACGTGAAAGGCGATCGAATGCGAGCTTAAGCGACGGGGACTCATTGTACTCGCGGTTGTTCCTCAGGAATGCGCTGAGGTCTTCCTCGCTCTGATCGAGCCGCGCCCGTGCTTCACCCCCCAACTGCTGAATAAACGCCCGCTCCTCCACCGCCTGCTCCTGTCGGCGTCTTCCGCCATAGGCGTCGAGTTCGGTGATGATGTTCCTGGCGAGCTGCTGCGCTACGAGAGGGTCCGTGGACTTGACCGCCAGGCCCACAACGCCACTGCGCGAGTAGATGCTCGATGACACATCGTTGATCAGCCTGTCCGCTGCAAGAACAATCGCACGCTTCTGGTCAGGCTCGTCGATCCCATAGACCTCTGCCAGCGATTTCTGCAGGCCGCCAGATGTTGCGTATGATTTCGCTGCGACCGGAAGCGCGACACTCTTGGCCTTGACGAGATCGGAATAAAAGTTCACTGACTGGGAGAATTCTGATGCTGAGACGAAAGCCCGCAACGCAGCGGCACCACCGGGGACTTCGACCGGAGACCTGCTGCCTCGAATGACGAAGGAAGCTCTGGATGTATAGCGTTCAGCGGAAGAAAACGTGATGGTTCCGACGATCGCGGTGCCGATCAGCCCGCACAGCACTATCAAGCGCCGATGGAGCAGCAGGATGCTGAGGAAAGCCAGCAGGGATGTCTCTTCGCGTGGCCCTTCCCTTTCGCCAGCCTTGATGACGGTCGGCGCAGTCACGTCAGCCGCGCGTTTGAGCATGCATCGGCTTGATTCGCTCGACAGACAGGTAAATGATGCTGAGCAGTATCGCCCCGGCTGCCATCGATATCAGGAAGAATGTGGGTCGCAACCATGCAACTATTGCGAGAACCGCCAGCGCAAGGTTGATGAGCAGTATCATCGAACTCACCATCGCGTGGCTTCTTCCGGCCTGCACCATCCGCTGGTAGGCATGACTGTGATGCGCATGATACCACCGCTCTCCCCGCGCGATCCTGCGACAGAGCGTGACGGTCGCATCAAAAACGAATGCGCCCAGCAACAGCACCCAGATGAGTAGCGGAACGGCACCAGCGTTTTCCGAAGCGATGGCAAGGACCGCAAAGAGATATCCGAGCATGCCACTGCCAACGTCGCCCATGAACAGTTTCGCCGGCGCCCAGTTCAAAGGGAGAAACCCAGCGCTCGCCGCAGCGATGAGCAGCGCAACCATCGCGAGACCATACTGGTTCATCGCCAGAAGTATGGCGCCACCAATGACGCCAGTGCTTATCGCTTCGCCGGCAGCAAGCCCATCGATTCCATCGACGAAGTTGTAGAGGTTGATGGCCCACACGATTCCAATCCCACCCAGAACAATGCCTGCGAGCCCCAGATTTATCACCGTCGAACCGATACTGAGCGAAGGGAGCCCGCCGAGCCAGAACATGGCCCACGCTGCGGAGAAGAACTGAACGGCGAAGCGGGTGAGAGCACTGAGACTGCGGTGATCGTCAATCCAACCCACGGCAGCGATCATTGCGCCGCCGCCCGTCAGCGCGATCGCGAGATCCCACGATATCCAGTGGATGAGCGCAGCCACCAGGACACCACCGATCACGGTTACGGCTATCGCGAGGCCGCCGCCGCGCGGTGTCGGTGCCGTATGAGAGCTGCGCTCATTCGGGATGTCGAGAAGCCTGTCCAGCGCGTATAGCCGAACGCGGCTCGCCAGGAGCCAGCTCAGGATCGACGCACCAATGATGAATCCGGCTCCTTCGAGCATGATTATCAACTTGTGCGGTTAGCCCGGAACCACGCGGCTGTGAGGGACATTCCCTGTTCAGCCGAAAACGGCGGATTTGAGCCGGTCATTTCGCGAAGACTGGAGGTATCTACAAAGAGCGAACCGAGCACGGCTGTGACGGATCCAGTACTAAAATGGAGTCCGGCGATTCGCGAGAGCAACCCCCCTGTTTTACCGAGTCCCATGAGGATTCCCGGCGGCATCGGAAACAGTCGCGGGGACCGCCCCAGCACACGGGCTATCTCCCTGACGAGATCGGGAGTCGAGAGATCCTTTTCGTCGCTCACGTACCCCACCGGACTGTCCTGAGCGCGACGCTCGAGCAGCGCCAGCACAGCTGCAACCACGTTCCCAACGTACACGAAGCTCCTGCGATTCGTCACGGATGCCAGTGGCAATGGGATACCGCGGTCTACAGCTCCGAACAGTGCTGCCATGTTTGCCTTCATTCCCGGACCATACACTACCGGAAGCCGGAGTATCGGCGCGTAGAATCCATGCCGCGCTGCAGCCACGCGGACCAGTCGTTCAGCTTCGAGCTTGCTCTCACCATACGCATCAGTCGGTCGAGGCGGAGTATCGGGCGTCAGCGCTTCAAAAGACTCGTCAGCAACGGCCTTCACGGAGCTGGCAAATACAAAGGTCCGAATCCCCGCTGCCGCTGCCTCTTCGAGAAGGAGCGCGGTTCCATCTACGTTGATACGCGTGCATTCCGACGCCGGATCATTCTGCCCCTCCGGCTTCGCGTGCGCTCGCCCCGCAAGATGCACGACACTGGTTGCACCCTCGAACGCGCGCCGTACCGCTTCCCTGTCATGTATGTCAGAGGCAACGATAGACTCGGTGCGACCGCTGAGCTGCCCCGGCCGCCGAACTATCGCGCGGACTCGCAAACCCGCTCCCTCGAGTGATTCAACAAGGTGGCGACCAATGAAACCAGTCGCCCCGGTGACCACGATCGGTCCGCCGACGCTCATGATTCAGACGGCACGTTCGAGGACATCACACAGGCGCGCCACAGATTGCGCCTTGCCGCCACGGCCCACCATCACGTCCCGCGCGCGCCGCCCCATCGCGATGAGCTCACCTGGATCCATCGTGGATATCTCCCGCAGAACCTTCACTGCACCGTCGACATCACCGTGCCTCACGTGCCACCCGATATGATGTTGCCCGAGAATATCCGCAACGTGATTTTCCGCTGGCCCGATCAGCAGTATCGGGCGCCCAGCAGCCATTGCGCCGTACACTTTGCTCGGATGAACAATACCCGGTATGGCATCGCCAACTGTGACGATGTGCACATCCGCGGCTGCAAGCGAGAAGCGAAGATCTTCCTGCCGCTGGTACGGAAGTGAGACGATGTTCGGCGACTGCGCCGCCTCGACCTCACGCTTCCCGACACCTCCGCCGACGAACATGAACCGAAGCCGCATATCGTCGGCGACCTGCTTGGCCGCCTCCAGAATCGTCGTGAGCGGGTTTGACGGACCGTGATTGCCGCTGTACATCAGAACCACCGCGTCACCTTTTACGTGCTCCCGTCTGAACGCATTCTCCGAATGCGGAACGAGTTCGGGCGGATCTTCTGCTGGCCAGGGAGGAAGAACTGTCAGCTTCGGCCCGATGTCGCGCTTGCTTCTGACACGATCGGCCATGAACCTGTCGAGCACGACCACGTCGTCTGCCCGCGCAAGAATTCTCTGATTGAGCCACTCGAACCCGCGTACGCTCAGTGCGTCAGGTTTCGCCATCCCGAGAGCAACGAGCTGGTCCGGGTTGAGATCCATCACCCAGTATTTCACTTTGGCTTTACGCATAGCTCCGACGAATAACGCGCCGAGCGGAGCCATCGGCGGCGAGGTGCTGATTACCACCGCATCGATCCGGCGACGAAAGACACTGCGCAAGGCCGCCTGGCCCACGAACGTCAGTCCACCGATGATGCGGACGAGGATTGACCCCTTCCCGAAGCTCGAGAGCGGCAGCCGGCGCACATGGACTCCACGAATGGTCTCACGGGACGGATACCTGATGGAAGGATCGTCGTAACCCGATCGCGACGTATAGACGGTAACGTTGTGTCCGCGCTTCGCCAGCTCCTCTGCCGCATCAGCAAGGTGTTGCCCCACCGCGGCCGGATCAGGGACATATACCTGCGAAATGAAAACGAACTTCCGCCCGCCTGCGCTCACTTTGCGACAGCTTTGTAGACAGCGAGAGTCTCTCTCGCTGTGGTGTCCCACGAAAACCTGCGTGCGTTGTCAGCCCCTCGCTGCACGAGCGATGCACGGAGCCCGACATCGAGGAGACACCGGCGCAGCGCGTCTGCAATGTCGTCTACTGAATACGGATCGAACAGCAATGCACCTGCGCCCGCGATCTCCGGCAATGCCCCAGCAGATGAGCACGCGATGGGAACGCCCGCGTGTTGTGCGTCGAGAATCGGCAGGCCAAATCCCTCGTATAGTGACGGGAACGCGAACAGCGATGCTCCCTTCAACAGTGCGTCGACTTCAGCGTCGGGTATGTATCCGGTGAAGACTATCCTGTCATCATTGGCAGATTGCATCGCGGTTCGTGCTGCTGCCTTTTCGGGCAGATGTCCGACCAGCACAAGCGCATGCGGCACCGATGACGATATCTCGGCGAATGCGGATATGAGGCGCGGGATGTTCTTGTGTGCGCTCAGGCTGCTGAACGCCAGGATGTAGGGACGCCCGATTCGCTTCGCGACATCGGACACGCTCGTGTCGACCGGCTGGTCGTACGATTCCCTGCCGGCGGAGTGAACGACTTTTACCTTTTCTGGCGACACATGCATGTGGCCGATGATCTCGCTGCGCGAGAACTCGGACACAGTGATGACCTTGTCCGCCCGCTTCACAGTCTGCTCGACAAAAAACTGAAATGCCCGGCGCCCGATGGCTGTGCGCCGTCCCTTGTGACCGATGTAGTTGACGTCATGCACGGTGACGACCTGCGGGCATATTGCAGCAAGCGGGCTCACGTATCCCATCGAATGCACGAGTGCCGGTCGCTCCTTCAGCAGCTGCAGCGGAAGAATCCCCTGCTCCCATGTGTATCTGAGTGCACGCTGCATCGCTATGACGGGGCAAACCACCCGCCTGAAGTTCGGCCCGGGCGTCACGTCGATATCTGCCGCTTCGCTGCTGAGATACACGACGTACTCGTTGTCCTCGTCCTCCTCAGCGAGCGCGCGAATCAGCGCCGTGGCGTACGTCTCAGTTCCGCCGACGACGCCGGGAATCAGGTACAGGAGGTTCAGGGCTATCAGCATGTCAGGCGACGGGACCCACGGCAGATGCTCCAGCCACCGGAGGATTCGGGGGCCACATCGCGCGTGCCGTGGATGGTGCCCAGCGGAGTCGCGATACGATCGTCATGAACCAGTACGCACCGCCTGCGACGGCAAGCGCGTAAAACGTTCCGCCCCAGTCGCCGCGATTGAAGTCAACGACGAACGCGAAGCAGACGAAGTACAGTCCCGGATGAGCATCGGCGCTCCTGACGAGCTTCACCAGCAGGAGCGAGAGAATCGCGAACACGATGAACGGGCCGACGAACGAGAAGTTGAGAAACGCCTCCGTGACAGGTGTATACGCGAATCCCATGAGGCCGGTGGTACCGAATGCATCGCGCATGAACTGGAGAGACAAACTCTCGGGTTTTGTCGGCCATATCGCGCGAGGTATAAACAGCGTCGGCGCGCTCAGGTAGGTGATTCCCCACCGCAGCGCGCGATCGGAGTTCACGTAATGCATGAGGGTGAAGATCGGCGACACGAATTCGTTCTGCGTGACGAGGATCTCGATGGGGTTGAATCGCGTCAGGAGTGACGGATCGGCGATCAGCTGGCGAATAACTCCGACCGCAGTGAACGCACTAAATGCCAGAAATCCTGCGATGACAGCTCCGATCCTGATGGTCGACTGCCTTCTCGTGGCAATGATCCCCGCGAGAAAGACGAGCATCGGAAGGAAGTCACGGCGGTTTCCCATTGCGAGCTGAAAAGCCACGAAGAAGAAGACGCTGATGGCAAGCGCGATACGGGCCGATCGTGTGAGCCGGCTCCATCCCGCGACCATGAACATCGCAAAGCCGTTCGCAGCAAACATGAGAACGACCCAGAGCTGCCCGCCAAGATATCCGACCTGCCCGCGATCAATAGTGAAAGACACCCTGACGCCAAGCGCCATCGCGTAAACGATAATAAAAGCGAACATGCCGACGAGGAACACGCCATTTCCGAACGACGGCTTGATGCGCCAGAAGACTTCCTTGGGCACATCGTGAAACGGTTGCCGGTACCACCACTGGACGAGGTTGAAGCCCAGGAACGCGGTGGCGTACATGAAGGCGGCACCCGTCAGACCAGGCTCGAGCCCACCAAGTCCCGATACGACAACAAGCGGAAGCGTGCCGCCGTAGAGAAAGAGAAAAATCACGACGAACAGCCGGATGTCCTGAAACATCCACTTGCCGTCGTAAAGCCTGAGCAGCCCGAGAGCGATGCAGAACTGGCCACAAAGGAACCAGGTCGCGGCTGCGATCATGGTTCCAAGGCCAGCCTCTACAAGTGCGGCAAGATGAAGGCATAACCCTGCCCCGAACAGGATCCCCACCGCGGTGGGAAACCGGCGCCATTGCACGGCGAGCTGGCTATCCACGGTAGGTGGACCTGAAACCCGTAGTAGCAATGCGGCGCACCTGCGCGGCCTGGCGGCGGGCATAATACCTGATCATCCAGCTCGTCGCGCTGCCCTCCAGCCCGTGCTCCTTCTTGAGCCATTGCCAATGCTTCGTCACGAGATACCTGGTATTGCGCCATGCGAGATATTCGAACCACAGGCGGTTCACGCGTTGCCCGCCAACAGCCGAGATTGGCCCCCGCAGGTGAAAGCACACGGTGCTCGGAGTGAAAAACATTTTCGCCCCTGCAGCGCTTGCCGCGAGATAGAAGTCGGTTTCCTCGCGCCATGAGTTACCGGCGTACCACGCATCGAATGCAACCCTGTCGAAGGTCTCCCGCTTGATCAGCGCGATCGAATGAAGGTATGGAGCGGGCACAGGTCCGCTCAACCTTTCGGAGAACCTTGCGTCCAGGGCATCGAGATCGAACACCTCGTCAGGCATCCGGATCGGCGACGGTGGGTCCGAGAGGTAGCTCTCGTCGAACGCACCGGGCACGAGTGCGGTGACAATCCGCCCGGCAATGATCGATGCGCCAAGCTCCTTCGCCTCGCGCAGGAGCGTCCGGCAGTAGTCTGCCGCAAGCCACACGTCGTCTTCGCCAAACAGCACCCACTCAGACGTTGCCGCCGCAATGCCCGCCATGCGCGAAGCTGGCTGACCCTTTTGGTGCTCATGCCTGATGAGATCAACAAGAATCGGAGAGTTCCGGGAGAGCTCACGGACGCGCTCGCTCGTTCCATCAGTAGAACCATCGTCAACGACAATGATCCTGGTGACATCAGGATGTGTGAGATACGATCGCCACACTGCCTCCAGCGCGAGAATCCGGTTGAAAGTCGGGATGATGATAGTGATGCCGGCGCTCACCGCAGACTCTCGCTTCGCGCTGCGCTAGCGGCCTTTGCATCGTCGAGTCCCTTGTACCCTTCCCATCCGCCGCGGAGAACATTCAGCGGAATCCTGGGGTCGAGCTTGGCGAGCCCGACCACCGACATTGCAGCCGCATGCAGAACGAGGCGCGCTGCGTATCGCACGCGCCACAACGGCTCGTCACCGATTGCCTTCCACACAAAAAGCACGCGCGACCTCTCGCGTTCCCTCATCTGCGAGTGAAGCGGCGGCCTGTTGATCACGCTTGGATAATGCTCGATTGCAACGCGGGCTGATGAGATCATTCTCCAACCCGACTTCGCCACGCGGTGCGCGACATCGACATCCTCGTGCCAGAAACTGCCGAGCGCTTCATCGAATCCACCGACAGCCTGGATCGCTGAACGCCTGAAGCTCATGTTGCCGCCGCTCAGCCAGGCAGCCGGCTGGTCTTCAGCAGGATGGCTCGCTGGCCCCACATTGAAACCACCCCAGTCAATACGATAACGGTCGGACGTCAGGCCTAGCAGACGGTATGCGGTGTTGCGAACGGGATTGTAGTGTCCGGGGTGATCGACGAACCCACCCACGCCTCCGATTTCCGGGTCGGCGTAAAAACCGAGCATCGAACCGACCCACGTCGCCGGGAGCCGAACATCGTCATCGAGAAATGCGACAATGTCGCCTGTCGCCATAGCAAGGCCAGTGTTTCGCGCGCGTGAGGTGCCGAGGCCTTCGTCGAATTCAACTATCTGGAGTTGGAGCCTGGCGCCGAACTTTTCCCTGATGCGATCCGCTTCACCCGCCGGATGCGCCTGAAGTACCAGCACGACTTCGAACGGCCTGTGGGTCGCCTGCGCGGCGAGATCCCCGAGACAAAGCTCGAGCGGCTCGCATCTCTTGTACGAGGCTACAATTACCGAAAGATCGAAGTGCATTGGGTGGCTATGAGCCCTTGAGCGCTCGCCAGTGACCGAGGAGACCAGCGCGGTCGATCCAGCGGCGTGCCGTGTTACGCGGAATATCGTACAAATTTACCTGCCAGACGCCTTTGAGACGAGGCACCAGCGGGAACCACTTCCTGATGACCGCCTTTCTCTCGCGGCAGGAAAGCATGAAGCGGTCCTCGCTCACCCCGCCCATCCGCATCGTCGACACAATGACGTCGACGAACCTGGTGGAGACCGGAGTCGAAAAACACCGCACGATGTGGTCGTAGTCGGCAGCGATGCGAAAGCTCGTGTCGAACCTGCCAACCGTGTCGAACACGCGCCTGCGAACGAAGGTGGCAGGGTGGCAAAGTGTCTGCCGGGCCAGATCGTCGAGGTCTACGCGCCTCCCGGCAATTCCCGAGATCTCCCCATCGGTCAGCACCATCCTCCCATAGACCAGGTCTTCCCCGCGGCTCGCGGACATCGCGCGCTCAACGGCCTCGGGCGAATAGAGATGAACGTCAGAGTTCGCGAACAGGACGTACGACTCCGGGTCGGTGACGAGATCGATGCCCTTGTTCATCGCATCATAAATCCCGTTGTCCGGCTCACTGCTCCAATAACCGATGCGGTCCGAGTACTTCTCGAGTATCTCGAGAGTGTCGTCTGTCGATCCACCGTCGACTACGATGTGCTCGATCGGCGAGTACCCCTGCTCCGCAATCGCCTCGATCGTTTTC
>JBBREF010000074.1:0-17090 GCA_038203205.1 Gemmatimonadales bacterium | reverse complement strand
GTCCGTTCGGGGAGCGGCCGGCGGTCCACATCACATCCCGGGACTTGGCATTGATCAGCGTTCCGCGCGTCAATGCAATGTCGAATTTCGCGAGATCCATTGCCGTAGAAACGACGCCGCCGGCAGCTCCGTCGCCCTGCGGTCCGGGTGGATCGGATTTTTTCAATGCCCCTGCGCTATCGATGTGGTACGGCGTGGCAAGCAGTGCTGCGAGATCGCTTCTTAGCGGAAGCCGTCGATGCTTCCTCGCAGAAGCAGACATTCCTGCTGGCTGAAACACCACCTGTTCGATGAAGTCCGAGAACGAAATGCCAGCAACTTCAGCGACGGGTCGGGACGACCACGAAAAAAGCGGCGGGTTGTAGAAGAATCGTGTGCCCGGCTCACCGTTGGCGGACATCGAGACGACGTGACGAAACGTAAGAGCGTCACAATCGAGATCGGAGTAGAAAATTCCCCCGTTCTGTCGCGCTGCGGCGCAGAATTCCCTGAACTCCGAAAAACCCGTCATCCGCGCGTCGAGGTCGAGTTTTCCCTGCTCGACCAGCTTCAACATCGCAACCGCCGAAATGGGCTTCGCCACTGATGCGATATTGAACGGTGTCTCGACAGTCGCCGGTATGCGACGCTCTACGTCTGCGAATCCATAACCGCGGGCAAGTAAGACTGTCGTATCCTGAAGAATGACAGCGGCAAGACCAGGTATGCGCGCGCGGGTGCGGAGGGAATCGAAGTGCTCGCCAAGCCGAGAAGCAATTTCCCGCGATTTCGTGCGCACTTCGAGATCCGCCGGAGGAAGAGGCGAGCAGGAAACGCCTCCGGCTAACACCAGCAGGAGCGCGGTCTTCAGGTCTGCGATTTCGATTTCGATTTCGCTTTACGCGACTTCGCCCCACTTTTCGGGATTGGCTCTGCCGGCATTGTGTCTCGCGTTGACGGGTGAAGTGTTTCTTTTCGCGCGAGCATCCCAACGAACTCTTTTATACGCTTCGCTCTTGTCTCTGGCTTCTTCGCCGTCTGGATCCTGAAAAGGATTGCGTAGCGGTTCTGGCTGCTCAACGTCGCAAAAAACGCTTTTGCTTCCGGATTCGAGCCGAGCTCAGCCTGCAGGTCGTCAGGCACTTCGGCAGTGCGATGAGAATCATACGCGGCGTCCCAGCGCCCATCTGCCTTTGCGGCTTCAATCGCGGCGAGTCCTGCCGGCCGCATCCTTCCGCGCTCGATCAGGTCCGTCACCTTCGCGCGATTGATCTTCGACCACATGCTCTTCTTTCGGCGCGGCGTAAATCTCTGAACGAAAGATTCGTCATCCAGCGAGCGTCGTTGCCCATCTATCCAGCCATAACAGAGCGCCACATCGAGGGCGTCGGCATAGGATATTGACCTGAGTGTCGCGGCCTTTTTTGCAACGCGCATCCAGATACCGGGGGAAGTGTCGCCATTTCCCGCGAGCCACTTTTCCCACGCCTCCTCGGTTTTGAAGAGGCGAACTGGAAGGTCGAGCGCCGGCTTACCGGAGGAATCAGGTAACATCGGCCCGCAAGATTCGCATCATGATCTTTCTCAAAGTTCAGTTGAGAAGCAGAATACCCGAACAATGACCACTCTGATCTCTGCAGATCAAGTCTCGAGGAGTGCGGCAGGTCTGTTAATCAATTTCAAGGCTGCGGACCCTACTGCGTTGTCACACAGAAAACACAGATGGCTCACCGACGACGCTGAAAACAACAAAAGGATGCGGCGCTGAATTCACCGACACCGTGATGCTCTGCATCGACCAATCTTGTTCTGTGTCATCTGTGCACCTTCTGTGTTTTCTGTGCGATAGCGCCCCCCACCAGAGCGAGATCAGGCGGTGGGTCCGCGATAGCTGATCTCCCCCCGCCTAAGCTTTGACTTTCTCCTTTTCCTTCTTGTCGAAGAACTCGCGCTGTAGTCGCAGAATCAGCGGGATACTCAGCAACACCGATACGAGGTTGGGGATCGCCATCAGGCCATTGAGCGTATCAGCGACGTCCCACACGAGATGGAGCGACCCAACCGCGCCAAGGTAGATGAACACGAGCCACGCCAACCGGTATGGCATCGCCGCTTTTGCGCCGAACAGGTATACGATTCCCGTTTCGCCGTAGTAGCTCCAGCCGACCAGCGTCGAAAAGGCAAACAGGAGGAGGCCGAATGTGACGATCAATCCACCCCATTGTCCGGGCAAACCGATCTCGAAGGCCTTCAGCGAAAGGGCCGCACCTGTTTCACCGCCGTTCCATGCTCCCGAAAGAATGATGACGAGTCCGGTGGTCGTGCAGATGAGAACGGTGTCGACCAGCACCTCGAAAATTCCGTAAAGTCCCTGCCGCACCGGGTGATCGGTGTTCGCAGCCGCGTGCACGAGTGGCGCGCTTCCAAGTCCAGCTTCATTTGAAAAGAGCCCACGGGCAATCCCGAAGCGCATCGCCATCATGATGGAAGCTCCGGCAAATCCTCCAGTCGCAGCCGCGCCGTTGAACGCCGAGTCGAAGATCAGGCTGAATGCAGCAGGGACCTCACTGATGTTCATGCCGATGATCGTGAGTCCGCCTGCCAGGTACAGGATTGCCATGAAAGGAACGAGCACCTGGGCGAAAGCCGCAATGCGCTTGATGCCGCCGAGGATTACAGCGCCCGCCAGGACGACCAATCCGATGCCCGACACCCACGTCGGCAGTCCGAATGAAGTCATGAGACTCTGCGACACCGAGTTCGCCTGAACCATGTTGCCGATGCCGAACGCGGCCAGTGCCGTGAGCGCAGCGAAGATCGTTCCGAGCCACGGCATTCCCTGCTTGCGGAGGGAATACATCGCGCCACCGCGCATCACCCCAGCGGAGTCACGCTCGCGATAGTGCAGAGCAACAACAATTTCCGCGAACTTCGTGCACATGCCGAGGAGGCCTGAAACCCAGAGCCAGAAAAGCGCGCCAGGCCCGCCGAGCACAAGCGCAGTCGCGACGCCGGCGATATTGCCGACACCGACAGTCGATGCGAGCGCCGTTGCAACAGCACCAAACGGCGAAACGTTCCCCTCTCCCGTGGAAGGCTGCGTGAGCTTCCCCAGCACTTCCTTGAGGGCCGTTCCCATGTGCCGGAACTGAACCGCTCCGGTCAGAATGGTCAGCAGAACACCTGTGCCCATGAGCAGGACGAGCATCGGCGGACCCCATACGATGCTGTTCACGGCGCCGTTGATCCGTGTAATCGCGTCTATCATTTAGGATTGGTTGGAGGGGTGAATTCTCGCGAAACCTGCTACTCGCGGACACGAGATTCTCGCACTCAATCGGCGATCACGCAATGATGAGGTCGCGACATGCACAACCAATCTTTGTACGGGGCGTGCTGAGTATGGCATCTGAAATAACACTGCCCGCTCAACACCGAGTCCCGGGGCTCAGGGAATTGGAAAATCATTCTCGCAGGACAACTACGGGGTAAAGCTCCGTACTTACCCAAAGTTAGAAATGTCAGCCGTCCGGTACCCGTGACGGATCAGAGAGAGAGCACTCACGCCACTCTGCAGTTTTTCCTCATCCCACTCCCATCAACGCTGTTTCCGTAGTTCAGGGTCGAGACGCCATCAGTTCAGGCGGGGGGTAATCCTTAACGCATTCTGGGAATAGACTTTCCTCAAGACAGAATCCGGCAGATCTATCCCGTAGAGCTTCCATGACGCGTGATAGTCACGGTAGTAGTCGAAGTAGTCATCCCGTGTCTCGAAGACTCGCCAGTAGTACGGATACTCCTCAGGCTGAAACGAATCCTTCCCGAAGAGTATCCTGTCCTGGAACTTGATGAAGAAGTCGTGCGCGACGCGGGGCTGCCGACCTATGTCGTACAAGACTGCGCCGACTTCGGTGTAGACGTTGGGATACGCGGTGAGAAGTTTTCCAAGGCGGCCGAGGTCGTTTGCATGCCATCCCATGTGAGCAGCGACGAAAGTGGTTTTCGGATTTCGACGAAAGAGGTTGTCGCGCTCCTTCATCAGCTCGTCGAAACCGGGAAACTGCCCAGGTGGATAACGGCGCCCCGGGAACAGGGAAAGCTCGAGCCACCTCTCGTTCGTGTAGTCGACGGTCGGCCGAAAGAACTCCTGCGGATCGGCAGTGTGTATGAACACGGGTACGCGCAGGCGCGCCGCAGCCTGCCAGACCGGATCGAGTTCGGGATCGTCGATACGGAGCCGGGTGCCGTCAGCTTTCTTCGTCGAAAGCCCAAGGCCCTTACCCACCTCACCGACACCAACCGCTCCAGCAGCGATGTCAGTCTCCAGTTGCCTGACAGCCCGCTCAGCCCACCCCGGTCCGACACCGCGGAAGTCGATTCCCGCAAGCACGCGGACACGATCCTTCATTCTGGGCGACGACCGGATCGCAGTCAGGGCCCGCGTTAGGCGGTCGCCCGAAAGATTGTCGGCCGCGACCATCATCCTGATGTTGAGGCTGTCGAGTGCGTCTCCAAGTCGCGCCAGACCAGCAGCCGAATCGATTAGGTCCCGCGGATGACCGTGATAGTCGATCGCCGGAAATTTTGCGCGAGGAGTACGAGTCGATGGAGCAACAAGCGTCGACTTCGGCCGGTAATCCAGAATGCTTGGCGCCGGTACCTCAGGTGCCCTGCAATTGCCAGGTCGGATCTCGGTCGTACCGGCCGGGCACTCGGCCCTTCCACCGTTCGATGCACCGCCTGTCTGCTGCGCGGAAAGCTCCCGCACTGAAATGAAAAATAAAAGAACGAGAAACGCAAAACGCATCTATGCTCCTGCAGGACGTGATGGCGACTGGGCGCAACCCGCACCATTCAGTCGGTGCGAGCATCACGTAATCTGCCTGACGAACTGCGAACGGCTAGGGCGTGACACTTACCGAATCGGTGCACGGAAGTGAAATTGGCACGTTGCCTTGATCACCCCCACTACATCTTTGCCAATGCGATACTCAGCAATCACGATCGCTCTCATCCTCATCGCCGCTCCAGATCTTTTCGCGCAGACACCCATGAGCGTCATGCCGAGCAGCCGAGGCTCGGCGGAGGTCACGCTTCTTCCGGTTGACAGCTTGACCCGCGCGGCAGCGAAGCCATCAATGATCAAGGTCGACTACGGCCAGCCCCACCTCCGTGGGCGCCGGATTCACACAGACAGCCTCGTGCCTTACGACACACCGTGGCGCACAGGGGCCAACGCGGCTACGACAATCTCGACCGACCTCGATATTGTCCTTGGCGGAGTTCCCATCCCCAAGGGGAAGTACGTGCTCGAGACTTTTCCGAGCAGGTCGGGATGGAAGCTGCTCGTTAAAAAAGAGGTGGTTGTGCCCGAGGGGACTCCCCCACCGGCTCCCACTCCAGCGACCGAGGTTGCGCGAATAGACCTGCGTCAGTCGGCGCTTGCAGCACCGATGGAGAGCCTTACGATGTGGCTCGTTCCGGCGAGAGGTCCAGGAAACGCTCGCGGACAGTTGATCATCGCATGGGATACAGTTTCGCTCGCTGCAGACTGGTCAGTGAAATAGACGCCGACAGCGGCGCTACCATCTACCAGTCGGTCTCACGATAGTCCTTGAGAAACTTGCCCCACATGTGATCACCGCTGTTGAACCCGGCCATGATCGGGTCGACGATGCGCGCAGCGCCATCTACGATATCCAGCGGGGGGTGGAAGCGATGCTCTGCGGTTTTGGCAGCAGCGATGTCCGCGGGATCCTCGTCGGTTATCCAGCCGGTGTCTACGCTGTTCATGTGAATGCCGTCGGCGGCGTAGTCAGCCGCTGAAGTACGCGTCATCATGTTGAGCGCCGCCTTCGCCATGTTGGTATGCGGATGCCTGGTTGTCTTGAAGGACCGGTAGAACTGACCTTCAACAGCTGACACGTTCACAATGTGCTTGTCCTGCTCCGGCGTACGCAGCATCAGGTGCTTGAGGCGTGCGTTAATTATGAAAGGTGCGATGGCGTTGACGAGATGCACCTCGAGAAGCTCGACGGACGGCACCTCCGCCATCAACAGTCGCCACGAATTACGATCTCTCAGGTCGATCTGCTGAAGATCCTGGTCGAGCTTGCCCGAAGGGAAAAGACTACTCGCTCGCTCCAGCTCGTTCGAGTCTTCTTCAGAGAGCGAAAAGCCGCTCCCTTCCCCGAGCAGTCCGCCCGTGGGCGCCGGCGCATCCCGATCTATCATATGGTATGCGTGCGGGCCCTCGTATCCGCCAATCAACTGCCGAACGTGCTCAGGCATCTGCGGCAACGCGCTCATCTCGCTCTCGCGCATGTGCTCGTAGAACTCGGCCGGCCGGCGAACTGTCTGACACGCATTATTTATGATGAAGTCAAGCCTGTCCCGAGTGTCGAGCATCTCCTTGCAGAACGATTCAACGCTTGGCGTGTGACGGAGATCAAGCCCGAATATCTCGAGGCGGTGGCCCCAATCTGCGAAGTCGACCTCCCGCGCATACCGCGCAGCCGAATCGCGCGGAAAGCGGGTAGTGACTATCAGGTGTGCCCCGGCCCGTAGCATCTTGATTCCCGACTGATAGCCGATCTTCACACGACCACCCGTCAGAAGCGCGACACGTCCCGTCAGGTCGGCAAGCTCGGTTCGCTTTGCGAAATTGAAGTCCGCGCAGGTTGGGCAGAGGTGATCGTAAAAGTGGTGGACCGACGAGTAGTCTTTTTTGCAGATGTAGCAGTTGCGCGGCTCGTTGAGTTCACGAAGCTGCGGCTCATCGTCGCGGATATCCTGTGGGCTCGGCGGAAAATAATTGGGGGTCGTGAAAACAGGCTCGCGGCGCAGGCGGCGAATGCCGGTGTTCTCGAGCACGCTTTCCTCGCGCATGACTCTTTCGGCCTTCCGCTTTCGCTTGCTGACCTTGAGGAGGCGGCGGCGGTCGATTACGTCCGGGCGGGAGACGCGGCCGGCCGCTTGAAGAAGGCGATTGCGATCCTCTACAGGGATCTCCGCGAGCAGAGCCCTGTCAGCGACGATCTCTTCGAGAAGATTCGCCGCGGCTCGCAGCCTCTGCTCGAGCGACTGCCCACTTCCGTCTGCTATCGTAGATGCGTGAGGTGGGGATGTGACTGTATCCATGCCCTGAATTTAGCGGACTTGGGGCTCGGAACCCCGTCCCGTAGACTGAACCGTGAGTCACGAGATCCGGAACAGCGGAGCCGGCTTGTTCATTTGCCCCGTTGCATCACTCGTAGCGCGAAGAACAGGTCCCGCGTCCACCTTGCCAGCGAGGTGGCTCGCAGGCAGCAGACCGGCAATGATCGCAAGCAGTTCCCTGTCATCCCAAGGCTTCTGAACGTAGGCGGCCGCGCCGGCATCCAGCGAACGCTGCTTGTAAGCGTGAACCCCGCGAGCGGATACAACTATGACCGGGATCACCGCCAGGTACGTGTTCGCACGGAATCTGTCCAGCACTACAAAGCCGTCGCCGCCAGGAAGCCCGAGGTCGAGTATGATCAGGTCAGGCTGGCTCTTTCTGGCTTCACTGACTGCGGAAATCGAGTCAACGGCGAAAAACGTAAGGAAGCCGTGTGACTTGAGAAGGATGTGATAGCCCAGCCGTACGTCGGCGTCATCCTCGATAATGAGAATTCTGTTGCTGCTCATGACTCGTCATCCTCCGAATTGAGTTCAAGATTCTCCCGTCTGCGAGAGCCGCAGAAGAAGACCGGCAGTGTAAACGAAATAGTGGTTCCCTTCCCTGTTTCACTCGTAGCCCAAATTTCTCCGGACTGACGGATGACCAGCTCCCTGCAGATGTAGAGTCCGAGGCCGAGGCCTTTTCTGCTGTCCTGGCTGAATCCGGACTCCTGGTAGAGCCGCTCGAAAATCCTCGCTGAGACTTCGGGTGCCATGCCGCATCCGGTATCCGAGACGCCAATAGTGAGGAATGGCGGGCCTTCCTGCTCGACTGATGCTGTGACGGTGATGACATCTCCCGCCGTGGAAAACTTCACTGCGTTATCCAGCAGCACGTTCAGGATCTGCCGGACACGAATTGGGTCGGCATACGCGAAAGGCAGATCCTCCGGCACATCGCACTCCATGAGAACGCCCTTTGCGCGCGCCGAAGGAAGTGCAGTATCCACCGAGTACGAAGCTGCTTCAGAAAGCGACACACGCGACGGATTCACGTTCAACTTTCCTGTCTCGAGGCGGGTCACCTCGAGCAGGTCATCGATCATCGACTGCAGCTGACTGACATTCTTCAGGACGATATACTGATACTCCAGCTGCTCTTCGTTCAGGTCACCGGCCAGGCCGTTCGCAAGAATTGTCGAGAACTGCTTGATCGCGGTTAGCGGTGAGCGAAGCTCATGAGAGACATGGGAAAGAAATTCATCCTTGAAGCGCAGCTGTTCATCCCGGCTCTCCCTCAGCACCTTCTCGGCCTGCTTTCGGGGAGTGATATCCATATTCACGCCGATCATGCCGCACACCGCCCCATGCTCATCAAGCACGATCCGCTCGCAAACACTGAGGGTCCTGACCTTTCCCTCAGGGGTTACAATCCGGAATTCCCCGAATGCGTCTTCCCGACTGGAGATCGCATCCCGAAACCCTGCGACGACGGCGGATCTATCATTTGGCAGCAACGTGTCAACCCACGCATCATACGGCACCGAACCCGACCCGGACCTGCCGTAGATTTCGAACATCGTGTGATCCCATGCGAACGCATTGGTCGCCTTATCCCACTCCCACACCCCAACCTTCGCGACAGAGGTCGCCATCGCCAGCCGCTGCGCGAGAAGACGTTGCTCGGCTTCAGCCTTTCGACGCGCGGTGATGTCGTTGTTGATGGCGAGCACTCTGTACGGAGCGCCTGACTCATCGCGCTGAAGAGTCCACCGGGTTGCGACAATCATGCGGGTGCCGTCGCGGCGGTAGTGAATCACCTCGCCTTCCCACCTGTCCTCACGAAGAAGCTTCGCGTAGATGTCAGCGAACGGCTCGGGGAACTCTGCTTTCACCAGATCGAAAACGATTTTTCCGATAGCTTCGTCTGAGGACCATCCATATGCGATCTCAGCGCCGCGACTCCAGAACAAGATGCGCCCTTCCATGTCCCTGACGGCGATCGCATCCCTGGCGAGATCGAGAAGTCCCGCACGTTCCTGAAGTTCAATTGCCTGGGCCTCGAGGGCGCGCGTGCGCGTCGCAAGCTCTGCAACGAAATGTGCAACCGAGGTTTCTGGTGCTGCAGGCGCAGTCAGCATGTGTTTGTCAGGTAACGACTCATTGGGGGAGCCGCATCCCTGCCGGAGCTCCTTATCGAGAAAGGAGCTTAGAACTCTGCAGGTTACCGGACTCTGACGGCTTAATGACGATTCTGTAATGAATCGCCGCAGCGGCGCTTCCTCAACGCCCGCTTCTCAGGAACCAGACCTCTGCATCCGCTTCTCGAGAATCTCCTTGAGCATGGCAAGGTCACCTCTGTTTGCGCGCCGCATCGCCCTCGCGATAAAGGGAGCTGCAATCTTCGAGAAACCTGTGGGTAGACCCCTGTTTCGCAGTCTCATGAGCGTATTGCCGCTGGCCGTGGTTTCCCAAGTGTACGACGTCTCCATCGGGAATGGCCCGGCTGCAGTTCGCATCACGAGGTGCTCACCGCGCACAAACTCGACAATCTCATAGACGTACTCGAGTCTGCGGCCAAGAAAGTGCGCGACGAACGCGACGCGCGATCCGGGCGAGAGCTCAGGCGCGGTTTTCCACTCGATGCTCTCGATGTTGCGATACCACTCGGGAGCATTCGCCGGATCACCCGAATATTCGGCGACCTCGGATCGTGGCCGAAGGATCACTGTTTCCGTCATGACATCGACTTGCATGAGATGCCTTCTAGGGGCGGCCGAGGCCCGTGATAAACGAGTTCGCGGTCTGGGCGGGGACAGCATGCGGGCCGGAGAACTCGCGGAAGTCGACCTCGTACCCCATCTCGCGAAGATCAGGAACTATTATCTCGCGCGTGCGAATGATTGACAGGACGATGTCCTGGTCCCCATGGGTGACCAGAATTCTGGGGCGACCCACGGGCTCGACACCAATCAGAAATCCAGGAGAGAAGGCCGCAAGTCTCGGGAACAAGTCCCCATTCGCGCGGCCAACCGCGAGCGCGTACGTCGCGCCGTCAGAGAAACCCGCAAGCGCAACCCGCTCCGGATCCACGCGCCAGCGTTCGAATGTCCACCTGAGAGCCGCATCTATACGAGCCGGATCAGGCCCGAATCCCGATCGGACCGCATCCCATGTTCCCGCTCGCGCGAACGGAGCAATCACTATGACGCGCGCTGAATCTGCAGCTGCCTGAAATGCGTCAACGAACGCATCGACCGTGCGAAGTGCGCCATGGAGGAACACCATGAGCCCCAGCTCCTCTTCCCACGTAGCACCGGACGGGATAAACGCGACAGCCGTGGTGCCATCATAATCAAAGCGGGCACGTCCGGGGGACGCCCTGACGGTTGGCAGCATTGGCCGAGCCTGCAGGCGAGGAATGCCATCACCACTCGCGGTGGGCTCACCAAGGCAACTCGTGAGCGATCCACCCACCAGCGTCGACGCGCCGGCGAGCGCAACGGCTCGAAGTAAATCACGCCGATTTAGCGGCGATATGAGACCCGGACGATCATTCACCCGAACACTATGCACCGTCGACGTGCCGGCTCGATATAACAAAATTGCTTGCAGTTGCGCATCACCCATCCGGCTGGCATGCCGGAATATCCCCGATTACAAAACCCGCGAGTCATAAGCCCAGTGAAGCAATGCCTGCCGTTGCCGCGGTCGGCATTTCCAGTCGCCCCCAAAACAGCCGAGCCTCAATTGAGCGACGTGGCGGCTCGCGGCGCGCCATCGGCGGATCTGACGCTCGTCATCAGCTGAGCGCCGGCCCTGATAGTACCGGCAATACCACTGGAACCACCCACGTGGGTCATCCGAGTGAATCCAGCCGTTCTTCCGCCAGGTCGCCAGCGACTGAGATGCGTTCACCTTGAAGAAGTTGAGCAAAGCGTCGTGGCGCTCATGGCACAGCTTCGCCTTCGCAAACCAGCTGGACGGGAACTCATCTCTGCAGTCAGTCATGTATTTCCCGCCGAACACCCCGAGCTCGAGCATCTCTTTAGGTGTCAGATCAGGACGAAATTCAGGCGCAAAACCGCGTCCGGCTGGCATCGTCAGATCGTAGGTATAGCCCTGCTGCATCAAATCGTTCACGACTACTGTCGTTACGCGCCGCGTCATTTCTTCCTCCCTTCTTCAGGCTTCGTGACCAGGCAATTCTCAAGAAGTTATATCAGGATTCGCAATCGAAGGAAGCAAGGAATAACTTCGCGAAATGATATCGGCACTGCGAAATCGATGACGCTGGCGGAGGTCGGCAGGGTATCCGCGCTCTATAGATATCCCGTGAAGTCAATGAGGTCGGAATCACTCGATTCCATCGAGGTGGGATGGAACGGTTTTATCGGCGACCGCAGGTGGGCTTTCGTCCGCGAGGGAAAGTCTCAAAGCAATTTCCCGTGGCTGACGATCAGGGAAGCTCCCGAAATGTGGAGCTACACACCGCGATTCCACGAACCCGACAAGCCTGAAACTTCGCGCACGGTGATACTAGCCCCGGACGGTCGAGAGTTCGACGTCGCAGACCCGGCGCTCGGCGACTTGCTGGAACACGGCGCTCGCGTCATACGGCAGGGACGCGGCGCCTTCGATGCGATGCCTTTGTCGCTCATTTCGACACGGACTTTGGCATCGATAAGCACGCTCGCTGATGTCAGCCTCGACCCACGGCGATTCCGGCCGAATCTCGTAATCGATCCGGTCGCCGACAACGCATATCCCGAAGACGACTGGGTTGGATCTGTGATGAAAATTGGTTCGATGCGAATGCGCGTAGACCGCCGCGACAAACGTTGCGTGATGGTAAATGTCGATCCGGAAACTTCGACGAAAAATCCGGCAGTCCTCCGGGCAATCGCTCAGGAGCGCGACGCCTGCCTCGGCGTGTACGGGACGACGGTGCAGCCTGGCTTCGTTAAAGTAGGCGATCCCGTTGTTATTGAGCTTTGAGAGGCTCTAACGCCCGCTTCGACGACTGGGATCGTCGTCCTCCCTACCCGCGGAAAACGCCCGATCGGACGGTTTGGAGCGAAACCTGCGTTTGACATTGCTGCCGTCAGCCCCAAAAGCTGGCTCGGCAGCGACTCCACTTTTTTGAATGGATACCAGGACGATGCGTACGAAAGGAACGGTCAAGTGGTTCAACAACGACAAGGGCTTTGGCTTCATCACTCCAGAGGATGGGACAAAGGACCTTTTCGTTCATCATTCCGCGATTCAGGGCGGAGGCTTCAAGTCACTCGACGAAGGCGAGAGCGTGGAGTTCGATGTAGTTCAGGGACAGAAGGGTCCCGCGGCTGAAAACGTGACCCGGCTCGGCGGCGGCACACCAGGTGGAAGTGGTGGCGGCGGTGGTGGCGGACGCGGTGGACGCAGCGGCGGTGGTGGTGGTGGTGGCTACGGTGGCGGCGGTGGTGGTGGCGGCTACGGTGGTGGCGGTGGCGGACGCGGCGGCTACTAGACCTTTTCGCTATTCCGTTTGATTCCGATCCGCTCGGCTATCCGGGCGGATCGGGTATCGGCATGTTCGCCCGATGAAACTTTGGATCGACGCTGACGCTGCGCCGAAGGACGTGAAGGAAATCTGCTTTCGAGCTTCGGATCGGCTGAAGCTCGAGACAGTGCTTGTCGCGAACCAGCGAATTCAGCTCCCTCCAGGTTACAAATATCTCTCAGCAATCAGGGTAGACGGTGGCCCGGATGTCGCCGATCTCTATATCGCCGAGCACTCGAGTGCAGGCGATGTTGCCGTGACCGCTGATATTCCTCTTGCTGCGCTCCTCGTTCCAAAAGGCGTGACCGTTATCGATCCACGCGGCGACGTCTACACCGAAGACAGCATCGGGGAACGGCTGTCCGTCAGGAATTTCATGGACGGACTGCGAAGCGAGGGAGTTGAAACCGGCGGCCACGGCACATATGGTCAACGCGAGAAGCAGGCGTTCGCCAACTCTCTGGACCGCGCGCTCACGAGAGCTCTGCGGACCTGACCAACGTAAACCCATGTGGGAAACGGATCAGGCGGATTTAGCGGATTCGGCGGATAGGGCGCATCGATTAAAGGGTTGCCCGCCGGCGAACCCGCATCCTGGCCAATTCAGATCCTGGATTTCTGGGCTAACATCAAAAGGGGGAAACCTTGAAGCGAGCGAGGTTACTGCTGCAAACAGGGACGTGCTTGATCCGCCGAATTCGCTCAATCCGCCCAATCGTTTTCCCCCCTGGGTTTCCGCAGTGCAAGCTCCACGGTGACCCACAGCGAAACATGCTGCTAGAATTATCTGTACTCCACCCGGCGTCCCGCTGGACCGCGTGATTCGCGACAATCCAAACGTTAGAGACCATAGATGAATCCCACTCGCAGCTTCGCACTCGTTCTAGCACTCTCGGCATGCGTGCCATCTGTCAGCACGACCAACGGTCCAGCAGGTGCAACCGTCAGCGCCGAAAGGATCGCAAATGACGTCAGGACCGTTTCGTCAGATGCGTTCCTCGGGCGCGGTCCCGCGACCGCGGCGGAGCCAATCACTGTGAACTACCTGCGTGATCGCCTGCAGGCGGCTGGCGTTCAGCCAGGTGGACCGGGTGGCTCGTGGTTCCAGGAGGTTCCGCTCAGTCAATCCGACATTGTGGGAGTGCCCAAACTGTCAGTGAATGTCGACGGTCAGGTCTTTCCGCTCACTCAAGGGAACGAGATCGCCGTTCGCGCGTCGATGCAGAATGTCGATCGCGTGAATATCGTCAACGCACCGATCGTGTTCCTTGGTTACGGAGTGAAGGCACCTGAACGCAACTGGGACGACTTCAAGGGACAGGATCTGCGTGGAAAGATTGGTATTGCTCTGATCAACGACCCGGACTTCGAGACGGGCCAGGGCGATTTCGGTGGCAAGGCGATGACGTACTACGGTCGCTGGACATACAAATTTGAGGAAGCTGCACGCCAGGGACTCGCCGGCCTTTTGATCGTTCATGAGACGGCACCCGCTTCGTACGGCTGGGCAACTGTGAAGAACTCGAACACCAATACGATGTTCGACATTGTCCGTCCGAATCCCGCTGAGGTGCATCCACTGGTCGAGGGCTGGGTGCAGCGTAACGATGCCGTGCGGCTTTTCGAGGCGGTGGGGCAGAACTTTGAAGCACTCAAGAAGATCGCGCAGACTCGCGAGTTTCGTCCCGTGCCGCTGGGAACTGCAACATTCTCGGCGAACTACGAGGTGAGGCGTCAGACTATTCGGTCGAAGAACGTTATTGGGCGCCTCCCCGGCACGACCCGCCCGAACGAGACAATACTATATGGTGCACACTGGGATCACCTCGGCGTCGGTGCGCCAGATGCTCGCGGCGACAGCATCTACAACGGTGCGATCGACAACGGAACAGGCATTGGCGCGGTGCTCGAGCTGGCGCGTGTGTTCGCAGCGGGCCCGCGGACGCAGCGCTCGATCGTTTTCGCATTCTGGACGGCTGAAGAGAAAGGACTGCTGGGGTCCGAGTATTATGCGAGCGACCCTGTGTTTCCCCTGGAGACGACTGTCGCCGGATTCAACATCGATGCGCTGTCTGCGACCGGGCGCGCGCGTGACGTGCTCGTCGTCGGATCGGGCCAGACAGACATCGAGGCTCGACTGCAGCAGGTTCTCGCGTCGAGCAGCAGGGTGATCACGCCTGACCCGAATCCTGAAGCGGGATACTTCTTCCGCTCCGACCACTTTCCCATGGCAAAGCGGGGAGTACCGATGTTGTACATGGATAGCGGCTCCGACCTGCTTGTCGGTGGGAAAGCTGCAGGGAAAGTGGCTGACGATACGTATCGCCGTGACGCGTATCACCAGCCGGCGGACAACTTCGATGCAGCGTCCTGGGATTTCTCAGGGATAGCCGAAGATGTTTCAATACTTCATCGCCTTGGACTTTCGCTGGCGAACTCGCGTGAGTGGCCGAACTATCTGCAGACATCGGAGTTCAGGCCGGTGCGAGATAAGAGCGCAACAACGAGACAGTAACTCAAAGCGTGCAGTTAGCGGTTAGCAGCACTAGCTCATAGCCGTTAGCGTGCCCCGATTGCTAACAGCTGCGAGCTAGTGCTGCTAATTGCTAACTGCAGCGAAGCAGCGGCGTTGAATGCCGAATTGCACCGGCGCTCACGGGTCCAGCTCGACCACCATCTCGATTTCCACTGTCATGCCGAACGGCAGCGAGCCAAAGCCGACGGCTGACCTCGCGTGACGCCCTTTTGCTCCAAAGACAGCAACCATAAGGTCGGAAAAGCCGTTTATCACGCTGGGATGCTGGGTGAAATCGGGAGCCGCATTCACCATTCCGAAAACCTTCACGATTCGTTTCACCTTGCTCAGATCGCCAACCTCGGCTTTTATCGTGCTCAGCAGGCACAAGCCGACGCGTTGCGCTGAAGCGCGAGCGCTGTCGATGCTGACATCGATGCCCGCCTTCCCCGTAAGTCGCGTCCCTCCACATTCTCCGTGGCCCGCAAGGAACAGGAGATTCCCGCTGCGGACTGCGCGCACATAATTCGCAACTGGCGGCGATGGCGCAGGAAGCGTGAGCCCCATACTTCGCAGTCGCGCTTCGGGATCATCGGATGTCTGTGCTCCACCGACAGCTGCTGTCGACATGACCGCCAGCACGAAGAATCCCGTATAAATGAGACGATATTTCCGCGCTGTCATTGCGGTTGCCGGCCAAATGTAAGGATCGCCAAACGTACAGCAAACGCTCCAAGCTGTACAATGCCGTCTTCTGTCGTATTTTCGGGCTACCGCCAGAGGATTTTTCCCCTGATCGACGATTTCCTTGAAACGCGGTAGCTGAGAACGTTACATAAGGCCCCTGGAGACCAATGTTTTCTCAAGCGTTGCACGCTGCACTCTGGATAACGACGCCCCTGCTTCAGGATGCGATTGTCGCAGCACCACCGCGACGACCCCTGCCGCGCCCGGTTGCAGATGCCCCGATGGTTGCCGTGAATCAGAACCGCGTGCCTGCGGGAAGCGTCGCGAACGGAACACTCACTCTCGCGCTGGATATTGTCGAGGCAGCATGGCAGGCCGAAGGCTCAGGCGATCCAGTCGTGCGGATACTCGCCCTCGCCGAACGCGGCAAGACACCTCAGGTGCCAGGGCCGATGCTGCGCGCGGATGTAGGTACTCGTGTCAGGCTGTCGCTGCGCAACCGATCGGACTCTGCTGTAATGATGAGCGGCTTCCGCCAATCGTTAGCGGCCAGGGACGACACGGTCCACGTTGCGGCAGGCGCGACGCGCGACATTTCATTCACGCTCGACTCCGTCGGCACGTTCTTCTACTGGGGCGTGATAAAAGGTCTCGACACATGGCGCGATCGCCTCTGGCTCGATTCGCAGCTGAATGGAGCATTCATCGTCGACGCGAAGGACGCGCCAGCAAGCAGGAAACGGGATCAGGTCTGGATGGTCACCGAATGGTTTTACTTCTACGACGACAAGCCGTTCGAAAGTGTTCTCGTGTTCAACGGCAAGGCATGGCCGCACAATGAGCGGCTCACCCTGAATCAGGGCGACTCGGTTCACTGGCGTTTCATAAATGCCGCGGCCGTCGAGCACCCGATGCACCTTCACGGGTTCTACTTCAAGGTTACCCACCGCGGTGGGGAACGCGCCGACACCGCCGTCGCTCCCGATCTTCAGGCACTGCAGAACATGCAAGTGATGCAGCAGGGCGCGTCGATGGCGATCTCATGGGTGCCATCGACTCCAGGCAACTGGGTATTTCACTGTCACTTCGCATCCCACGTCGGCGATCACGTCAGTCTTCACGGTTCGCCGGACCCGCATCTCGTCCACGCCGGCGACGCGAACACAACCGGCACTACGCACGCCAGTGAACCAGGCGGCCACCAGATGCGCGGGCTCGTGATCGGAA
>JBBREF010000073.1:0-17123 GCA_038203205.1 Gemmatimonadales bacterium | reverse complement strand
CGTACGCCGCGATTATTACGAGACCGTAGAGCCAGCCTCCGTGAAGGTTTGCCCAGACTATGAAAAGGGGAGCTGTGTATCGCCACTTGTGGGTCGATCCCGACTCGAGGATCCAGATCGTGATAGCTACGCCAAGGATCGAGAACATGTGAGGGCGTGCGAGCCAGTGGGTCGAGCTTACTGCGAGGCTGATGAACGCGGCGGCCAGTGCCCATCGCGCGTCGACTCCCCGCGAGCGCAGGAACAACGCTACCCCCGCGTGAGTGAACGCTACGATGATCCCTGTTACAACTGAGACGAGGGCGAGTCCTCCCACTGAGAAGAGCGTAGCCAGAACAACTTCGCTGAGCCACGCGTGAGCCACGAGCGGGTCATTTGCCGCTGTAAAGGATGCGAGGCTTCGGCCGGGGATGGCTCCCGTGTCGAGAATCACCTGGCCCATTCTGATGTGCGCCGCGAGATCACCGTCACTGTGGGTGAGCTTGACGGTGCGGGTGATTGCGGTAAGCGGCGCGACAACGAGGAAAAGGATGTCGGCGATACTTGGGGCGAAGTTGCGTTTCACGCGGGCTAATCTTGCGACTTTGGACACTGTACGCTATCGCGCTGTTTGGTCGTCCATATCGTTGTGGCTGAAGCAGTTAGCGTAACGGTTCCGTGACGTTTTGACATCACGTTTGTTCTGACTTGCAATTTTTCCCCGTGGCTTGTACGGTAGCACCTCTTGGCGGTCTCATCTATTCGGAGGTTGGGTATTTATGAACGGAATCAACAGATTTCTTCGTGAGGAAGAAGGGGCGGCTTTGGCCGAGTATGGCATTCTGATCGCTTTTATTGCAATCGCGGCCATCGTCGCTGTCACGTTCTTTGGTGGCAAGATCAAGCAGAAGTTTTCGGATTACGCTAACAGCCTGTCATAACTCCGGGCATACCCGGATCGTGATGGCAGGCAAAGTGGAAACGTTGATAAAAGAAGTTGTTGCCAGCCAGTAAAAGAAGTTGTAGGCTGCGATACATAAACGTTCGATTCCTTGTGCTCGATAAGCTCCGTTCCCGGTCACCGCTGGGTTAGATCTGGGGCCGAATGGACGAACGGTTTTCCTTCGTTACACCAGGGCTGGTCGTTCATAGAATGATCGCGCTGTCTCATCCTTACTTCTAAAGGAGCGTTTCAATATGAAAGGCATTAAGGCGGAAATCTCGCGGTTCGTTAACGATGAGGACGGCGCTGCGCTGGCCGAATATGGAATTCTTATCGCGTTCATCGCTATCGCGGCTATCGTTGCCGTTACGTTTTTCGGCGGCAAGATCAAGCAGAAGTTCTCTGACTACGCGAACAGCCTGTCATAAAGGTTAGTGGTTCCCTTCGGACAATCGCCAACGGGAACCGTCGCTGGATTGGTGTTCACCGTCCTGCTCATTGCAGCGGCGGTGGGTGACTTCAGATCGAGGCGGATTCCGAATCGCCTCGTCTTGGTAATCGCCTCGCTTGGGTTAGTCGGGTCCATCATTGCGGACCCGGTTGGCGCGGGCCTGTTGAAATCAGTAACCGGAATTCTGGTTGGATTGGGGCTGTGGTTGCCATTCTATTTGTTGCGGTGGCTGGGGGCTGGTGATGTGAAGCTTTTCGCCGCTGCGGCCGCGTGGCTGGGACCTTTGGGAGCTTTAGAAGGTGCAGTAGTGGGTGCGTGCGCAGGAGCGCTTCTGGCCGTGCTCTGGATGATTGGTGCTCGGGGAGTTAAGGGAACTGCGGAGACCCTTGGTATGGCAACAGGATCTCCCGCGATCTTGAGACCCGAGAATTCGTCCGTGCGGTCGACGCTGCCATACGGAATTCCGTTGGCGCTCGGAGCGCTCTGGGCGGGGTGGTTGCCCAGGCTACTCCTGGCGTAACGTCATCCCGGAGCTGACGGGACGACCGCAGTAAAAACATTGAAGAGAGCGGAGTAGGAAATGGGTGGACGATATAAGCTTGTCTTTTGGGGCGCGCTCTTTGTAGCCGCCGCCGCAACATTCGGAGCGTACCGGCTCCTCGCGGCGAATAGCCGCTCTGGTGAGGTGGTAACGCAGCCAGTGGTTGTCGCGGGCCAGGACATCCCGGAAGGGACCGCTATTGACCGCATTGCGCTGAAAACAATTCAGTTGCCGGTCCAGATGATTCCCGCCGGCGCCTTCTCGAATATCGACTCGGTTGCGGGGCGGGTTACGCGGATAGCCGTATTCAACGGCGAGCATATCGTGCCGGGCAGGCTTGCACCTGTCGGGACTGGACCCGGGCTCGAGATCAAAATTCCGCCAGGACAGCGCGCGATGGCCGTGCGAATCAACGACGTAGCCGGCATCAGCGGGCTCCTCCAGCCGAACAGCCGCGTCGACGTGCTTGTGACGATTGCAGAGAGTCAGGGTTCGTCCAAGCAGGTTGCAAAACTTTTCATGTCGAACATGCTCGTGCTTTCAGTCGGCACCGATCTCCAGCGGGACACGCAGGGCCGGTCGATCAATGCTACGACCGTGACGCTGGCCGTCACCCCGGACGAAGCGGAACGGCTGGCGATCGCGATGAATACCGGTGCAATCCAACTCGTACTGCGCGGATACGGCGATCCCGACAGCGTCCGCACGAAGGGCGCAACGTCGTCCGACGTTTTGTCACAGCTCCAGGGACAGGCAGTACAGGTTCCACAACAGCGCGCTTCACCGACTTCCCGACCGCGCGTGATCTACCGCCCATTGCCCCCGGTCGTGAAGCCAACCCCGCCTCCGCCACCACCACCGCCGCCTGAGTCCGCGCTCGTTAATGTGTATCGTGCGGGCAAGGCGACACCTCAGAAATTCGATACTGCCGGTAAGCGTTGATCAATAGGGTATTCGCTCCGGCGGATGTCCAGTTCGTGCAATCTTTCGTGGAGGTTCGTCTGAAAGTTCTCACCAGGGTGCGCAATTTTTTTCTGGTGGCAGGTGCGGTGTTTGTCGGAGTTGCCGGTTCGACTCCCGCAGCCGCCCAGCCAGGACAGATAACGCGGATCAATCTGCCTGTCGGCCGCTCGTATCCGTTAACAACGGCAGTTGGAATTACGCGGGTATCGATCGCGAATCCAGACGTCGCTGATGTCGTCGTCGTCGGCACGCGCGAGCTTGTCATCAACTCCAAGACCGCTGGTGAAACTGACGCAATTTTCTGGCTCGCGAATGGAACGCGCCAGCACTATCGCGTATCGGTGCATTCGCCCGCTGACCGGCAGCAGATAGCTCTCTACATCAAGATTGCAGAGGTTCGGAAGGACCTCCTGAGGAGCGTGGGAATCTCGGGTGTCTACCGCAACAATGGCACGCGCGTTGGCACGGGGACGTTTCGAACTGACAACGTCTTCGGCGACGACGGCAGAATCACCCTCCCGAGTGATGCAGGTTTCCTCACGGTGCTGTCCGACCTGGGCACCCGGAATCTGCTGGCGCTGCTCGACCTCCAGGAGCAGACTGGAAACGCGAGAACGCTTGCCGAGCCAAACATCATGGCGGGGAACAAGGACACCGCGACATTCCTCGCCGGTGGCGAGCTCCCGATCCCGATACTTCAGCCCAGTGCCGACGGGAACAATCAGGTATCGATCCAGTACAAGGAATTCGGCGTCAGGCTTCAGTTCGTCGCTGAAATTCTGAGCGACAGCCTCATCAAGCTTCGCGTCCGGCCTGAGGTCTCGAGCCTGGATTTTGTGAACGGAATTATCGTAAGCGGCTTCCGCATTCCCGCATTCAGAACCCGGAGAGTCGAGACGACAGTAGATGTGCCGCGTGACCGCAGCATGATCATATCCGGGTTGTTCAGCAATGAGCAGGAGCGCGTTCGCAGCGGCATCCCGATCCTGAAGGATCTGCCAGTCATCGGCGCGCTCTTCTCGAGCACAAGGTGGCAGAACAACGAAAGCGAGCTCCTCGTGATAGTCACTCCGGTACTCGTGGATCCGCTGGATCCAAGGCCACAGGATATTCTGAGACTGTTGCCCGATACCGCATTGCCTGCACGCGACGCAATTCAGAAGCGCCTCGACGATGCATCGCGACGGCCTCCTTCCCCCATTATCCGCTGAGCGAGCCAAAAGATGCAGCGCAGTGCGCTAATTGCGGACAATTCCGCCGGCCCCCCTGAGGCGGTCGCAGGTACTCTCGCGCGCTTTGGTTTTGCCAAGACGGTAGACGTAGCGAATCGCGACGAAGCCATCGCGAGGATGCGGGATGGACAGTTCGACCTTGTTGTAATCCCCGTCGAGGGAATTACCTCCCAGGAGTTGATCGCTCTCGAGCGCGAGATTCGACGGGAGCCAACGACTTCGGTGATCGCAACAGCTCCTTCGCCTGAACCCGACCTCATACTTCGGGCGATTCGTGCAGGTATCCACGA
The DNA here is from genome assembly GCA_038203205.1 of Gemmatimonadales bacterium. Lineage (GTDB taxonomy): Bacteria > Gemmatimonadota > Gemmatimonadetes > Gemmatimonadales > Gemmatimonadaceae > UBA4720. The sequence continues at coordinate 12,724 of JBBREF010000073.1, read as the reverse complement.
ATTCCTCGTATATCCTCCAAAAGCGGAGGAGCTCGCTAGCGCGGTGGAACGTGTCACCAGGCGCGGCCACACTGAGGCCACGCGTGGAGAGCTCATCGCAGTCTACAGCGGGAAGGGAGGGCTCGGCAGCACGAGCATAGCAGTCAACCTTGCGCATGCGCTGGCCGCGCAGCGGACGGACTCCCGGGTCGCTCTCCTCGATCTGGTTGTGACCGGGGGAGATGTGAGGGTTTTCCTGAATCTCAGGCCAGCCTATGACCTCAGCCATCTGATCGCAAAAGGCAGCCAGGTCGACCCGGAACTTCTGAACTCGGTGATGACCGCGTGTCCAGGGGGAGTGTGGGCATTGCCGACCGGCGACACCCCGGAGGACGAAGAACTCTTCGATTCGGCTGCCGTTGGCTCGATCCTGACATTGCTTCGCAGCCAGTTCGCATACACCGTCGTCGACTGCGAGCATCATTTGAGCGAGGCAACTCTCAGTGCGCTTGACGCTGCGAACCGAATAGTGCTAGTCACTCAGTTGAGCGTGCCGGCCCTTCGCAGCACTCAGCGGTCGCTCGCCGTCTGCCGGCGACTTGGTTACGAGGAGTCGAAGCTGTGTGTGGTAGTGAATCGATATCAGTCAGGCGACGTTCTGCCAGTAAAGGATGCCGAGGATCTTCTTCAGGCGCCGATCTATTACAAGTTGCCGAATGACTACAGGCTGTCCGCCGAGTCGCTGACTCAGGGTGTGCCGGTGTCGCTTCAGGACCCGAACTCCAAGCTCGCTCGCAGCTACAGTGACCTTGCGCGGAAGCTGAGTGGTACAGGCGGCTCCGGCGCATTTCCACGGGCGACACCAAGCGGTGGGTCGCGGCTGCGTAAGTTGTTTGGGACAGAAAGGGGAGCAAGAAATGTCTCTTAGGGATCGTTTGACGAGGCGCAACGGGCTCACGCCGGCATCGGCTGAAGTTCCCGAGGCAGCCGAACCGACGCAGGTTCAGACTACGGCTCGGCCGACGCCGGTGGGCCGCTCACCGGCCCCGTCAGCGACGTCCGGGATGTACACCCGGAAACCTGACACGCAGGCAGTGAGTGCCGTCGACCAGGTAAAAATCGATCTCCACCGCAAGCTCATTGAGCGGCTGGATCTCGAGGCACTCGAGCAGATCCCTGATGAGCGACTGCTCAACTCGGAGATTCGCGCCGTTGTCATCGAGCTGCTGCGAGAGGAATCGACTCCGCTCACGGTTGCAGATCGCGAAGACATCATCGAGCAGGTCCTGTACGAGATCACAGGACTCGGTCCAATCGAGCCACTGTTTCGTGACATGTCCATCAGCGACATCCTGGTCAACGGCTCGAAGGAGATTTATATCGAGCGCGGTGGCCGGCTGATTCGCGTCGCTGCGACTTTTCGGAACGATGCGCACGTAATGGCGGTCATCGACAGAATCGTGAGCCGCGTGGGCAGGAGGGTCGACGAGTCCTCCCCGATGGTCGATGCGCGCCTCCCCGATGGCTCCCGCGTGAACGCGATCATTCCGCCACTCGCAATCGACGGTCCTGTGTTGTCGATCCGCCGTTTCGGCGCGGATCTGTCAGTCGATCGGCTCATCGAGAATGGCACGCTGACGGCTTCGATGGCGTCGCTTATCGCGGGCTGCGTAGCGGCGCGCCTTAATATCCTCGTTTCGGGCGGAACGGGCGCGGGCAAGACAACGCTTCTCAATGCGATGGCGTCGTTCATCCCTCCTGACCAGCGAGTCATCACCATCGAGGACGCAGCAGAGCTGCGGCTTCAGCAGGAGCACGTCGTGAGACTTGAAACTCGACCGCCGAACGCTGAAGGCGAAGGCGAGGTCAAGGCGCGCGATCTGGTGAAAAACGCGCTGCGCATGCGTCCTGACAGGATCATCGTCGGCGAAGTACGATCGTCTGAGGCGATCGATATGCTCCAGGCGATGAATACGGGACACGAGGGTTCGCTCACGACGATTCACGCGAACTCGCCTCGCGATGCGCTATCGCGTCTCGAGACGATGATCCTGATGGCAGGCTCCAACCTGCCGGATCGCGCAATGCGCGAACAGATATCGTCTGCGCTCGATCTGGTAATTCAGGTTACGCGTATGGCTGACGGTTCGCGTCGCATCACGAGCATCGTCGAGGTAACAGGAATGGAAGGTCCCGTCACGGCGACACAGGAAATTTTCAGGTTCCGGCGGAAGGGTATCGCGCCTGACGGGAAGGTGATGGGTGATTTCGAGACGACCGGCGTCCGTCCGTCATTCATGGAGCGCCTGCGCGTGTCCGGCGTGGAAATTTCGCCCGAGCTTTTTGCTGAGGGCATGATTCGTTGATTCTCGTCCTGACGGCCGTATTCGTGGCTGTGATGGCTTTCATCGTCGGCGGATACGTTCTCGTAAACCGCAGGACTCTCGAGGCCGCTGATGTTGCGCGCTCGCGCCTCCGCGGACCTGAAAGCGTGGAGCGTCAGTGGTCGTTGCTCAAGGACGACAAGATCAGCGATGTCCCGTTCCTCAACCGGCTACTCAGCGGCCAGGCATGGGTCGGAGGCTTGAGCGTCCAGCTCACACGTGCCGGGCTTACGATGCGGCCCGCGACATTTTTCATGATCGTGCTGACCTCCGGCATGCTTGGCGTGCTGCTCGGCAGCCGTATGTATGGCGGCATCATGGCCGTCTTCGTATTCGCTGCCGGCTGGTTCCTGCCGATTATCTGGCTCAAGTGGAGACAGAAGCGCCGGCTCCGCGAGTTCGAACAGCAACTGCCCGATGCGATCGAGATGCTCGTCAGCGCGATGAGGGCGGGATATTCATTTCAGGCGGCGACTCAGTTCATCGGTGAAGAGATCATCGACCCACTTGGTCCGGAGTTCGCGCGGTTTTACGATGAGCAGCGGCTGGGTATCGACGTTCGAACGGCGCTGATCGGAATGCAGGGTCGCATGGACAGCCTCGATCTCAAGATGTTCGTAACTGCCGTGCTGATTCAGCGCGAGACCGGCGGTAACCTTGGTGAAGTACTCTCGAACCTCGCTGAGATCATCCGCCAGCGGATTGCGATGCGCAGCCAGATACAAACGCTCATTGCCGAGCCGAAGTTGTCGGCGCGATTTCTCGCCGCGTTGCCGGTCGCCGTCTTCGCTATTCTGTCGCTATTCAATCCTGATTTCTTCGATCCAATGACGGCCGAGGGAAGTGTCGGTCGTTCCGTTCTGATCGGTGCCGCAATATCGGTTACGGTCGGATACATGATCATGATGAAGATTGCGGATGTAGACATATGACATCTGCCGTGGTGCTTTTTGCGTTGATCATTCTTGGGGTCAGCGCATTTGCTATTGCCCTTTGGCTTCAGTTGCGCGAGTCGTCCCGTCGTGAAGCGGTTGACCGCGCACTCGGGAGTTCGGCGACTGCAGAAGTTCGTCGGGCTATCAGGCGCGGAATTCAGTCAGACGAGGATTCGCTTCGCTCGCGAATGCTGAAGAAGGCTCCATCGATATGGGCGCAGAATCAGAGCATCCAGCATCGTCTTGTTCAGGCAGGCTACGATGGTCCGGTGGCTCCACTCGTTTACTCGATGGTCAGGGTGCTCGTGCTCCTTGGGCTACCTCTTCTTGCGTTGGTGTTGCTCCCGCATAACAGCTTTTTCAAACTTGCGGTTGGGGTGGGATCGGCAGCTTTTATTGGGCTTTTGCTGCCGCCCTTTGTGCTGTTGAGACTCATGGGGCGCCGGCACGAACAGATTCGGCGTTCTCTGCCTGATGCCCTTGACCTCCTCGTGGTGTGCGTCGAAGCCGGAATCAGCCTGGATGCAGCCATTCTGCGGGTGGCGAAGGACCTCGTCTACGTTCATCCCGAGCTGGCGAACGAGCTGCTGGTGGTGAGCCGGAAAACCAATGCCGGCGTTTCCCGTGAAGAGGCGCTGAGGGGACTCTGGGACAGAACCGGGGTAGATGAGGTCAGGACGCTGGTTGCGAGTCTGGTTCAAAGTGAAAAGTGGGGTTCCAGCAGTGCCAGGGTTTTGCGGGTATCTGCGGAGACGCTCCGGCGTAAGCGAAGGCATCATGCCGAGCGGAAGGCAGCGACTGCCCCATTAAAAATGGTCGTTCCTATGGCCTTGTTCATTTTCCCGGCTCTCTTTATCGTGATTCTTGGCCCGGCCGTGATCGAGATAATAGGGGCGTTCGATTGAGCTGGCGTGTAACTTCCAGGGTAACTCGGTGAACGAATGCTCATTTAGTTTTTTAAGGTGTGATATCCAACTGGGGTCCGGATGAAAATCGCGAAACTGTGGCGAACTGAATTCGGCGGAGCGATGGTGGAATTTGCCATTACTATGCCCATCCTTCTGTTGGTCGTGTGGACTGTTATCGACTTCGCACGCGCTTTCTACGCCAGTAACTCGCTCTCTGCCGCCGTTCGCGAGGGCGCCAGATACGCCGCTGTCCAGCCCAATCCAACTGCGAGCACTACAGCCATAAAGACCAAGGTGCAGCAGGCTTACAACGCTTTTGGCGGCAACCCAATCCCTAGCGGACAGATTTTTTTGTACGACTCGAGCACGACTGCTGCGGGGAATGTAACGATCAAGGTGCAGGGTTATGTGTGGCGCACTTCCACGCCAATTAACTACATACCCGGTGGGCAAATCCTGATGACCAGGGCAGCGAAGTTCAGGTATGAGCGGGAAGACACCTAAGAATCTCCACGCATTTCTACTCCAGCGTCGTAATTTCGGCACTATTATTATTCAACTCTTCACCGGATTCGCCCAATGAGACGCACTCGTGAGTCGAGGAAAGGCGCAATGCTCGCGTTCGTTGGCGTCGTAATGGCGGTCCTTCTCAGCTTGCTGGCTGTCGTCGTCGACTTTAGCAGGCTCTACGTACAGAAGAATGAGCTTCAAACGGCCGCAGATGCCAGCGCCCTGGCAGGCGTTATCCAGCTACTTCAGTATCCGGACTCAGTCGATGAGTACGCCGTCAAGTACGCCCAGGCGAATATGGTGCAGAAGGTTGCCCCCTCAATCCAACCTGCAGGCATCGTGTGTGGGATCTACGACCACACCGTCGATTCATTCACCTCGAACTCGTGCACTTCCTCGAGCAGCAATGCGCTCCAGGTCACTGTCACCGCTCAGGGCAAGTCGATGCTCCCCGGCGTCCTCAATATGGGCTCTAAAACGGTTTCAGCTGGGGCAACGGCATGGCTGGGCTCCGTCATAGGTACAAACTGTGTCAAGCCCTTTGGTGTTTCGCACTTCAAGCTGACGAAGCTCCTGCAGCCCGCTAACCTCGATACAGGCAGGACGCTCGACGCAACTGATCTGCGCGTATTGCGAGAGTTGAGCACAGCGGACCTGACAGTACAGGTCAAATATGGCAGCCCGACGGACCCAGGAAACTTCGGCGCCCTCGATATGCCGAACCCGGACTCCCCCCAAAATGGTGCAAATCTTTATCGGGACAACATCGGCACTTGTAATTCACGGAACTATCAGCCCGGAGATACTGTAGCGGCCGAAACGGGGAATATGGTCGGGCCGACCAAGCAAGGTGCCGGTGATTTCTGTTCTAATTACGTTCAAGGCACGGGCGCCTGTTACAACTCTGCGGGGGTCATCGGGGAACCCGCGAAAATCATTACATACGTCCCGCCTACGTCATGCATTGGCTCCACGTGTAACGTAATCGTGGTAGCGATCGTGGGTTTCGCACTCGACTATGTGACGGGTTCGAATGTCATCGGACACTTCATCCCGCTCAGCTCCGGTGGGTCATTGTCGAATTCCCTTACAGCGATCAAGCGGCCGATTCTCGTGAGGTAGATGTCATCCGGCCAGACCCCCCATCAAAGGGGCTCTCTCTGCTGCGAGAGGCCCCCGCTAAGACTCCGCGCGCTGCATTGTTTCCAGCTCTCCCCGCTGCTATTACTTCCCGCATGATTTTACGCCGATTCTTCGACGAAAAGCTCGCGCAAGCCAGCTACATGGTCGCGTGTGAGCACTCAAAGCTCGCACTTATCGTCGACCCGAACCGCAACGTCGCCCAGTACATCGAAGCCGCAGCGAAAGACAACTTTCGTATCATCTCGGTCACCGAAACACACATCCACGCCGACTTTGCCTCCGGCTCGCGCGAGCTCGCCCTTCGCACCGCCGCACAGCTCTACCTCTCGGACGCCGGCGATGCCACATGGAAGTACGCCTTCGCGAAAGAATCACGCGCGGAGTTGATCACCGACGGCTCTCACTTCCTTGTCGGCGACGTTCGTATCGACGCAGTCCACACTCCGGGCCACACACCGGAGCACATGACCTTTCTCGTCACAGACACAGCGGCCGCAAGCGAGCCCATGGGCGCGCTTACCGGCGATTTCATCTTTGTCGGCGATGTCGGGCGCCCTGACCTTCTCGAGCGCGCAGCAGGGTTCGAGGGCACGATGGAAGCCGGCGCACGCCAGCTCTTCGCCTCGCTGAGAAGCTTTCGCACCTATCCCGACTACCTGCAGATATGGCCCGGCCACGGCGCCGGCTCTGCCTGCGGCAAAGCACTCGGCGCAATGCCGCAATCAACGCTCGGCTACGAGAAACTGTTCAACTGGGCTCTCGCTGAAACCAGCGAGGACAGCTTCATCGAAACCGTGCTCGCCGGCCAGCCTGAACCACCGGCCTATTTCGCAATAATGAAAGCACTGAATCGCGACGGACCACCGACGTCGGCACCGGCCATTCCGGACGAGGTCGAATCTGCTGACATCGTCGCTGCGATCGAATCAGGTGCCAGCGTGGTCGACACGCGATCGACTGCCGAGTACGCATTGAAGCACGCATACGGTACGATCAACATCCCGCGCAACAAGTCGTTCCTCAACTGGGCCGGATCACTCCTTCGCTACGATGAGGACACCTGGTTCATCGGCCCATCGGGCGAGACTGCGCGTCGCGATCTCGCCGCGGAACTGTCGCTGATCGGATTCGAGCGCACCCGCGGAGTTTTTTCGGCCGATCAACTCGACGATCTCACGCGGCGGGGGGTCGACATGCGTACTACAGCTCAGGCAAGTGTCGACGACGTGAAGGCGCAGCGCTTCGACCACGTGCTCGACGTACGCGGACGGTCTGAATTCGCCGAAGGGCACCTGCCAGGCGCGATCAACATTCCTTTAGGAGAGTTGCCCGGCCGCCTAAGTGAGGTCCCTCAGGGTGAGGTCGCGATTCACTGTCAGGGCGGCGGACGCTCGGCAATCGCGACGAGCGTCCTCGAGCGGGCGGGCCGCGCTGACGTCGCGAATATGGGCGGGGGATTCGCTGAATGGGAACGTTCTGGGAATCCGGTCGAGTCACCGCAGTGAAGGCTTTTATCTCTCGGCCCGTATGCGAACAGCAAACAGCGAATAGCTACCGCTAGCCGCTAGCGACTAGCGACTAGCCGCTGGCAGTAGCTGTTCGCTATTCGCTCTTAGCTTACGATCAGGTCGCTCCGTTGGAAAAACTCTCCGCGACAGAATCCCAACTCACAACATTCCACCACGCGGTGATATAGTCCGGCCGCTTGTTCTGGTAACGCAGATAATACGCGTGCTCCCAGACATCGAGCCCGAGGATTGCGCTCTTTCCTTCCATCAGCGGGTTGTCCTGATTCGGCGTGCTCGTGATCGACAGCTTCCCGCCGTCATTGACGAGCCAGACCCAGCCTGAGCCAAATCGTCCCCCTCCAGCAGTGCCCCACTGCTCCTTGAACTTGTCAAAACTCCCAAACGCTTCGTTGATCGCACTGCCGAGATCACCATCTGGATGTCCACCAGAGTTCGGAGCCATGCATTTCCAGAACATTGAATGATTCCAGTGTCCGCCACCGTTGTTCCGAACAGCGGTGCGGACGGCCTCGGGCACATCGTTCACTCCGCGCATCAACTCGTCAAGCGACTTCCCGGCAAGCTCGGGAGCCTTCTCAATTGCGGCGTTGAGATTGTTAACGTAGGCCTGATGGTGCTTGCCGTGATGTATCTGCATCGTCGCCGTGTCGATATGCGGCTCGAGTGCATCGAAACCATACGGCAGGTTGGGTAGTTCAAACGCCATTTGATCGTTCTCCTTTTGTCAGTTCACTGCAGTAGCGGCAGACTTCCGCCGCTCGCGCCACCAGCTTATCAATCCCGGGAGGATCGACACGAATACGACGACGAGAATAAGTATCTCGATGTGCTTGTCGATGCCCGGAACGTACGTGCCGAGGAAGTACCCCGTAAACAGCATGCTCCATACCCAGAGCGTCGTGCCGATGACACTGATCACGAGAAACTTCCGGTAGGGCATCCTGCCCACGCCGGCAATAACAGGCGAAAACGTGCGGACGATGGGCATGTACTGCGCGAGGATGATGGCCATCCAGCCATGCCGCTCATAAAAAGCCTGCGCGCGAAATACGTGCTTCTTGTTGAAGAGGAGTGAATCTTCGCGTGTAAAAATCCTCGGCCCGGTGCCGCGCCCGATCCAGTATCCAGTCGAATTTCCAATTGCGGCGGCAAGGTTCAGCAACCCGCCGAGTATGTATACGTTGAACAGTCCCTGAGCCGAAAAGAGTCCGGCGGTCACGAGAAGGGAGTCGCCCGGAAGAAAGAAGCCGATGAGCAGGCCGGTCTCGGCGAAGACGATTGCGGTAAGTCCGAAGTATCCGGCCCACTTTATGAGTGCAGGTAGATCCCGGAGGTTCGCGAAGAGCTCGCTGAGCTGGTCCATGAAATTGTCGTGAGGTGAGATGGCAGATAGCAGCAAGTCAAGTTCAACTTTCGAGCACCTCTGGTCAACCGTCGAGCACTGGGCCGAGAGTTTTCCGGATCATCCGCCAAGCAGGTGGCATCGCAAGGGAATGTCGCGGCGGGCTGAGCGCCGCTTCAATATCGGGTCGTCAATAATTATCGGGCTGATCGCGATCGGGTGGACGTGGTCGATCGCGACCGCGCGGACAGACGCGTCAGGGTTTTCGCTGACTACAGGAATCATCAGCCGCGCGCTGACCGACGGGCGGGCTCCGACTGTTGCTTACCTCACTGAGGTTGCGCTCGAAATGGTGACCCCCGCCCTCGGGGAAAGCGGGCGTCTTCGAGCCAGAGTAGAGGACCCCGGCGCCCGCCTGTCACCCGACAGCCTGCAAGCCGACGCTGTCGCGACCTTTTCGTCAGGCGCCGCTGCCGAGTCCACGGCGGTGCTTGCTGCTCCAAGACGAAGCGGGATCTGGTCTGTGGCCATAGCTGTCGGCACCGCCATAAAACCAGTGGCAGACTTTTCGCTCATTACGCTGAAGCCGGCTTCGGAGAACCGAGGGGGCAAAATTGGCCTCTACTATATCGGGAAATGGCCGACAGCTCGTACATCGGGTGGCGTCAGGTACCAACCGCCGCGCGGATTCATAGAGGTCACCGAGGACCGTCAGAACACACTTTTATCTGATCATTTCAGGCTCAAGGACTTTTTCCCCCACGACCAGGCAAACGTATGGCCAAAATACGTGGTCGTGGAGATGAAGCTTGTTGACAAGCTGGAGCTGATTCTGGCCGAACTGGAGAAGGCCGGGATTCCCGCGAAGGGGGTCCGGGTGATGAGCGGGTTCCGTACGCCGCAGTACAACAGCGGTGTAGGGGACACAAGGGGCAGGGCATCGCTAAGCCGGCATATGTACGGGGATGCAGCCGACATCTTCATCGACAACGATGGAAATGGCAGTATGGACGACCTCAACAAGGACGGCAGGGTGAATACTTCTGACGCCCGAGTTATCCTTGCTGCGGCAAATCGTGTCGAAGCGGCACATCCTTCGCTGATAGGAGGCGTGGGCGTGTACCCTGGCACTTCTGCCCATGGGCCGTTCACTCACATTGACACGCGCGGATATCCCGCGCGGTGGTAAGGGGAACCGGAGACTGAAAATGGATGAAGCGACGACCGTAGTGTCCGCGCACAGCGCGCCCGATTCGTCAGCTGGAAACACGCCGCCACGCAATACGAACGCCGACCCGTCGATGCCCGTGAGGTCGGCAGATCTCGAGCCGTACACCGGCCTTGGCTACCTGTCCAAGCTGTTCAAGCTGATGGCCGCCGTGCTGCTGCTCCTCCTGCTTTCGGAGATCGTCACCGGCCTGCTCGCGCAGGGGACCGCAGCCATCCCGACGCTCCTCGGAGAAATCTCGAGACTGGTCGTGCTCGCCGGCCTGCTGTATGGGAGCGGAGACCTTGCGCTGCTCCTTATCGATATCGGCCACGATATCAGGGCGACCCGAATTCTGCTTGGCCGCCAGGCGATTCACGATGAAGCTGGAAAGCGGGAGCCCGGAAAGTTCGTCGAGCGTGGTCCGCGCTAGACGACCTGACGGTACGACTGTTGCTTTTGAGCACGATGCGGGTCAACCCTTACTGAAGGAGTTGTCAATGCTGTGGACGATCGCGCTGGTTCTGCTGATCCTGTGGGTTTTGGGAGCCTTCGTTATGCCGATGGGCGGCGCCCTTATCCATCTGCTGCTCGTAGTCGCAATTATCGTAGTGGTGTACCGCCTGATTACCGGCAGGCCGGTAGTCTAGCGAAATGAACCGGGTGCGCGTCATACGGGGAGCATTGAAATGCGTCTCCGTGTGGCGCGGCGCTCCTCATCATCAAATTTGAGCAAGCTCGACGCAGTTCGCGTCGTACTTTACGAGCCGCTCGACCCCATCAACATCGCCGCGACAGTTCGCGCGATGAAGAACATGGGCGTGAACAAGTTGCGGCTCGTACGCCCAGTTGCGTACGACCCGTTCCGCCTTGTGGGAGTCGCCCACGATACACAGGAAATCATCGACGCTATCGAGCACTTCGACGATCTCGAGAGCGCGCTCGCTGACTGCGTGCGTGTCGCCGGCTTTACTGCCCGCAGGCGCGCAGCCAAGCGGGCTGTCGTCGAGCCCGTGGCAGCAGCTGAAGACCTGCTTCTGTTTGCCGCCCAGGGGCCGGTGGCTGTCCTTTTTGGCCGCGAGGATAAAGGACTTCCCAATGACGCGCTCGACCTCGCGCACGTCGTAGTCACGATCCAGACTACTGACCACGCATCATTGAACCTCGCGCAGGCTGTGCTGCTCGCACTGTACCACCTGCACGTCGGCGCAGCGGACGCCACGCGCCATCTCGCACCCCCGCGAAAAGTTGCAGACCCCCCTACCAGCGCGCAGCTCGAACTGCTGTTCACTGACGCCCACCGGGCATTGTCGGAAATGCGCTTTTTCAGGACGCGAAACGACGAGCACGTCATGCGCTCCCTGAGGGCTTTGATCTTCCGCGCCGCTCCCGACGGAAGGGAAGTTGATCTGCTGCGCGCCATGGCAATCGAAGTGCTCCGCACGATCGAGCGGGAACGCAATACAAAAAACCCCGAAAACACGGCCTGATCGCCTTGCGGTTAGGTACCGTGTTGGCCATACTACCGCGACGTTTTCAGGGCTTGTGAAATTCTTCACAAACCCGAACAATTGACTCGCATTTCTGATTGCCGATGAAATCCAAGAGGAAATGGCTCGCCATACCCGGTTTCCTCGCCCTTGCTGCGGCAGCCGCTACACTTTCCGCGTATGCCGGGGCCAGCTCATCTGAACGCAACGCCCCGGCCCAACCTGTGGCGTTCCCGCACACGCTTCACGCTGGCGGCAACCTGAAGATGAACTGTGTCTACTGCCATTTCTCAGCGGGCAAATCGCCAGACCCCGGACTTCCCGCTGTCGGTACTTGCATGGGGTGCCACACGACCGTCGCGATCGACAAGCCTGAAGTGAAGAAACTCGCAGGCTTCTGGCAGCGGAAAGAACCGGTTCCATGGGTCCGCGTCCACAAACTCCCCGAATACGTTCACTTCCCGCACATGAGGCACGTGAACGCAGGCGTATCCTGCCAGGAATGTCACGGCCAGGTCCAGAACATGGCAGTCGTCTATCAGCAGAACTCGTTGAACATGGGCTGGTGCGTCAACTGTCACATCGGCCGCTCGAATCCACAGTTCAAGGCGCGCTTCGATTGCGCGACATGTCACTACTAATGCCACTGCATCAATGAGCGCCGAGACAGAGACCGGGACGCCTGGCGTTAAGCGCCGCGACTTTCTCAAGGTCGTCGGTGCGACTACAGTCGCCACGACGGCGATGGGGTGCTCCTCGGAGCGCGTAGAAAAACTGATTCCGTATCTCGTTTCACCGGATGAGACAGTCCCCGGTGTTTCGACTTACTACTCGACCACGTGCCGCGAATGTTCGGCTGCCTGCGGCGTGGTTGCAGAAACGCGCGATGGCCGCGCGATCAAGCTCGAGGGAAACCCCGAGCACCCGCTGAACCGCGGTGCGCTTTGCGCGAAGGGACAGTCAGCGCTGCAGGGCCTGTACAATCCCGATCGCTATCGCACGCCCATGATTCGAAAGAATGGGCGTCTCGTGGCCGCAACGTGGGACGAAGCGCTCGCACTGTTCAGGCAGAAGCTGACCGAGACGCGTGGTGCAGCGGCAAATGCCGTGTTCATCAATCGCCACGAATCAGGAAACTTCCCATCGTTCCTCAATGCGTGGCTTGCCTCCCAGGGGATGCCCGCTGCGCTCAGCATCGACCCTGACATCGATCACGCCGCGATCGCGGCAAACAAGCAGACGTACGGCGTCGCCTGGCCTCGCTTCAATTTCTCCGCAGCGCGGCTCATCATCTCCT
>JBBREF010000072.1:0-17209 GCA_038203205.1 Gemmatimonadales bacterium | reverse complement strand
AGTCCGAAATGCGTCCGCAGTCCGAAATGCCGTTAGTCCGCAGTTCGCAGTCCGAAATGCGTCCGCAGTCCGAAATGCCGTTAGTCCGCAGTCCGCAGTCCGAAATGCGTCCGCAGTCCGAAATGCCGTTAGTCCGCAGTCCGCAGTCCGAAATGCGTCCGCAGTCCGAAATGCCGTTAGTCCGAAATCCGCAGTCCGCAATACGTCCGAAGTCCGCAATTGCTCTGTGTCCTCTCATAACCCCACAAATGAAAACAGCGATCCTCCTTACCGCCTCCATTCTTGCGCTCCCGGCAGGAGCCCAGCTTTCTCGTCCTCTCGATGCGGATCACATGTCCGCGTTTCGATGGCGCTCAATCGGCCCCGCCAATATGGGCGGGCGCGTCACCGACATCGAAGTCGACCCGAGAAACTCGAAGGTCTTCTATGTAGCGACCGCCACCGGCGGCATCTGGAAGACCATCAACGCGGGGACGATGTTCTTCCCCCTCTTCGACCAGGAGCGCGTGATCTCGCTCGGCGACATCGCGATCGCGCCAACTAACGGCGATGTCATCTGGGCCGGCACTGGTGAGGAGGACGCGCGGAATTCCATCTCTCCCGGTGGCGGCATCTACAAATCAGTCGATGCCGGCCGCACGTGGAAGCTCATGGGCCTCGAGAAAACCGAGCACATTGCCAGAATCGTGGTGGATCCGAAGAATGCCGATGTTGTTTATGTCGCAGCGATCGGCAGGACCTGGTCGAACAATCCGGACCGCGGTTTATACAAGACGACTGATGGTGGCGTGACGTGGCGCCTCATGAAGTTCATCAGCGACAAGGCAGGCTTCATCGAACTAGTAATGGATCCCGTCGACAACAGAACTCTCTGGGCAGCGAGCTGGGAAAGAATCCGCGGTCCGTATTTTCTTCAAAGCGGTGGTCCCGGCAGCGGTCTCTGGAAGAGCACCGACGCTGGTGAAACGTGGACGGAAGTAAAAGGCGGCGGATTCCCCGAGACTATGAAAGGCCGAATCGGGCTCACGATTTCGCCGTCTGATCCGAAAGTCATGTACGCGATGATCGAAGCAGATACGATGAAACGGCCCCTGAAGAAGGGGGAGGTTGCTGACACCAGCAAGGCGCAACGCCTCAACAGCGGGCTCTACAGGTCGTCAGACGGCGGCTCGACGTGGGCGCTGATGCAGCGAAACTCGAGTGATGCAAGGCCGTTCTACTACTCGCAGGTCAGAGTAGATCCCAAAGACCCGGACCGCGTCTACTGGATGTCGTCGGTGTTCCGCTTTTCCGATGACGGTGGGAAGACGGAGCGGCGTGGAGCGCTGTCGATACACACCGACTGGCATGCGATGTGGATAGATCCTGAAGATCCCGAGCACTTCATCATCGGTGACGATGGTGGCATCGGCATCACCTGGGACAGAGGCGGCACTTACGATTTTCCGAACACCTTTGCCATCGGGCAGTTCTACGCCGTCAACTACGATATGAGCAAGCCTTACCGTGTGTGTGGAGGCCTGCAGGACAATGGAACGTGGTGTGGCCCGAGCAGAACACGCGCGCGCAACGGAGCAGGGAACGCCGACTGGTTCAACGTCGGCGGCGGTGACGGGTTCTTCACTGCGATCGATCCCAACGACCCAAATATCATCTACAGTGAATCACAGGGCGGTAACGTATCACGCCTCGATCTGTCCAGTGGCGCCCGGTATTCGATAATGCGCGGCCGCGGCGGCGCCGTTCCCTACGAAGATTCACTGATAATCGCGCGAGGGGATACGACTCAGCCGGTAAATCCGCAGATATCCGCCGCACTCGAGGCAGTTCGCGCCCGCGCTCGCGCAGACTCTGCCTCACGGCTGCGATTCAACTGGTCGGCACCTTTCCTGTTGTCCGCCCACTCACCGACGACGATCTACCTCGGCGGGAACAAGCTGCTCAAGTCCTCGGACAGAGGCGATCACTTCTATCCTGTCTCCCCGGACCTGTCGACTGCTGATTCGATGCGCATCAGGATCAGCACCAAGACAACCGGCGGTATCACACTCGACGCGACCGGGGCGGAGACCTACGGCGCGTTGACGACAATCGCTGAGTCACCCGTTCGCCCGGGAATTCTCTGGGTGGGCACCGACGACGGCAACGTATGGGGTTCAACCAACGATGGAGGCTCGTGGACCAACCTGACGAAGCGCTTCCCAGGTGTACCGGCGAGAACCTACGTCAGCCGTGTCGAAGCCTCAGGGTTCGATACATCGACGGTTTACGTCTCTTTCGACGCTCACCGTGACGGAGACTTCAAGCCGTATCTCTATGTCTCCAACGACATGGGGAAGACGTTCCGCTCCATCGCGGCGAACCTTCCTACCGGCGGTCCCGATTTCATCCACGTGATCCGGGAAGATCCGTACAATCGCAACCTGCTCTTTGTCGGAACTGACGTCGCCGCTTACGTGTCGACAGATCGCGGCGCTTCATGGCAGCGCTTCATGAATGGAATGCCGACAGTTCCGATTCACGATCTAAGGATCCATCCCCGCGACCGCGAGTTGATCGCTGCCACGCACGGGCGCTCGATCTGGGTCGTGGCCATCGCTGCGCTGGAGCAGCTCGCGGACAGCGTGATGTCGCAGCGTGCGCATTTCTTCCAGCCGGGCGTTGCATTCGCCTATGCACAGCGAACAACGCAGGAGTGGAACGGCAACAAGATTTATCTCGCCGACAATCCTGAATACGGCGCAACGCTCGACTATCGCCTCGCGGCTGCCGCACCGTCGGATACTGCGCGGATCGTGATCACTGACGTGAGGGGTGACGTAGTGCGGAGGCTGAACGGCACAGCACTCGCCGGCATGAACAGGGTGGTCTGGGATCTCCGTGGAATGCCTCGCCCACTGGGTCCTGCGGGTGTTCGGGACAGTGTGAACGCTGAGCGCGTCCGTCGGCAGCGAGCCGACTCCGTGCGCGCAGGTCGCGGCACGGACACAACTGCGGCCGGGCCCAGGCGTGGGAGACGACCGTCTGCAGATTCGGGTGAAGTCAATCTCCGGCCTGCCGAAGCTCCAGCGGGCCAGCCGGCCGGCGGCGCGGGTGGCGGGCGCGGCAGAGGCGGCAGAAACGGCCCCGTCGTGTCTGAAGGCGACTACCTCGTGACGATTACGGTCGGTGGCAACGTGATGAAACGTGTCGTCACAGTCGAGCGGATCGGCGACATTCCTGCCGAGACTGGCTTCGGTGGCGAGGACGACGAGGGCTGACCACCCTCTTTACAGTTTTCTTACTACGACGATACCCCATCCAGACTCTGTGTCTGGATGGGGTGACCTATATTCCTGCCTCACACTTTCATTACGACTGATGGTGGAGCCAGCATTCAATTGAAGCAGGGAAGAGCCATCAGGCGGTCGCGATCAGCGGCGCTCGTCACGCTGCTCGCATTCGCGCTGATTCTCACCGGGATACTGGGCTGGCAGGCACTTGACGCTGAGCGGTCGCACCGGGCCGCGGCGGAAAGCGCGCTCAGTGACTACGCGTCATTTGCCGCCTGGCAGATGAATCAGCAGGCAGGCCAGGAAATGCTGAGCGCGATGATCTCGACTTTCATCGTGCCGCTCACGCGGGTCGATCCGGCGAAGCCGGCGGCTTGGCCGTCGCCGCAGGAATTCATGGAAGCTTCGCTCCGGCCACCTGCACCGGCAAAGTACCTGGAAGGCGTCAGATTCTTTTTCCGGCTTGACTGGCGTGACACTGCCATCACAATCGCCGGACAGCAGCCATCTCCTGCGGTGCTGAAGTGGGTCCGTGATACCGTGTTGAGTTCGCCGTCGCGTTTTGGAACGCCGCCGATCCGTACTCAGGCGTTCGGCTCCGCAGACCGCAATCCTGCAAGTCTCCTCGGCGTCGTCGTAAGCAATGACTCTTACATTGCCACCGTCGACAGCGTCGACGGAAAGCTGCGAATTGTCTGCTACGTTCTGTCGCGTGACTACGATGGTCGACTCCTCGTGACATATGGTTTCGAGACCGACGCGCGCGCATTCGTGCAGCCGCTTTTTGATTCGGTTCTCATTCGCACGCCACTCCTTCCTCCCTCACTACTCCACGGTGTGCCGCGGGATTCCGTGTTATCAGTAAAATCGTGGGCGCCAATGGGGGGGCAGGTTTTCGCGTCAATGGGTTCGCCGTTCGACAAGGGCTTCACGGTGGTCGACACGCTCGATGACAGGTTCGGGCGCCTGAGGCTTGGCGTTTCGCTGCGAAAGGAAATTGCGTCGCAGCTCGTCGTCGGTGGCTTGCCGCGGTCGCGTCTGCCCGTGCTTGCGTCGCTCTTTGCACTAACAGCAGGACTTGTTGTCGCGGCGGTCATTCAGCTTAGGCGCCAGCAGCAGCTTGCTCAGCTGAGAGTCGATTTCGTTTCCGGTGTGTCGCACGAGCTGAGAACCCCGCTGGCGCAGATACGATTGTTTGCAGAGTTGTTGCGAAACGGGCAGCTCAGATCCGACCAGGAGCGCGAGCGCTCCTTCAGCATCATCGACGAAGAGGCGCAGCGTCTCACATATCTGGTCGAGAACGTGCTGGCCTTTGCCAGATCCGAGCATGGCCGTAGCACGGCTATGCCGGAGCCGCTGGCGATGGACGTGGAGATGGAGGGTGCGATCGACGCTTTTGCGCCGCTCGCACGAGTTCGCCGCGCAAAAATCAGGTCGACGATCGAGCCGGGCCTGGTAGCGCGAGTCGACCCGAGAGCGCTCAGACAGGTTGTACTCAACCTTCTCGACAACGCTGTGAAGTACGGCCCCCTTGGACAGACGGTGAACGTTTCACTATCCGGCACCGACGACAAGGTGACCATTACCGTCGACGACAAGGGGCCGGGAGTTCCCAGGGGTGATCGAGAGAAGATCTGGGATCCGTATGTGAGACTCACGCGCGATACAGAATCTGCTGCCGGTGGGAGTGGTATCGGCCTTTCGATAGTGCGCGAGCTCGTACGACCGCACGAAGGCAGGACGTGGGTGGAAGATGCACCGGGCGGTGGCGCCCGCTTCGTAATCGAGTTCCCGCGGGTGCGGGAGCAGCGAGTTTCTCAGTCCGCCGGAGTCAGGCGCGAATCAATGGAGGTGGGCACATGACAAAGGTTCTCGTCATCGAAGACAATGCGAACCTTGCATTCGGCCTCACACGGAGCCTCGAGTCGGAGGGCTATGATGTCGAGGCCGCGGAAGATGGAACTAAGGGATTCGAGCTCGCAAAAAATGGAAATCCTGATCTCATTGTTCTCGACCTGATGCTTCCGGGTATCGACGGTTATACGATTCTCAAGAAGCTTCGCGCTGAAGGGAAGAACATGCCGGTCCTCATCCTGACGGCGCGCGGCGAAGAGGCTGACAAGGTCTTCGGCTTCCGGCTCGGAGCCGACGATTACGTCACGAAGCCGTTCAGCCTATCTGAGCTTCTCGCGAGGGTGCAGGCTATCCTCCGTCGCGCGAAGGGCGGGGAAAAGGCGAACGGTGAGCCGGATGTCGAGGAGTTCGACGCGGTGTCGATCGATACGCGCGCAAGAAACGTCAAGAAGGCCAATGCGGAGATCGCTCTCACGCCGAAGGAGTTCGACCTGCTCCTGGCGCTGGTGCGCCGCCGCGGTGCAGTGGCATCGCGGCTCGAGTTACTGAAAGAGGTCTGGGGGCATCAGGCAGAAGTAATGACCCGCACTGTCGACATCCACATCGCTGAGCTTCGGCGCAAGCTCGAGGATGATCCGTCGACGCCGAAGCACATTCTCACGGTCTGGAAGGCGGGCTACCGGCTCCAGGTTTAGCTACCCCTACGGTGCAGCAGGGGGCTCCGGTGCTTGCCGGGGCCCTTTTGCTTTGACGATCAGCGTTTCTCCGATACGAACGCGATCGCCGACGATGTTGTTCCACTCCCTGATCTTCTCGGGGGTCGTGTCGAACTTCGATGCGATGCTGGAGATTGCGTCGCCTCTCCTCACTACATAGGTGATCTGCTGGTCGATCAACGCCGCGATGCCATCGCGGATGCGCCGTTCCCTGATCGCTTCGACTCTCAGCGCATCGAGACGCCGCCTCACGTGATCGACGACCTTCTTCAGCGATTCCTCGTCGCCCGGTGAAGCCGCGAAGTCCTGCGAAGCGGAATTCGGGTGAGCTATCCGGACGCCTGCCGCGGTCAGGAAGTAGAGTCGCTTTTTTTTCAGTGTGAGCATCGTGTCGGTCGGGAACTCGTACTGGAGAATCGTCGCCGGTGCATCGACGTTGTCGAGCTTGTCGCTGGGCGCGATTCCGATGAAAATCACCCGCTCGCTCGTCGCGACGAGGAGTCCGTTCGAGGCCCGATAGTAGTCTGTTGGCCTTCGCTTGAATGCCTTGGCGAACACTTCCACCCGCTCGCCGTAGTGCAGCATTCCGCCATTGAGCTCGCGGGCGGCGGCGCTCCAGGCCCCGCGCGCATCGACGTGTCGCATGAATACGGCGTAGCCGAAGACAGCTAGCCCGACCACGACGAGCACGAATCCAATGAGGGTGCGTTTGACGAACCGGCCCAGCCGGTAAATACCTTCAGATTCTCTCATTTATTGGGCACAGGTAATTCCCGTGATATCACAAATATTCAAACGTTTGCGGGGTAATAAAAAGGCGGCATTGTACTGCCGCCACATTACGCCATAAGATGCATGCCAATAAGGGCAATCTCCATACCGGATGGTGGCATACAGGGTGCAGAGGATAGAGACATGCATACGTCCGATTCACCGGATCAATCAGTAAACTCGGAAGAAGAAAAGTTTCCTGATGACCGCAGAAACACGGGCGGCAACGTCTATACCCGAGTGCGCCGGCGCCGAGTGGAGCGGCCGCCGCTCGAGCCGTGGCAGCGCAATATCCGAGCTGTCGGCAAGGGCATCGCTGCGACCATCTTCCTGGTTTCAGGAACGATCTGGACTCTGAACCAGCAAAAGCCCAAGTACGTAAAGCCCGGCAACCTGTTTCAGTTGCCGGCCGCTATGGTCGTTGCGCCGCCGCCAGTCAGCGAGCAGGTATTCCGGGTCAGCAGCGTCATCCGCCGGTACACAAAGGATACGGTTCACGCCAACAAGATCGCCGCGGCGCTCATCAGGGAGGGCGGCAAGCGCGACCTCGACCCGGCACTCCTGATCGGACTTCTCATTGCCGAGAATGCGAAGTTCGACGTGCATGCCCGCAGCAATGTGAGTGCGCGGGGACTGATGCAGGTTATGCCGTTTCACGCAGGGAAGTGGAAGCAGTGCCCCTCGCGGGACTTGACCGACATCGACTCGAACATCTGCTACGGGACCGCCATCCTCGAGGATTTCGTGAAGCGGTCGCCTAATCTCGAAAAGGCGTTGCTTCGCTACAACGGCTGCGTTCGCGGGACAAATACGCCGCGGTGCCACACGTACTCCGGCAAGGTTCTCAAATACGCTGACCGTGCTGCGTCCCAGATGTTGTCAGCGGTCTTCCCCGGCGCATCGTCTCCCGCCGGAGAGTAGGGCGGAGCTGCTGGAACAGAGTGGGTCCCGCCAGTTGCCTCATACCTTTTTTAATAGCTCGAAGCTGCGCGCTCACTAAGCTGACCGCTGGCACCTGTTCCTTTCTTCAGTTGCGACGTAGCTGACAGCTCCAAGCTGGCGCTCTGGATTGCCGGAGGCTCGCACCGGGAACTTCACGCTGTCAGCCTTTCAGCAAGCCAGCTAAGAAGCTTTCAGCTACGACGCAACTGAAAAAAGGAACAGGTGCCAGCGGCCAGCTTTGTCCAGACTCCAGCTTCGAGCCTGGGTTTGACCCGGCTTGCCCTAATACCTCATCCCCGTTACCCTTATACGTTGTACGTCAACACCATTAACGGATTAGGTATGGCTTGGATCGGTCGCGACCTCGAGCAGCTCCGAAAGCTCAGAGGCCTGCGAAGGGAAGACGTTGCTGCACAGCTCCCGGTACCCGTTTCTCCGTCGACGATCCGCAACATCGAGCATGACGATCACTACAACGTCTCGCTCGACCTGTTGCGCCAGATCGCTACGGTACTCGGGTCCGAGCTGCGCGTTTCGCTCGTTGCACCCGAGGTTCAGAATTCGGAGTTGGATTCGACCGGCAGGAGAGTCGTCGACAACGAGTACTTCATCAGGTACATCCGGGCGCGTTATCCGGAATGCCCGCTGACGAACTCTCAGATCGGGCGCCGCATGTGGAGCTTCGCTGAGTCCCATGGGGCACAGCTGGTGCGCGAGAGAAAGCAGATCAGGAAGGTCATGAACCCCGCGGAGGGGACGACGCTCCACCGGTCGCCCACTACAGCGGCGGAATACGAAGTATTTGAAAAGGACTTCGCCATGCTCGAGCGGTTCGCGGAACGGCTCGGAAAGGCATTTTCTGACGGCAAAGGAGGAGTACTTGTACCAGCGGCCTGATGGCGGCTTGTCCCGGGTAAAGCCGGGCTTTACCAGTCTGAGATTCGTCGAGAGCCACGACCAGGTCTCGCATCTTTACCGTCCGGCCTGGCGCCGGACTCTTGCTTCGATCGTCCGCGTGACCGGCCTGTCGGTTCTTCTGGCGGCGGGAACGCTTTTCACATACAACTATCAGCGCCACGCCTCCGCCTCCCTGCAGATCCTTCCAGGAGCAGTGATCCGGGCAACGTCGCCGGCGGAAGATCCGTTCATGGTCAGCCAGGTTCTTCGCCGTTACACGAGAAGCTCGTCTGACGCGGACCGGATTGCGCGCGCCGTCGTTTCTGAAGGAAAAAAGAAAAAGATCGATCCGGCGATGATCCTCGGGATCATGCTCGTCGAGTCAGAGATGAATCCGCGCGCGCGCAGCTTTGTCGGTGCAGCCGGCCTGATGCAGGTCATGCCCTTTCATCGTGGCCGATGGGGCTGCAATTCACGCGACCTCTATGACATCGAGAGCAACATCTGCCACGGTGTCAGCGTACTGGCTGACAACATCAAGCGCGCCCCCAATATCGGCGTCGCCCTTCAGCGTTATAATGGGTGTGTTCGCGGGAAGAATACTCCCAACTGCCACACCTACACGCGCAAAGTCATGAACGCGCGCGACAGAACCAACAGACAGCTCCTCTCGCTGACAGACTGACCGGGTAAAAGCGCGGGAGCAACAAGGGGACATCGAGGCTGAGACGACCATCGGCAGGTGTTGTGCTTGCACTCGCGCTGCTTGGCATCTCGTTCGCGGGACCACTCGTTCGTCTCTCCAACGCAGACCCCCTCGCCATAGCTGCGTGGCGGCTCTGCTTCTCGCTGGTCATCGTTGCGATCGCGCTTGCGCTCACCGGTCAGTGGAAGGAATGGCGAGCCCTTACGGCAAGGGATGTGGTCTTCGCCGCGGCGTCGGGAGTCGCCCTGGCGCTCCACTTCTGGGCCTGGAATGCGTCGATCCACCTCACCACAGTCGCCGCTTCGGTCACCCTCGTCAGCCTTCAGCCCGCGTTCATCGTTGCGATCTCCGCGATTTTTCTTCGCGAATCACCGACGCGACGCCAGGTCGCGGGAATAGGAGTGGCGATCGTCGGCGCCATGATCATCGCAGCGCCCGGATGGCGTGAAAGCCAGGGAGCCTTCACAACCGGAGCGCTGCTGGGAAATCTCCTCGCGACATCGGCCGCGGTCACCGCTGCGATCTACTACAGCATTGGCCGGCATCTGCGTCAGCGGTTCGGGATCTGGTCTTACGTTGGACTCGCATACAGCGCGTGCGCGGTGACGCTGGTCCTGATGGCGCTGGTCACCGACGTTCCGCTTTCGCCGCAGCCGATGCGCGAGCTCGCGATTTTTGCCGCGCTCGCGATCGGCCCGATGCTGCTTGGCCATACAGGAATGAACTGGGCGCTCAAGTTCCTGCCTGCGTACGTAGTCAATCTCGTGACGCTGGGAGAGCCTGTGGGGGCAACGATACTTGCCGCAATAATCCCCGGCATTCACCAGGTTCCCTCCGCGGCCACGATGCTCGGCGGAGCGGTGATTCTCGCCGGGGTCGCGCTTGCGGCATGGAGCACGGTGTCCCCGCGGCGCGGCGCATCGTAGTTTTAGCGGTAACCCACAACTGACTCACCGAGAAAAATGATCCGAAGCCGCATCCTGCTCGTTGTCGCCGGCCTCCTTCTGGCGGTCCCCGCGACGTCCTCCGCACAGCGCAGAATCACGACTCCTCTTCAGGAGTTCGGCCACAACATCGGCGACGACTACCGCCTTGTGAATCACCAGCAGCTCATGAAGTACTGGGAGAAGCTGGATCGCGAGTCTGATCGACTGCGAGTTGTTCGCATAGGCACGAGCGCGGAAGGCCGCCCGATAATGATGGCAATCATCACGGCTCCGGAAAACTTTCCGAAGCTCGACCGCTACCGCGAGATCTCCCAGAAGCTCGCGTTTGCCGAAGGCATCACCGAAGATCAGGCCCGCGCGATGGCTCGCGAAGGCAAGTCAATAGTCTGGATCGACGGTGGCTTGCACGCCACCGAAGTCCTTGGCGCACAGCAGCTCGTGCAGTACGTCTACGAGATGGTGAGCCGGAACGATGCGGAGACCATGCGATTCCTGAGGGATGATATCCTCCTGGCGGTGCTCGTTAATCCCGACGGGATGGACCTCGTGTCAGACTGGTACATGCGCGATCCGGTCCCCGAAAACAGACTAACCTCCGGCGTGCCGCGACTGTACCAGAAGTACATCGGTCACGACAACAATCGCGATTCGTACATGGCGTCGCAGCCGGAGACGCAGGCAGTGGACAGCATCCTTTTCCGCGCCTGGCATCCGCAGATCATGTACAACCATCACCAGACCGGTCCCCGCGGAACTGTAATGTTCGCGCCGCCGTTCCGGGATCCGTTCAACTACAATATGGACCCGATGGTTCCAGCTGGGATCGAGCTCGTCGGCGCAGCGATGCACAGCAGGTTCATCGCCGAAGGGAAGCCGGGCACGACGATGCGAAGCGGCGCGAACTACTCGACGTGGTGGAATGGCGGTCTCCGCACGACTGTCTACTTCCACAACATGATAGGACTCCTCACGGAAACCATCGGAAACCCCACCCCGATGGAGATCCCGCTCGTCCCCGAAAGACTGCTCCCCAGCGGCAACCTGATTTACCCGATCATGCCGCAGAAGTGGCATTTCGCGCAGTCGCTCGCATACGAGCTGACTGCGAATCGCGCGGTGATGGACATCGCGTCGCGACATCGCGAGACCTTCCTGTTCAACTCATGGAAGATGGGAAAGAACTCCATCGATCGCGGCAACAGGGATACGTGGACGATGACGCCGCGCAGGATCGCGGCGATATCCGCGAAGATCAAGGAAGACAGCGCGGCACGCCGCCGCGTTGCTGCGGCCGACTACATGAAGGTGCTTCAGACGCCTGAGAATCGCGACCCGCGCGGTTACATCATCCCGTCTGACCAGGGCGATTTCCCGACCGCTGTCAAGTTCATCAATGCCCTCGTGAAGAACGGCATCGCGATTCATCGCGCAACGAGCAGCTTCTCGGTCGGGAGCAAGTCGTATCCGGCCGGGTCGTACATCGTGAAAACAGCGCAGGCATTCAGGCCGCACGTTCTCGACATGTTCGAGCCGCAGGATCACCCTGACGACATTCCGTACCCGGGTGGACCTCCGACACCGCCCTATGACAACGCCGGCTGGACTCTCGCGTATCAAATGGGGATAACGTTCGACAGGATTCTCGAGCCGTTTACAGGTCCATTCGAGAAGCTGTCCGGCTTTGCGCCGGTGCCGGAAGGCAGAGTCGCCGTCGCTCCTGTTGCAGACGGTTGGTATGCATGGGCCAGAACTAACGATGGGTTCGCAGCAGCCAACCGGATGCTGAAGGCAGGGCATGAGGTTCATGTGCTGCGCCGAGAGCAGGTCGCCGGCAACAACACATGGCCCGTCGGTACATTTGTGGCTCGGGCAGTCGCCGCGTCATCGGCGGCGATGAATGCGGTTGCACGCGAGCGTGGAGTGTCGTTCATCGCGATTGCATCCGCGCCACCGGCAGATGCGATTTCGAAGCTGAGAATTCCGCGCATTGCGCTGTGGGATGTCTACGGCGGGTCGATGTCGTCAGGCTGGATGCGGTTCGTGTTCGACCAGTTCGAGTTCCCGTATCAGGTCGCTTTTGCCGAGGACCTCGACAATGTCGATCTCAACGCAAATTTCGACGTGATCATCCTGCCCGACGATGCATCTCTCACCGTTGCCGATACGACTCGCGGCTTCGAGTTCAGGGGACAGCCAGCCGCTGAAAAAATTCCCGCCGAATGGCGTAATCGCCTCGGTCGGATCACCGTCGGAAAAACTTTACCACGGCTCAAGGCGTTCGTCGAAAACGGCGGCACGCTGCTCGCGGTCGGTGACGCATCAGAAATCGCGTACCGTCTCGAGCTGCCGGTGACGAACGCGGTCGTGGGCGAAGATGACAAGCCGCTGCCGCGCGCGAAATATTATGTGCCGGGCTCTGTTCTTTCGGTTGCCGTTGATACGAACGACCCGATCGCATGGGGAATGAAGCCGCGGACCGACATATTCTTCGACAACAATCCGGCGTTCAGGATAACGAGAGGCGGGTCTGCGAAGCCGATTGCGTGGTTCGACAGTGAAGCTCCGCTTCGGAGCGGCTGGGCGTGGGGCCAGAATGTACTCAACGGGGCCGCAGAAGTTGTGGTCGCCCCGCTTGGGAAAGGAGAGGTCGTACTGTATGGACCCCAGGTGCATTTCCGGGGTCAGACTCATGGGGCGTTCCCCTTCCTCTTCAACGGAATTTTCTACGGGCAAATCAGGTAAGGCAGGTCGACAGTGATTCCGAATTCAGCTTTCTCAATCGCGCGTCGCACAGTTCCAGCGATGCTCCTGGTGCTCGGCGGATCTGCATGCTCGAGCGCCATACTTCCTTCGAGTGAGCCGGCGCGGGAGGAGGAGCCGGCCACGCCAGCGATTGCATCGGCGCGGCAGCTCGTGCGTGAGATGCACGCACGATATTCCGGAAAGTGGTATCAGACATTGCGGTTCGAGCAGTCGAACACCTTCTACACGTCTTCGGGCCGGGAAGAGAAGTCGCGCTGGGTGGAAAACCTCTCAGTTCCCGGCAAGCTCAGGATCGATTTCGAGCCGCTGACGTCGAAGAGCGGACTGCTCATCCTGAACAATCGCGTCACGACGTTCGACAACGGCAAGCGTCTCGAGACGCGCAGGTCGATTCAGCCGATTCTGACGCTTACTGCGGATGTGTACGCTATTCCTCCCGCGGTGACGATCCGGAGGCTCGACTCCCTTAAGATCGATCTCGATAAGTTTCGCGCTGACCGGCTTGATCGAAAACGCGTGTACGTGATGGGTGCAGAGAGCGGCGACCTCGAGTCTACGCAGGTGTGGATCGATGCGGAGAAGCTGGTGCTCGTGCGCCTTATTCAGGCCGAGACGCGAGGGGGCAGAACGATCGTCACTGACACTCGCGTCGGTGGCTACAAGGAGATCGAAGGCTTCCCTGTTGCGACGGAGTTCATGTCACTGCGCGGCGGCAAGCCGTACTTCAAGGAAGAGTACGAGAAGATCCGCGTGAATGAGCCGATTCCCGCGACGGTCTTCGATCCGACACGATGGGCTCGGGGACCAAATTCTTAGCGATTTACGGGGAGTGTGCCTTTTGCGTGCACTTACATGGTGGGTGTAACGGCACTACGACTCTCATGCTCGTCCAGCCAGACGCCACTCACGCTGAAACGGTGCCGGCACCCCGTGCTTACCGAGCCGCCTCACCTTCGAGGTAGGTATACCCCTCAAGCCCCGCGACATAATCAGCGATGAAAGTGTTCGCCTCCTGCCGCGTAATGCCTTTCGCCGCGGCAACCTTCCTCCTGAACGTCGCCAGCAGATCCGAAGAGCGATACTGCACGTAAGCGAGGACTTCCGTCACTGTATCGCCGTGCACGAGCTCAGCGACTTCATAGCCGTCCTTTGAAAGCCTGATGTGAACTGCATTCGTGTCCCCGAAGAGATTGTGCAGGTCACCAAGGATTTCCTGGTAGGCGCCGGTCAGAAAAATTCCGAGGATGTAGGGGTCACCATCCTTGAATGGATGGAGCGCGAGGCTCGGCTTGGATGAGCGGTCGCCGATGAACTTCTCGATCTTGCCGTCAGAGTCGCACGTCACGTCCTGAATCGTTCCCCGCCGGGTGGGTTCCTCGCCAAGGCGGTGAATTGGCATTATCGGGAAAAGCTGATCGATTGCCCAGCTGTCAGGGAGCGACTGGAACAGCGAGAAGTTGCAGAAGTACCGGTCGGTGAGCGTCGCCTCGAGATCCTCGATGATGTCCGCATACTCTTCACGATCCTGCTGCGCGAGCCGCGCCACGGATGTGATTGTCGCGATGTAGATCTGCTCCGCCAGTGCGCGATCCCGGAGAGTCAGCACGCCGCTGTTGAACAGATCCTGCGAGCGATCCTTCGCGAATGTTGCGTCGTGATAAACTTCGCGAACGCGGCGACGGCTTATCGCCTCGTAGTCCGCAGCCATTTCGTGAAGGAACGTGTGGTCGCCTTCGCCGAGCGTCGGCATGATGTTATCTGCCTGGGACTCCACGTCGATTACGCTGAGCAGCATCAACGCATGGTGAGCGGTGAGCGCCCGGCCTGATTCGCTGATGATGTGGGGCATCGGCAGCTCGAGCTCACGGCACGATTCTGCAAGCGTATAAACGACATCGTTCGCGTATTCCTGCAGTGAATAATTCACGCTCGCCTGCGACGTCGAGTTCGATCCGTCGTAGTCGACGCCAAGCCCACCACCGACATCAACGTGCGTTATGTCGACACCCATCGCGTGGAGCTCGGCGTAGTACCGCGAGATCTCCTGGAGTCCGCCCTTGATGTAGCGGATGTCAGTTATCTGGGAGCCAAGATGAAAATGTATGAGCTTGAGAACGTCGAGGCGGCCCTGTGCGCGAAGCCGGTCGACGAGCTTCACAAGCTGCGCTGTGCCGAGCCCGAATTTCGATTTTTCGCCGCCGCTTTTTGCCCAGCGGCCTGATCCTTCGGAGTGCAGCTTGATGCGCACGCCGGCAGTGGGGTTCACGCCGAGCTCATCGGCTACCTGGAGCAGAACGTCCACTTCGCTGAGCTGCTCGAGCACGATGTAGACCTTGTGGCCGAGCTTCTGTCCCATGAGGGCGAGGCGCATGAACTCCTCGTCCTTGTAGCCATTGCACACGATGAGGTGATCTGTGTGCTCGGCCAGCGCGAGAACTGCCTGCAGCTCGGGCTTGCTTCCGCATTCGAGTCCGACGCCCGAATTTTTTCCGAACTCGACGATCTCCTCGACGACGTGGCGTTGCTGGTTCACCTTGATCGGGTACACAGTGGTATAGCCGCCGGTGTACTCGTATTCGCGGATCGCCCGGTTGAAGCGCTCGGTGAGCGATTCGATGCGCGAGCGAAGAATGTCCGAGAATCGAAGCAGGAGCGGGAGGCCGACTCCCTGCGCTTCGAGATCGTTAGCCAGCTCGTAGAGGTCGAGCTCGCGTGAAGGGTCGTCGGAGTCGGGACGAACAACGACGTGGCCCTTCTCGTTGATGTCGAAGAAGCCGACGCCCCACCCTTCGATGTTGTAAAGTTTGCGAGCCGAGTCCGTCGTCCATGCTGAGTCGCCGCTTGGCGTTCCCGTCATCGACGGAGAATGAGTCATCGTCATGCCGAAAGTTTAGGGCATGCGGACTCGATTCGGTACCGGTCAGGGATACAACGTTTCCATCGTCCAGTTTTCGCCGGCGCGTGTGTACAGGTGACGCTCGTGCAGGCGGCTCGGTCGCGCCTTCCAGAATTCGATCCGATCAGGGCGAAGCCGGAAGCCTGACCAGAACGGAGGGCGGGCTACGTCGGTTCCGTCGAAGCGCTCCTCGACCTCCGCGATGCGAATTGCGAGGTCGCTTGCGTGTTCGATCGGCTGGCTCTGGATCGACGCCCATGCGCCTATCTGGCTGTCACGCGAACGCGTTGCGAAATATTCGTCGGCTTCGCGATCAGTGACCTGCGATACCGATCCTTCAGCTCTCACCTGCACCTCGAGTGTCGGCCAGTGAAAGCATATTGCGGCAATCGGGTGAGTGCGAAGGTCACGGCCTTTCCTGCCCTCGAGATTCGTGTAGAACACGAACCCGTCTTCATCGACTGACTTCATCAGGACAATCCGCACCGAAGGGGCGCCGTTCATCCCGATAGTCGCGAGCGACATTGCATTCGGGTCGGGCAGAATTGCGCGATCGACTTTAACCACCTGCGCGTAGATGCGGTTGAAGCGGCTGAGCGGATTCTGAACGGGATAGGGAGTAGGCATCTGGTTATTGGGCGGAATTGCTGCGGAAGACCACGGTCGTGCTGTCCTGATACCACTTCGTCCATCCCGGCTCGCGTTCGAGACCGTCAGCGAGAGGTGTGTCGGGATGTATTATCACTGTTCGGATATCCCAGTGGGCGATCTCTTGCTGCCATCCCGGGCGGGCTGAATCGATTCTTGTAAACGCCGTCACAGTCGAATCGTTGAATTTCAGCGGGTCGACCAGAAGGCGGGCTGATGGCCAGGCATACATTATATATCCTCCCCATTCCCATGACTCGAAGATACGGCCGTTCGCACTGGCCGCCTTGAGCTTCGCGACGGCCGTGACAGGGAAGACCGAGGGGCTATAGTCTTTTCGGATGAGCTGCGTTCCGAAGGCCGAACCACTGTTGAGCCCGAGGGCGAGCAGCAGCACGGCGACCGGCACAGCGTAAAGGCCGGATCTGGTCGTTTTCTCAATCCGGGCGATCTCGCGGAAGAGCGGAAAGTTGCGGCGGTGGGGCGGCCATGCGTGTGCGACATGGAGCGCCACTAGCGGCCAGGCGGATACTCCGAACAGCGCCATGTTGCGGAAAGATCGAAGGGCAAAGAAGAGGCTCGCCACGAGAACGATGAGGTGGGGCGCAGACATTCGTTTTTTCGTGATGGCCAGCAATGTCACGGTGAGCAGCAAGGCACCGAAGAAGGGGAGAGGAGCTGCCGCCTGGAAGTTCGGCGACATGAATTCGCCCATTTGCGACGCCAGGGCTGAGCTTGTCGCGCCCGACAGGACCTCCCGATGGAGGTCGAACCCAATCGGATCAGCAAGCGTGAAA
>JBBREF010000071.1:0-17256 GCA_038203205.1 Gemmatimonadales bacterium | reverse complement strand
TCACCGGTGCGCGTCGTACTCGATGTTCGCGACAGCAGGGTGACGAAGCTACGGACATACGTCGGAGGTCGGTGGCGCACTGAACCTTCAGCGACTGATCTCGGCATGATATCGGCTAAGGCTGCTACCGACTATCTGCTTGGGCTGGCGTCGACGGCGGAAGGAACTGTTGCGCGTGATGCGATCATGCCGGCTACGCTGGCGGACAGCGTGACGATATGGCCGGCGCTGACGCGCATAGCGCGCGATCAAAGCCGAACAAGCGGTACACGCAAGCAAGCCTTGTTCTGGTTGTCAGCCGAGGCCGGGGAGAAAGTCGCTGGTCCCGGGCGCGAAGATACCGATGAGAAGACCGATATTCGCAAGCAGGCAGTCTTTGCGTTGTCGCAGTGGCGTAACTCCGAGGGAGTGCCTGGTCTGATCGAGGTCGCGCGCAAGAATCGCGATCCAGAAGTTCGGCGCACGGCTCTCTTCTGGCTCGGACAGAAAGATGATCCGAGAGTGATTCCGCTGTTTGAGGAGATACTGAGCGCAAGACAATAGGAGTAAGAGCGAAACCACAGCTGCCGGCCGCCGGAAGCTGTGGTGTTCCCCTTCTAGTCCGCAGTCCGCAATTGTTACCGGTCTCCCATCCCGCCGAGGACATCCTGGATCCTCGCTGCGACTGCCATGTCCTGCACCGTCTGCATGACCTTCTGTGACTCGGCCTGGTTACCCTGACCCTTCAGCGCTTCAGCCAGGACGAATCCAGTAACCGTGTAGGTATACGGAATACCGAATGACGGTCGATCGATCCAGTCGCCAATGTCGATGAGCTCGGCAGGCCCTTTGTAAACCTGCGTCCAGAGCGCGTGGCTCCTTGGGATGTCGAGGAACCCATCGCCAACCTGGACCGTGTCCTTGTTGGGGATAATTGGATACTCAACCAGCTTTTCCACGAGGCCCTGCCGGACGGTATAGTTGGCGAGTCCAAGCGATCTGCCGTAGCCGCCGGTTGAGAAAAAGACTCCCCGTTCCGGATACGCATCCTTGATCAGGCGAAGTGTGATGATCTGGTCGCGCGTGAGCACGCCAGGAGGCGAGAGTCGCTGCGGATCTATCGTCGCGACAATATTGCGTTGCCTGAAGAGCTGCGTCTCGCGGATCTCGATGTAATCGGGCTGAGCATCGGCATCAGCGAACGACATGGCGAGCGGCGAACCCTTTGGTTTCGGCCACTCCTTACCCCGATAAATCGCGGGGCCCTTCGCAGCATCGTACTCACGTACCGGACGGCGAATGATCTGCCGCACGAACCAGTCTGTATTGAGATATGACGTCACGAGCACGAGCACGTCCTGGCGAACTCCTTCGACTTCCTGCGCGTACCAGAGAGGGAACGTATCGTTGTCGCCGTTCGTGATCAGAATACCGTACGGCTCCACCGAGTTGAGCATATCCTTGCCCCACTCGGCCGCGAACGAGTCTCCGCGATGTGATGCCGCATTCCAGTTGCCGACGAGCGGCGCGCACGCGATCAGCAGGATCGGCGTCGCGAGCAGCCATGACCTGCGGGTCGCGATGCCGGCCTTGTCGAGTTCTACGTCATCAGACCTGTCCAGGATCTGCGCAATCGACTGCCAGATATAGACGAGTCCTATCGCTGCCCAGACGCCCCACGCCGAGAAACTCCAGATGTAGAAGTAGTCACGGTCGCGGACCTCGCGTGCTACGCTGTCACCAAGTTGGGGAGCCTGCGACCACCCGTACTTGAAATTCATGTAGTAGATCAGGGCCAATGTCAGCGTGAACATCAGCGGCCCGAAATACCAGAAGGTTCGTCGCTCGTTCGCCCAGTGGACGTACCCTCCTATGAGACCCAGTGAAAGGAACAGCACGGCAAGCATCGCCTGGAGAGCGGGGCTCTCATTGTACGCGTCACGCAGCCACTGCCACTTGAAGTAGAGCCACCACATTCCGACCTGCG
The DNA here is from genome assembly GCA_038203205.1 of Gemmatimonadales bacterium. Taxonomy (GTDB): domain Bacteria; phylum Gemmatimonadota; class Gemmatimonadetes; order Gemmatimonadales; family Gemmatimonadaceae; genus UBA4720. The sequence goes on along the minus strand of JBBREF010000071.1, from coordinate 15,290 downwards.
CCGTGAACGGAGCGCCGCGGTCGACTTTGTCACCGTACTGCTCACGATTGATGTTGTCCATCAGCCGCTGCTTCGTGAGGTTGCTGAGCGTGCAGTCCCACTCGAATTTCTCGAGGCAGGCCGTTGGCTCGCCTTCGTTGATCGGCGGGAAGTACGCGGCGCGGATCGGCTCGTAGATGAATGGAGTGAGCCCGATCCCGATCACGAGCAGGCACTTCACTATTAGACGCCAGTTGAGCACGGTCTGCCATCGGCGAAGCAGGATTGCCACGCCTACCGCCGGAAACGGCAGGAACCCGGCTGGGTGATTCGAGTATCCGAGCCCAAGAAGAAACGCGACGAGGACGAGCCTGCGATCGGCCTTCGGCCCGTCAGGATCGTCGGCCCACGAGATCATCAGCCATGACACGGCTGTGAAAAAGAAGAGCGAGATCGTATAAACCTTCTCGTTGACTACGCTCTGGTTCCAGACGGTGTATGCAGTGGCGCCGATGAGTGTTGCAATCGCAGCGCCGACATAACGTTGCCAGCTCTTCGGTAGCCATCCCGACAGAATCCTTTCAGTGATCAAAAACCAGAAGCCGGCAGAGAGCGCGCTCGCCACTGCCGCCATGGTGTTTATGCGCTGTGCGTAGCTCCCCGGTAACGGCAGCTCACCGAACACGTGCCCGATGAGCATGAAGAACGGATTGCCCGGCGGATGCGGCAGCCCAAGAACCTTGGTCGCGGCCATGTATTCGCCCGTATCCCACATCCACGTGGATGGAGATATGGTCAGATAGTAGAGAGCGAATACCGCTAGCGCCGCGAGCCCGGCGGCTTTGTATGATGGCTCGTATGCGGAATGGGAATCCGCTGACACTTTCGGCGAGGCCGGTGTCCTGGAGGTGGATCTCGTGTTGACTGCTGTCATCGCCTGTGGAAAGAGGTCCCTGCTTCAGGTCTGGGCAAGCGGGGAAATCTACCACGCGGGAGGGGGCTTGAGGTATTGGAGACCCTACGCCGGGAGCTTCGCTCGCTGTTAGCGCTTAGCAGCACTAGCTCAAAGCTGTTAGCTGTTTCAAACGCGCGCTAAAAGCTTAGCGCTGGTGCTGCCAACAGCTAACAGCACGCGAAGCGCCCGGCGTTCTGAGCATTAGAGCCACTAGCGTCCTAACTTTCAGAATGGATTTTTCCGGAATTCAATCTCAACTGAGCTCGAGCCCGATCATCGCCGTGCCGCTGCTGTTCCTTGCCGGAGTGCTCACCAGCCTGACGCCGTGCATCTATCCCATGATCCCGATCACCGCCGCCATTGTCGGGGGACAATCGGTAGGAGAGGTCAAGGCTCCGCGCAGCCGGACAATTGTGCTGACACTGACTTATGTCGCTGGACTCGCCATCGTATACGCAATGCTTGGCGTCCTCGCGGGCATAACCGGCACAATGTTCGGAACAGTCAGCACTAACCCGTGGCTGTACTTCTTCATGGCGAACCTGCTCGTAATCGCGGCACTCGCGATGCTCGACGTGATTCCCGTGAGATTGCCTGCGAGCGTTGTCGCCCGCGCATCGACGGCCGGCACGGCGGGTCGCGCATCAGGCGCCTTCATCATGGGCGCCGCGTCGGGACTCGTCGCCGCTCCCTGCTCGGCCCCCGTCATGGCGGCCGTTCTCACATGGGTTACGACGACTCAGCGCGCAGCGATGGGATTCGTCTACCTGCTGAGCTTTTCCCTGGGAATGTGCGCCTTGCTCGTACTCGTCGGGCTCTTCAGCGGAACGGTGACCCGTTTGCCGCGCGCCGGGGTATGGATGGTGTGGGTCAAGCGCGGCTTCGCACTTGTGATGCTCGGCGTCGCCGAATACTACCTTGTCCAGATGGGCAAGCTTCTTCTCTGAAAGGTCAGAACTTGAACTACGATCGTCTCGTTATTTCGCTCGGCATGCTGTCGCTTTTGCCTGCAGCGGCCCGATCACAGGAATCAGGAATTCCTGTCGGCACGCGAGCGCCCTCGGCGATCGTCAGTACCCTTGACGGAAAGGCTGTCGATATAGGGTCCTACGTTGGGAAGGTGCCCATTGTCATGGAGTTCTGGGCAACCTGGTGCCCGAGCTGCAAGCAGCTCGAGCCCGTATTCCTCTCGCTCGAGAAAAAGTACGGCACCCGGGCGAAGTTCATGGGTGTCGCGGTATCAGTGAGCCAGTCGCCCGCACGAGTCAAGGCATACGCCGCGAAGTACAAGTACCGTCACGACACGTTCTTTGACACAAACGGGAAGGCCGCTGAAGCATATGATGTCCCTGCGACTTCATATGTAGTAGTCGTCGACAGAAAAGGCATAGTCGTTTACACAGGCGTCGGCGGCAAGCAGGACCTCGAGCCAGCAATCCTCAAGGCTCTTCGTAACTGAAACCGGGACCGATTCAAACCGTAGGGCCAGCAAGGGCGTCAAAGACACATCACCACCCTCGCACGCCCATCGGAGATTCGTTATGTCCGCTTTAGCTGCCCGCCTGCTTGCGTTTGCTGGTTTCTTCGTTGTAACGGCCTCCTTCATTCCCGTTCGCGCCGAGGCTCAGGATGGATATCGGGAGCCGCGGAATGCGGATGTCGACGTGGCTGGCGCTCGGTCCGCACGGATCGAAGCCGGTGCGGGCTCGCTTCGGATCGAGGGGAGGGAGGGCCTGACGCAGGTTCGCGTCAGGGGAACCGCTCGCAGCTCCCACCGCGACAGACTCGACGACATCAAGCTCATCGCCGAGCGCCGGGGTGGTGATGTTTTCATCAAGGTCGACATACCCAACGATCGTCAGAACTGGACCTCGTTTCGCAATTCGTTCATGGCGCTGGATCTTGTGATCGAGGTCCCGATGAATCTTGCTCTCGACGTTGACGATGGAAGCGGCGACGCTCATTTCATCAACACCGGCAAGCTGGAACTCGAGGACGGATCTGGCGAGATCGAGATTCGTGGCGCGCGAGGTGATGTGAGCATTAACGATGGGTCGGGTGGGATCGTGATCCGGGGCGTTGAAGGCACTGTGCGCATCAACGATGGCTCGGGTGAAATCGACGCTAGTGATATCACCGGAGACTTCATCGTCGAGGAGGACGGCTCCGGGGGCATCAACGTAGTCGGAGTTGGAGGCAGCCTGACAATCGAGGATGACGGCTCGGGGAGTATCGACGTCGGCCGTGTCGCCGGGGATTTCGTGGTTCGGAGCGACGGCGGCGGATCGATCCGCTACGACACGGTGAAGGGAAGCGTGCGCATTCCCCAGAAGAAGCGCCGGGGGTAAAGATCGGGTGGTCCATAGCCGGGGGACGCGTAGCCGATTACTCATTCATGTCAGACCCCGACGCACAGGAGAACTACCTTGAATCGAAAAACCGTTGCATTCGTCGCAATCGCGGCGCTTGGCTTGTCATCAGTCCCGGCCACCCTCACTGCACAGGCACCGACGCCTGCAGCGGCGCCGTCATTCTCCAGCACTTCCGCTGGGCCGACCGTCAGCAGCAGCGCTGTTGGAATTCGCCGGGCACCCGCGGCCAGCGCTGCAGCCCCTGCGGCAGAAGCCAGACTCGGTGCCGGACGCAATGTCGCGCTCATCGTGGTAGGTGGAGCAGCGCTGATAATTGGCGCGGTCATCGGCGGAACCGCTGGCGTGCTCATCGCGGTTACGGGAGCCGCGATCGGACTCTACGGCCTCTACAACTTCATTCAGTAGGCCGAGCTCGCATCATACAGGAACGCCTGGCCGAAAGTTCAGCCAGGCGTTCTTCGTAAGCAGACCTACGTATATCGGCCCGCTACTCTCGCAGCGTTCGTCCTGCGTCGCTCGCGCTTGCACGCGACAGCGAAGTTTTCTGCATTGATTCAGGCGCGTTTCCAGGCACCGCATGCGACACCGGCTGTGTCGATCCGGCAGGATCCGTCGCAGCGCTTCGACGGCGCATGCCCGGCAGCGCAGCAAAGTCGACCGCGGCGCGCACGTAGCCATATCGGCCGTTGAATCCGGCCGGTGACTGCCCTGAGAACAGGTAGATGCCGCGCGTCTGATTTGCGGCTATCAGAGTATCAGGATACGAGTCGAGAATGTTATTCGCTCCGACCGTCAAATTGACCGAGCCAAACTTGTAGCCTACGGCTGCGTCTGCGACCCATTGCGCGTCGAAAGTCTGATCCTGCGCACCGGTCGCGGCCGTCTGGAAGACTGTGAACTTCCCGAACCTGCTAGCGTGAACGTTGGTAGTGAGGTTCCTGAAGACATGATTGAGCGTGAGACGAATGCTGTTTTTTGGCTGGCCCTTTTCGAAGAGGGCGCGCTGAACCCGGTCGAACAATGCGGTGCTGACAGCAGCCAGTTGCGGCGGCGTCTCGGAAACACGCGTGACCTCGGTTTCGTTCTGGTTGTAACCGCCGGTGAAGCGGAGAAGCCCGGCAGTGCCAAGCTGCAGGCCGTAGTTGAGCACTATGTCGAGGCCCTTTGTATGGGTGTCGATAGCATTCGTGAAATACCTTGCACCACTGACGCCCGGAATCCCGTTGGCAGCCAGGAGATTCCGCACTGAGGCATCGATGAAATTTCCCGATAGAACGACGCGATCATCGATCTTGACATCGTAGTAGTCAGCTGAGAGCGACAGGCTATTGCTGATGCGTGCCGTCAACCCGGCGCTGAGATTTACCGATTGCTCCGGCTTGAGCTCTTTGGCTCCGAGCAACGTTGCTCCGTCGCTGCCAACTGCAAAAGTCCGAATCTCGAACGGCGTGTTGACACCACCCACGTTTACAAAATTTGTGGCGACAGATGAAAAGTTTGACTGGCCGAGGGATGGCGCGCGGAATCCCGTCTGCACTGCACCGCGCACGGCAAGTCCCTTCACGAGGTTGAGCCGGGCCGCGAATTTCCCATCCGCCGTAGAACCAAAATCGCTGTAGTTCTCAACACGTCCGGCCGCAGCGAGCAGGAGCGCGGCGGATGGAGTTGCCTCGAGATCGACATAGCCGCCAACATTAGTGCGCGAGGCGTCGTTTTCGTCGACTGGCCTGAAGCCCGGGAAAACCTGTGAGAACGGGGGCGCGGGCTTCCCGGCGTTCGGACCGTCGAGGATTGCCGCTGTACCCACCGCGAAAGACCCATCGTCACCACGCTCGATCGAGTAGCTATCCCGACGCGCTTCAGCGCCAACCGCAACGTTCAGGGCCCCTACCGGTGACACGGGGAAAAGCCTGGAAACGTCAAGGTTGCCGACGATCTGGCCCAGATTCAGCGTGCCTGCGTCGAAGCGGGTCGGACTGGTTGCTCCGAGGGAAGTGTTAGCGGTGTTCTGAATGTCAAAGCCAAACGAATTCTGTCCGTAGACGCCGCTCAGGTCCCAGTTCCATTCGCGCATCATACCGCGGGCGCCAACCGCAGCCGACGCATCTCTGATGTCGCTTGCGATAAGCGGAAGGAAACCATTGGGATAGATCGCCCTTACCGTCCGGTCATCCAGCGACCTGCGGAAGAACCCAGCTGCAAGTCCGTCGCGGACGCCAAATCCGCCGAAACCGTACAGCCTGATACCAGATTCCAGCGGAAGCTCGCTATTGAGAAAAAATCCGAAATCCCGTGACTCGGAGTCACCGGACCAACTCTGCCGAAGGCTTTCATCGAAGCGATCGACTCCCGTCGGCACATTGGAGCAGCGCGCATCACCGGCGATGCATTGTGTGCTGACGTCAACGCGTGTTCTGTTCGTGCGTTCACGGTCCCTGAACTCGCCGCTCAGGTGAACGAAACCATCTCCTTTGAAGGCGCGCCCGATATTGCCATCGATCTGAAACACCCGGCCGTCATCGTACGATGCCTCGCCTTCGAGCGCTTCAAAGTTGGAGAAGGTGCGCCCAACGCTTGTCGATAATGAGGTCCGAACATCGGATTTGAGAATGATGTTGATCACGCCTGCAATAGCGTCCGAACCGTACTGAGCAGCTGCACCGTCGCGCAGGATCTCGATCCGTTCGATGGCACTCACCGGGATCGCGTTGAGATCGACGCTGGTTGAACCCCTGCCTACCGACTGATTGACGTGAACAAGAGACGTGGTATGTCGGCGCTTTCCGTTGACTAGTATGAGCGTCTGGTCCGGACCGAGTCCACGCAACGTGGCGGGGCGGATGTGGTCAGTTCCATCATTCACTGACGGCCGCGGGAAATTGATCGAGGGAGCCAGCATCTGAATCACCTGGCTCGTTTCAGTGTGGCCGGTCTCGCGAATTTCCGCTGCTGACAACACATCGATTGGAACCGGGGCCTCGAGCACTGTTCTGTCGGTGGCGCGAGTGCCCGTGACAACGACCTGGTCAAGTCCCAGGGGCGCGCTGACAAGCGCGAAGTCGACTGTGTTCGTCGCCCCGGATGAGACTGCTATGGTATCGAGCCCGGGGACGTACCCGATCTTGCTCGCCCTCAACACATGTTGTCCCGACTGAAGACTCAGCGTAAAGCTGCCATCCTCTCTCGTTGTTGCCGTTTGCATAGTTCCAACCGCAACGATGCGGGCGCCTGAAATTGGAAATTGTGTCGCCGCGTCTCTCACCCTGCCCGTGACAGCGGTTTGTTGAGCGTCGAGCGTTATTGCGCCGAACATGATCGCTACAACACACCCGACAACCAGGCGGGCGACTTGTTTGAGCGAAACAGCGGCTTCGGAAAATGAAGTACTCGACTGTGAAACGGAGCGCTGGAGCATGGGGGCCTCTCGTTCGGGTTCGTCGGCGGCAGCCTGTTCTCGTTGGATTATCGAGGATCTGCCGGGGCAATATTGAACGCATGTTCATTCAATGCAACGAGGACATTTTGCACCGTGTCACATCGCGCTAAAAAGTGTGGAGCGTGCCTGAGCTGATAAGGACAGATGCGCCGCCAACCCGAATCGCGGTAACCTGTGCATCCGCCATGTCGGTTTCTACTTCTATTACGCTGGGCCGCCCCATCTCGACACCCTGATGCACGGTGTATCGAAGTGTCCCGTCCCGCACCGGTGAGCGCCATGCTAGATAGCCCCCAAAGCCGGCACACGCGGCGCCCGTTGCGGGGTCCTCTGGAATGCCCATCGTCGGCGCGAACATTCGTGCGCGCATCACTCCCCTGGAATCGTCAGGAGAAAACAGGAACACTTCGCTGGCCCAGCTACCTCGAATCGTCGCTTCCCACTTCTGAAGATTGAGCCGGGCTCGGCCAAGCGCCTCTACGCTCTTCACGGGAATGATGAGGAATGGCTCGCCAACAGACACACCTTCGATCGCGTACTCGCCACCGATATCGAGGTCCTCGACAGTGAGCGAGATGACTTCGGCAATCGTCGCAGCATCGTAGCTGGCTTCGCCTCTCTCCGGGGGTTTCGCCGCGGTCAACTGAGTGAAGACAGGCCTGCCTTCGACCGCACGGATCAGCACGGGCACGGGACCGACCTTTTCCTCGAAGACGATCCGCGTCTCGTCTCCATCGAGGTCGATTTCTCCGGTCGCCGCCAGGACAAAGGCCGCACCGACCGTAGGATGGCCGGCGAACGCAAGCTCAGCCCCAGGTGTGAAGATCCGAAGTTTGCGGGTGTGTGTGGTGTCGTCAGGCGGAAGGACGAAGACGGTCTCCGAGAAGTTGAACTCGCGCGCGATCGCTGCCATCTGATCAGTGGTCAAACCCTGCGCGTCAGGGAGAACGGCAAGCTGATTTCCGCCGAAGGCCTTGTCTGTGAAGACGTCGGCAGTGTGGTAGCGATAACTCATGATTACCTGGATGATGAGGCGTCTAGCAGGCTGAGCGGAGATTTCTTTTCCGGACCGACCTGGTCGAGAGTGCATCGTGACGGCTCCTTGTCGGGACGCCACCTGAGAAATTTCGTACCGTGCCTGAACCTTCCGTTAGTGAAGTGGTCGTACTCGATTTCGGCGACGACCTTTGGTGCGAGGGGCTCCCACTCTGCAGACCGTTTTGTGCTCCAGCGGCTTGGACCGCCGGGAGCCTTTCCGGTGAAGCCAGGGGGCTCGCGCAGCTTCTCGAGAATTGGTGTGAGCTCCTCGCGGAATTTTGCCGTGAAGCTCGAGGTAAATCCAACATGATGGAGCAGGCCCCCGTCATCGTAGAGGCCGAGCAGCATCGAGCCAATCACCTGCGCTTTTTCGGCGTATCGGTATCCGCCGACAACACAGTCAGCCGTCCGCCGATTCTTGATCTTGACCATTCCCGTTCGCTCTCCGGTCGTGTATGCCATATCGCGGCGCTTGGCGATCACGCCGTCAAGTCCGCTGCCGACTGAATCGAACCACTCGCGCACAACGGCGATTTCGCTGGTTGCGGGAGACAGCCTTATGATCGCGTTTTGACCGAGAAATTCCTCCGCGAATCGCTCGGTGAGCGGGCGGCGTTCGCCGAGATGTATCGACGTGAGATCGGCGCCCTCGTCGTCGACGAGGAGGTCGAAGACCACGAGTTGCGCAGCAGTCTCAACTGATAGTTTGGCGATGCGGCTGGCGGCCGGATGGATGCGCTGGAGCAGGGTATCGAACGACAGAGCGCCATTTATGGGGACGATGATCTCGCCATCGAGGACAAAGCGTTCCGGCTGCAGTGCGAGCAGCGCTTCGACGAGCTCCGGGAAGTATCGCTCGAGCGGCTGACCGGACTTGGACTGGAGCAGGACGATGGCGCCATCGCGGAAGGCGAGACAGCGGAAGCCGTCCCATTTCGGTTCATATTGCCACTGGTCTCCCTCGGGGATGGACTCGACTGTCTTTGCCTCCATTGGGGGGAACGGGGGTTTGATTGGCAGCGCCATTTATCGAGCCCTCCTAAGTAAGTTGACACCGCTCCAGGATGCTTGTATCTTATATGACTGTCGCACACATGCGTGCGCACGACGAGCCAGCGAACACAAAAGGGGACCTGGATAAAACCGGGTCTCTTTTCAGTTTGGCGAGTCAGAACAAGGTCGGCGGGTACGGCAATACCGGACTTCCGACGAACACAAACACGAGGAAGTACCAGAATGCGTACCACAGGAACTGTGAAGTGGTTCAACGATGCAAAGGGTTTTGGATTCATTACCCCGGAGAACGGACAGAAGGATTGTTTCGTTCACCACTCCGCCATCAACGGTAGCGGCTTCAAGTCGCTGGCCGAAGGCGAGAAGGTCGAGTTCGACGTAGTGCAGGGCCAGAAGGGTCCCGCCGCGGAGAACGTGACGAAGGTTCGTTGATCCCACTCGCAGGTAGAGCAGGATAGAATAGGGGAGGGGCCACTCTGGTTGACCAGGGTGGCCCTTTCTTTTCATCGTTTCATCGCTGGGCACCACTATTACGGAGATTTATGGCCAAGGAAGAAGCAATCGAGCTCGAAGGGACAGTGACCGAAGTGCTGCCTGACGCGACGTTCAAAGTGCTTGTTTCGAACGGACACGATGTTCATGCAACCATCGCTGGCAAGATGCGGCGGTTCCGGATCCGCGTGCTCGCGGGCGACCGCGTGACGCTGGAAGTCTCACCTTACGACCTGACGCGCGGCAGAATCACTTTCCGCCACAAGAGCTAGCAGTCCGACCCTGAGGGTCAGCGTTTCCGAATGACGAGGGCTGTGGTCACAACCTGCCCTGCATGTCTCGCGGTATGCTCACCGCCGTGGAACAGCAGGCCTATCACGGTAGACGGGAGCTTGGCCCTGCCGACGCCTCGCTCATCGAGCAGCGTCGCTTCGTCAGTGACTCGAAGCTGGTCGAGCGCGATCTCCACAGATCGCTTCATCTGATCCGCAAGCGCCCGCGAAGAAACAGGCGCATCCTCCCGCGTCTCCGCCTCGAGTGCCTTTCGTTGTATTTCCGAAAGTGATTCCCCTCGGGCATAGGTAAAAAGCCGGTCGAGGCTGCCGCATGCGTGGCCTACGTGATACGAGATCGAAGCGGCGCCGCCCGGGCGCGTCATTATCTGCTCGACCGTCATACCGTCGATCGCCGAAGTCACCTGTTGTACCGCATTCAGCAAAGCGTGCGCAACCGGCTGGAGCAACGGCGGCACGAGGTGAACCGGTCCCGCCAGCCATGCCTCGACGGCCTTGTCGCCAGCCATCAGATATCGTGAGTGTGCGTCACTGCGCGTACCGCAGGATGTCGTACACGTACTTCACGCCGAATCCAACGTTTGCGACCGAAAGGCGCTCGTTGTTGCCATGCACACCCTTCTGTCGCTCTGCCTGCTCGGTGAGAAAAGGATCGATCGCATAGGTGACGATGCCGAGCTTCCTGTATGTCGGCCTGTCGGTCGCGCCGGTCTGCATCGGCGTCGTAACGAAGGCATCGGGCGCACGGTCCTTCGCGGCCCGCTCAATCGCCCTGAACAGGTCGGTATCGATCGGACTTTCCAACGGCGTCTTCGGTTCGAGAATCGTGCTCCAGTGGACAGCAGTGTCGTTGACCAGTGTCTTCAGTGTGGCGAGCATCGTCGCGGCATCGGTGTCGGGAAGCAGCCTGATGTCGATCTCCGCCGTCGCTTCGGGGGGAATCACATTGGTCTTGTTTGACCCCGTCATTCCCGTGAGCGAGATCGTGTTCCGTAGATATGCGTTCCAGTAGACGTCGCCCAGAATCCACGCGCGAGCCTCAGGGATTTCGACAGCCTTTGCGACGTTTGACAGCCAGGTGCGCCTGGGCTCAGGATACAGCCTCGAGATGTCACGGAAGAACTTGTCGACGCCTGGCGTCACGTGAATCGGAGTCTCGTACTTCGCAATCTTGTCCAGCGCTGCAACGAGGCGTGGTACCGGATTTTCCTTAGTCGGACGCGAGCCGTGCGACGGCACACCCTTAACACTCAGCTTCTGCCAGAACGTTCGCTTCTCAGCGACACCTACCGAAAAATATCGCACCTTCCCGTCCACGACGGAGTTCTCGGTAGCCTCGGTTATGATATACTCGACATCCTTCATCAGGTCCGCGTTGTTCTTCACGAACATGAGCGCGCCGGTCGACGTAAACTCTTCGTCTGCATTCGCGATGAATACGATGTCGCGATTGAGAGTGACACCTGATCGCTTCAGTGCGATCATCGCCATGAGGTGAGCGATCGCTTCACCTTTCATGTCGATGGCGCCACGGCCCCAGATATACCCGTCCTTTACTTCGCCGGAGAACGGATTCACTGACCATTCAGATGCGGTCGCCGGGACTACGTCCATATGGTGCACGAGAGCGATCGCTTTCTTCGAGCCGTTCCCCTTCAGCCGGGCGTAAAGATTTGCGTGCTTGCCCTCGAACGCAGCGGAGTCGAGTATGCGCGCTTCTATCCCTTCCTTGTCGAGGATCTCCTTCAGGAACCGAGCAGCAGGTAGCTCGTTCCCCGGGGGATTCGACGTATCGATTCGCAGATAATCGGCAAGGATCACCTGAGCCTCCTTCGCCAGCTCATCCCAGTTGACCGGGCGGGCCTGAGCCTCCACGGTCGATGGCAATGCTGCACATGCAGCTGCAGCGGCGAAAAAAGCGGCTCTGATTGTCTTCATTAATTCCGGTTGTATGTGGGGACAGGAAATTGGGGCGCGGGGCGGGACGATCGCAACACCATTCGTCGCTCGATTACTCCGGTGAACTGTGTCGACCAGCCTCTGACAGAACTTCGATGTAGCGATCTGTGACACCAGACCATCCAAATCTCGTTACAGTGTGCGTGACGGCTCGTGCAGATGCCGTCGCAAGCAGCTTCGAATCGTCATAGTACCGCATGATGGCGTCCCGAAAATCTTTGACGCTTCCGGTAGCGGCGAGGTGTCCGTTTTCACCTTCTGTGACAACATCCGCAATACCCTCCAGCTTCGATGCAATTACAGGGAGGCCGGACAGCCCCGCCTCGAGCATCACCAGGCCGAATCCCTCCATGTCACCGGAAATCGGCACGTTGGGCATGATGAACAGGTCGCTTCCGTGGTAGAGCTCCTGAAGCTCGGATTCGGTGACAGAACCGAGCAGCTTTACACGGTGGTCCAGGCCGTTGTCGGCTATTGCAGCTTCAATTCGTGCGCGGTCGGGCCCTTCTCCTGCCGCATAAAAGACCACATCGTCCGGGAGAGACGGCAGAACGTTCGCGATGAACCACGCGACCCCCTTCCTGGGCACGAGTCGCCCGACGCTGCACAAGATCAGGCGAGGGTCGCTGCCGGCATCCACGCGGCCGATGAGACGCGCACGCGAGGCGGGTCGCGATTCGGGAGGCGTAAATCTGTCGAGCTTTATGCCGAGCAGAACGACCGTGCATTTTTCCTTAGTGAGCCCCCTCGTCCTGCAGGCATCGGCGGTGGCATTGCTGATCGGAAGGACGACGTCGAGCGAGCTGAATACTTTCCTGATGAAATGTGGGTACGGCCACGTTGGTGTCGTCGCGTCGAGACCGTTGGCTATGGCCGCGCTGACGACGCCGTGTTTCGCGAGATGCCGCCTGAGCGGCACGGCCAGAGCCGCCATTACCATTGATGAGTAGAGAATTGCGTCGATCTCGCCATTCTCCGCCAGCCGTCGTATCTCACGCAGTGACGACAGCATGAAGAGCGGGGTCCGCCAGTGACGCTGGCTCCAGGGGCTGCGCAGCACAAGCGTGCGTACTTCCGCACCGCGATGGGCAACCAACGAGTCGTGCAGGTCTATCGCAACGCGCTGCATTCCGCCGATGTTGTCGAGCGGCCTGTCTCTCGGCGGCAGCGAGTGAGACACGAACAGCAGCCGCATCTACTGCAGCTCCTCGTAGTACGATGCGATCAACCCCAGAACGCGGCCCCATTCGTAGCCTTCCGCAGCGATCCTTGCGGCTGAGCCCATTTGATTCCGAAGAGTCGCATCAGTTACAAGTGCGCTCACGCGCGCAAGGAATTCGTGCGAGTCGCGCGGCGTCGCGAGGAATCCCGTCACACCCTCGGTGACGAGTGCATTGCTGCCAGTCGCGTTCGCGACGACCGCGGGGAGACCCGACGACATGGCCTCGAGTGTGACGTTGCCGAAGGTTTCGGTTTCACTCGGGAAGAGAAACACATCAGAGGAGGCGTAGGCTGTCGCGAGCGCTTCGCCCTTGAGGTGACCCTCGAAAATCGCCTGTGGCGTCGTCTCGGCGAGTGAAGCCCGTTCCGGACCGTCGCCCACGATAAGAATTCTGTGTCTGAGGCCCTTTTCCCGCAGACCGGCCGCAACCTCGGCGACCACGCCTAGCCCCTTTTCGGCCACCAGCCTGCTCACGAAGGTCACGACGACCTCGTCGTCGGAGATTCCGCGCGAGCGTCGCCAGTCGACTGAACGCCTAGCCGGATTGAAAAGATCAGATTCGACTCCCCGAGGCCAGATCCGGAGATCGCTCGACACCCCTTCATCCTTCAGAACTTTCAGCATCGAAGGTGTTGGAACGTACACATGGAGACACTGGTCGTAGAACCAGCGAAGGTATTTCCAGGTTACGCCCTCGAGCGCGCCGAGCCGGTAATAATCCAGGTACGACGCGAAATGAGTATGGTAGGAGGCGACCACACGGGTCCCTGACCTGGTGGCTGTCTTCAGGGCCGCAAGTCCGAGAAAATCAGGGGTTGCGATGTGAAACAGATCGGGACTGAAGCGAGTAAGGTCTTCACGGGCTTCCCCCGAGAGACCAAGGGAGACCCTGTAATCGGGTCGGCCCGGCGCCTGGATGGACCGGACCGGGACGAGTGTACCCGCATGCGCAAGCACCGGATCCTGGGTCGTAGGGGCATAAACCCGCACTTCTGCCCCTTTTTTGCCCAGAAAATCCACAAGCCGATTGAGTGTAAGCGAGACCCCATCTGCTATATGGTTGTAGGCGCCGGAAAAAAGCGCGATGCGCAAATTCAGAATTCTCATATAATTAGGCTGCCGTTATCATACAGCGGACATCATTCCGATACCTAGCCCGCCTGGCGGAGGCTAAAAGCTTTTGAATCCGAGACCTCAGCGCAGAATGCGCTTTGCTGACGCGTCGAGCCCTGGGGAGGGGTCGCCTGCGGCCAGCATTTCCACGACCACTGACATGCTCGCGAAAGCATACGCTTATTCGCGGCCCCAGGAGGTCAGGGCACTCGGCCTGTACCCTTATTTCATCCCCGTCGAACAATCCGACGCGACTGAGGTGATGGTCGAGGGCAGACGACGTATCATGGTCGGATCGAACAACTACCTCGGCTTCACCAATGATCCTCGCGTGCTCGAGGCTGCGGCGAATGCGCTCCAGAAGTATGGCAGCGCCTGTACCGGCAGCCGTTTCCTCAACGGTAATACCGATCTTCACGAGCGGCTCGAAGTCGAGCTCGCTCAGCTTATGGGAAAGGATGCCGCGCTCGTGTTCCCGACCGGATACCAGGCAAACCTTGGCGTGATCTCCGCGCTTGCGGGGCCCGGTGACGTGTTGCTGATCGACAAGCTCAACCACGCGAGCATGGTAGATGGAGCCACGCTTTCCGGGGCGGAGGTGGTTCGGTTCAGGCATGGCGACCTGGCGCATCTCGAGGCGCGTCTGACACGCGCCGCGGGCAGGCCCAAGATGGTGATAGTCGACGGGGTCTTCAGCATGGAGGGAGACCTCGCTGACGTTCCGCGTATTGCGGACATTTGTGATGCACATTCTGCGCGGCTGATTGTCGACGACGCCCACGGCGTGGGTGTGTTCGGCGAGACAGGGGCGGGAGTTTGCGAGCACTACGGCGTTACGTCGCGGGTCGACCTCATCGTCGGCACTTTCAGCAAGTCGTTTGCTTCGATCGGCGGATTTGTCGTAGGTGACGAGGCAGTCATTTCGTACCTCCGTCACACTGCGCGCAGCCTGATCTTCAGTGCTTCGATTCCCGCTTCGGCGTGCGCGACTGTTCTTGCTGCGATCGAGATTATGCGGCAGGAGCCTGAACGTCGCGAGCGCCTCTGGGAAAATGCGCGTCGCATGCAGCGCGAGCTTTCGGGTCTCGGATTCGATACGTTCGGAAGCGAGTCGCCAATCGTGCCTGTCATAGTTGGCGGGACTCTCAGGACTTTCGAGTTCTGGAAGCGCCTGCTGGATGCAGGCGTTTTCACGAATCCCGTAATCGCGCCAGCGGTGCCTGCGACTTCCGGCCGAATCAGGACTTCCTATATGGCGACGCACACTGACTCCCAGCTGGACCAGGTCCTGGAGGCGTTCAAGCGCGTCGGCCGCGAGATGGATCTGATCTGAGCGGCGGCGAACGCGTGATTCGCGTCGAGCCGGTGCGCTCGAAGCGCGATCGGCGCGAGTTCGTGGAGCTTCCGTTCAGGCTGT
>JBBREF010000070.1:0-17542 GCA_038203205.1 Gemmatimonadales bacterium | reverse complement strand
AACCCCGTGGTGTTGTGAGTTCAGCTTCCAGCCCTTTTCTCGGAATCTCCTGGAAGCGGCTCAAATTCCGCTCCGCCGCTACCAGCCGCCCCGAACTTCGGTGATACCATCCCTCCGGACTTGGTATACGGCGGATCGTCTGCCCCACGCGGCATTCCTTCTGATGCGCTCGAGTCGGCGTCGCGATATTTCGAAGGGTTATTGTCGAACTCCGTCTTGCACGCAACTGAACAGAAGTAGAAGTCCCGCCCCTCGAACTGCGACTTGCCCGCAGCCTCGTTCGGGTCAACCGACATTCCGCACACTGGATCGATTACTTTCTGCATCGAAACTCCCTTTATAGACGGGTTAATCCGAAGCAAGCACTGCGCCACCAATAGCCGATACTATTGCGGTATCGCGTATCCGACTTCACTATGTAACTCCGCCCTCTGTTTCCGCGGGTAACCGACAGATTCAGTGGTGGGGAGGCTCACAGTTTGACGTCCGGTATGTCCTCGAACTCGCGGGAGATTCTGCCTCCTTCACCAATAGCAGGCAGGTACATCGTCGAGCGCGTGCTCGGACGCGGTGGAATGGCGACGGTGTATCTCTGCACTGATAACAGGACCGCCACCAAAGTCGCGGTAAAAGTGCTGCGCGAAGAGGTTGGAAGCGCCGTGATCGTCGAGCGGTTCCTGCGAGAGATCGAATTCGCCTCGGAGCTCGACCACCCCCGCATCCCGAAAGTTCTCGATACCGGCGTGCTCGGATCTCTTCCTTTCTACGTCATGACCTACGTCGAAGGTGAATCGCTGCGTGAGCGACTTGACCGGGTAAAGCAGCTTCCCGTCGACGAGGCCGTGCGGATCACGAGTGCGGTGATCGAGCCGATGACCTACGCGCACCGCGTCGGGCTCGTGCATCGCGACATCAAGCCGGGCAACATCCTCGTTGGCGACGAGTCCGTGTACGTGCTTGATTTCGGAATCGCGCGAGCGATCATCGCATCGGCTGAAGAGCGCCTTACGTCGACCGGCGTGGCAGTGGGAACTCCGGCATACATGAGTCCCGAACAGGCGCTGGCCGACGGTGATCTCGACGCGCGAAGCGACATCTACTCGCTGGCATGCGTGACGTATGAAATGATTGCCGGGATCCCTCCGTTCGTAGGCGCGACGCCCCAGGCAGTCATGGCGCGAAGGTTTGGCTCTCCGCCACCGCCGCTCAACGAAACCCGCGAAGGCGTTCCAGAGCATGTCGAGACAGCCGTGTCAAAAGCCTTGTGCAGAGCGCCGGCTGATCGCTGGCAGACAGCCAGGGAATTCGCTGACGCCCTTCAGACTCCGACCGCCACGCAGGGTGACAAAAGGATACAGCAGGCGGTGGGCGATCGCAGAAAAAAGTATGGTCGCATCATCGCAGCGACCGTGGGCATCGCGCTCGCCGGTGTCGCACTTTATGCTGTCGTCCTCGGGCAGGCCGATCCCATCACGCGCGCACAACGAGCCGTTGCCGACTGGGATTTCGATCGCGCCGAGCAGGAGCTCACGCCAGCGGCGAAGGGCGATAACCCCGAGGCGCATCTCTGGCTCGCGCAGATCCTTCTCGCGAAAGAGGCCTTACCGGCCGAATGGACTGCGCACGCGCTGAGCGCCGCTGATGCGAAGGCGACGCTTGCAAGAGACGACTCACTCTTTGCCGAAGCTCTCGTAGCGCACACCAATCAAGCCAGGGAAGGGTGCGGCCGGTGGGAGGCGCTCGCAACGTCGAACAGTGAGGACTTCAGGACTGTTCTTGCCACCCTGGCATATGCCGACTGTCTCCGGCTCGATAAAACCGTAATCACTGACGCATCGAGCGCATCCGGTTACCGCTTCAGATCCAGTCATGACAAGGCGGCAAAACTCTACGAAGGTTTGATCGCGCGCAATTCGTCGAATCCGAACGCTTACGCCGCGATCATTCCGCGACTTGTGGAGATCCTCCCGACAGAGAAGAACAATGCTCTCCGCATCGGCAACTCCCTCGCGGACGAACCGGAAATATTTGTCTCCTTTCCATCTCTCGCGTCGGACACGCTTGCATACGTCCCCAATAAGATCGGGCCACGACGCGGTCCGCTGAGGGCAGAAGATCCCCGCAGCTTCGATCGCGCGATAGTGAGAAATCTGGCGAGCCTCCGCGCGCACGGGCTCGCGTGGGTCGCCGCCGCGGGGAATGATGCACGCGCGCACGAGATGCTCGGGCTCATACTCGAAAGCGCCGGCGTTCTCGAGGGGGATGACAACTCGGCCCGCGCGCATGTCGCGCACGCTCGGCGCATCGCATCACGATCGGAGTCGAGCGCAGACTCATATATGCGGAACCTGCGACTTGCGATCTTCGAGATCAGGCTGAGGTTGAAGCTCAGTCAGTTCGACGCTGCGGGAGCACTCGCTGACTCGGTTTTGAGTTGGAAGCCGTCGCCGCTCGACGTCAGCGCCGCACGCATCGCTGACGATATGCTCAGCGGTGTTGCAGCGCTCACTGGTCGCCCCTCGCGAATCCACGCGATAAACAGGAAGTACTCAGCCGAATATCCGGTGCAGTTGTCCTCCGGAGAGGAGGGCAAGCTTCCACCGGAAGTCGGCACCGATGCCAACGCGCTGCTCACGTACGGGCTGTTCGGCGGACCTGCGGACAGCATCGCAACGATCGCGGACCGCCTTTCGCTGAAGCTCGCCGCGCTTTACCCGAAGGGCGACTTCGAGGTCATCAGGTCCGCCGTGCTCCGTCGCCCACTCGCGCTTGCAACGCCTGCGATCGGACCGGAAAGACTTGGGTCGCTTGAAGGAGCGGCATCTGACCACTTCGACAATGCTGTGCGCGGACTCGAGGCTGGCAACATGAGAATGGCACGGGCCTACGTGGACTCGCTTACCGCGCTGCGGTCCGAGAACGCACCCGGCGAGATCACGATGGATGCGGTTCTCCAGCACGCCTGGCTCCTGACCGCCGTCGGCGATGACAGTGGCGCCATGAACCTCCTCGACAACGCTTTCCGCGGCATCTCGAAGATGCCGGCGAACACCGTGGAGGAAGCTCCGGTTGCCGCGTCTCTTGTGCGATCCATGCTCCTGAGAGCACAATTGGCGGTTAGGCACGGCGACACGAATAAGGCAACTGAATGGTCGCGCGCTGCCCAGGCACTTTGGGGGCGCGGCGACCCGTTGGTAAGATCACAACTCGTAACACCGGCACGGCAGTGACCCTATCCCACATGGAATGATCGATCCATAGATGTCAAAAACTTCTGGAGGCAACATGACGCAGAACAGCGGCAGCGGAAGGAACAGGTCAGTGTTGGTTACGTCGCTCGTCACAGCTCTGGTCATTGCACTGACTGGCTGTCCGGGAGACAAGCCGGCTCCCGACCCAGGTCAGGATCCCGCAGTCGTAACAGGGCTCGGCGGATATCCCGGACAAGATGCCGATTCTACACGCGCTTATCTCGCATCTCTGAGCTTTGCAGTGACCGACAGCGCGTTCGAGGGTTACATCACATGCGATGAACCAGCGAAGTGCGAGGGCGCTGATTCCGTTAGAGTCAGTATCGTAGCGGAGTCGCGCGCTCACCAGGCACCGATGCGGTCAGCGCTAGACAGCGCAGCGGGATACATCGTTGCGAGAATCACGAATCTTGACCAGCGGCGTTTTGGCCTTCTCGGCATACCGGCGAACGAGACCGCGTACCTCTGGGTCGGTCCGATGCCGTCGGGCGAAAACAGGATCGCCGTCTTTACGATCGATCCGGCAACGGGCTCGTCTGCGCTCAGGTCGGTCGCGAGCGAGGCAGGCTATTGCGCCGACACTGCCCCGAATCGGACAATCCCAGCAGTCCACGTTAACGCTATGGCAGAGTGCGCTGAAAACTCGCTTTACGACGCGCCCGCGAGAACTGCCTCCAGTGTGATGCTGGCCGCTACGACAACCAGCTCAGTGACGTCTGCCGCAGCGGCGATGGCATTCGCGGGAATCCGCGGCCTCTGGTTCAGCTGCTCACTTGGCTGCTGCGAAGGCCGCGGGTTTCAGGAACAGAACTAGGCTCAGGCAGGCGGATTTTCGGCGGTAACCGGATCGATCATTCTACCGACGAGTGTGATCGCGTCCGCGGGGAATTCGCCGCGCATTGCATGCTCGCGAAGAGTGTCCGCGTCCGGCGCGATGTAGACGCAAGTGATTCTGTTGTCGCTGACGAAACTGTGGACCCACTGAACGTTGTGGCCCTCACGGTTCAGCTGGCTTATTACGCCGTTTGATTTGGTAGCGATCCCCTGAAGCTGCTCAGGGGTCAGTTCATGTGCGCCTGGGATTTCACGCTGGATCAGGAACTTCGGCATTACAACCTCCACAAAGGGTCTGGGCCGGCAAACATGCTCCAACTTGGAGCCCTGTCGCCACGCAGGCAAGGTAACGCCACCGTTTCAGCTATTACGCGTTTGCGCTCCTGGAGCAATCTTATTGTGCCAATGGGGCATGTCGAGCCTCTTTACCTGAATCGGAGCATTATCTGGCTGATTTGATCGCCACACTGCGCGGCGCCCTGGGCGAGTCGTACACGTTCGATCGCGAACTCCACGGCGGTGGGATGAGCCGCGTGTTCGTCGCGCACGACATATCGCTCGGCCGGCTTGTGGCGATCAAGGTCTTCTCGCCGGAGATCGCGGCCGAATTAAAAACTGATCGGTTCAGACTCGAAATCCAGCTTGCGGCGAAGCTGCATCACCCGCACATCGTTCCTTTGCTGTTCGCGGGGGAGAAGCAAGGCCTTCTTTACTTCACGATGCCGTACATCGACGGAGAATCGCTGCGTGCGAGAGTATCGCGCGACGGTGCCCTCCCGCTCAACGATGCGATTCGCACGCTTCGACAGATCGCATCAGCGCTCGCATACGCGCACAAACAAGGCATCGTCCATCGCGACATAAAGCCCGACAACGTGCTTCTCGCTGGCGAGTTCGCGCTCGTAACCGACTTCGGCGTAGCAAAAGCGCTGAGCGCGTCGACGACGGCAGACGGAGGCCCGCAACTGACGAGCGGTGGAATGGCAATCGGGACACCGGCCTACATGTCACCCGAACAGGCTCTCGCAGACCCGACGATCGATCATCGCGCCGACATCTATGCATTTGGTGTTGTTGCGTACGAGGTGCTGACGGGACTTGCGCCGTTCCGCTGCAAAACCGCGCAGGCCACGCTCGCTGCACACATTACGCTGGCACCGGAGCCGTTGCAGGAGAAACGCTCAGATATCCCACCGTTGCTGGCATCCCTCGTCATGCGTTGTCTTGCGAAGAGTCCGGAGGACAGGCCTCAGACAGCCAATGAGCTGCTCCAGCTTTTCGATTCGCTCGGAACGGGTGGGACAGTGAGCCCGGCGTTTACTTCTCCCGTCAGCCAGGCGAAGAACCGATCGCTGAAGACACCGCTCGCTGCAGCTGCGACGACACTCCTCATCCTGATTGCAGGTTGGTACGCCATGTCTGTACGCGCGCCCAACGTGAACGCATCGACTGCAAATCTTTCTTCAATCGCCGTGCTCCCCCTTGAGAACGTCGGCGGCAACAATGCTGACGAATATTTCACTGACGGACTCACGGACGAACTCACGAGCACCCTTGCAAAGCTGCCAGGTCTGAGGGTTGCTGCGCGCACATCCGCGTATGCGTTCAAGGGGAGAAAAGGCGATTTCATCGAGGTCGGAAGAAAACTGAAGGTTCAGGCGGTGATTGAAGGCTCAGTGCGACGTGACCGCGGAAGACTGCGAGTCAACGCACAGCTGATCGATGTTACCGATGGCCTCACGCTCTGGTCGGAGTCGTACGATCGCGAAGCAAGCGACGTTTTCGGAATCCAGGATCAGATCGCCCAGTCGATCGCGGCGGCGGTGCGGCCGCGACTTGGGAAACAGGGTCAAAGCCTTTCTGCCGACATGCGCGGAACCATCAGCCTCGAGGCATACGACGATTATCTGCGGGGACGACATCTCTTCAATGCACGGGGCGCTGACAACCTGCGGAATGCGATCGCCCGCTTCGATGCAGCAATTGCGGCGGACCCTTCGTTCGCCCGCGCCTACGCCGGACGTGCCACATCGTATGCGCTGCTTCCCGAATACACTGACACGCCGCCGCCAAACGCATCCCTGCTGGCAACAGAGTCTGCCCGCCGCGCTCTCTCGCTCGATCCGTCTTTAGCCGAAGCCCACACCGCAATTGGTCTTGCCAGCCTCCATGAGTGGAAATTCAGAGAAGCGGAGGCGGCATACAGAACTGCGCTCGAGCTGGATCCACAGCATGCCACCGCGCATCAGTGGTACGGCGAGCTCCTGTATCACACCAATCGCCTCGACTCGAGTCTTGCTCACATCAGACTTTCGGGAGTGCTCGACCCGCTCGCGCCGATACATCCCGCCGCGTTAGGCTACGTACTCTATCTCGGCGGTCAGCATGACGCGGCAATTCGGGAGTTGAAGCAGGGGATCGAGATTGCCCCGACTCTGGGGCTGCACCGCTCGATGCTCGCCAACGTGTATCTGGCGACCGGACAGTTCGGTCAGGCTGTTAATGAAATTGAGCACGCAATCAGGCTCGAACCGGAACTGGCGCTCACGCAGGGACAGCTGGCGTATGCACATGCGCGCAACGGGAATCCCGCTGCC
The DNA here is from genome assembly GCA_038203205.1 of Gemmatimonadales bacterium. Taxonomy (GTDB): domain Bacteria; phylum Gemmatimonadota; class Gemmatimonadetes; order Gemmatimonadales; family Gemmatimonadaceae; genus UBA4720. The sequence continues at coordinate 10,860 of JBBREF010000070.1, read as the reverse complement.
GCCAGGGCTATCGTCGCGAGGCTCGTTTCACGGCGGAATGGACGAGTGCCTGCCGTCGCTCTCGCGATGGCGTACCTGGGACTAGGCGACAATGAGAAAGCGCTTGCAGCCCTGGAGACCGCGGTCGAAACTCGCGACATATCGCTGTTGACTGGATTCTCGATTCTTCCTGACCCGATCTACAATCCGATTCGGAAGGACCCGCGCTTCGAAGCGTTGCTCTCGAAAATGAACTTGTTGCCCTACGCGCGTTCTCGCTGAGGTTGGCTATCTGGCCTCGATGCTCCACGGGTCGAGTACGTCGGCACGGCTTGAAAGGAACAACCCCATTCCGCAGTCCCGAAATCCGGCGGCCTTGAGGCGTCGGCGATACCACGCGACAGGGCGGAACCGCCCCTCTGCGTCGCTCGCTTTTTTGTCGAAATCATCTTCACGTGTGACAACGTGAACGTATAAGACCCCTCGACATTTTTTCCCAAGCCGGCGGATGCCTTCTTCCGCGTCAGCGTCAGTCATGTAGCGAAGAACGTCACGGCAGATGACGAGATCGGCGGCCTTTCCGGCAAGCTTCTGGAGCGGAACCCGCCTGTGCCCGTAGAGATCGCACGCCGCCTTGCTGGCGTCGAAGGTTTCGATTTCACCACATTCGGGATGCTGTCTGGCGAATTCCTTTGCCCACCACCCTGTTCCGGCGCCGGCGTCGGCAAATCGTTTCAACTCTAGGTCGATGTGGCGGCAGAAGGCAATTACAAATGCGACTTCGTTGCGCTGGATCTCGGGCGTGACGACCGCCGTTTTCCCGTCTTCGTAGAATCGCTGATAATACGCCGCGTCGAACCTGTCGCTTTGCATTGCCAAAGTTACGGATTTTCCGGGCGAAAACACGGTCCATCGGCTAGATTTGATACATCTGATTCAAGGGCGAATGTGATTACTAATTTCGAGTTTGAGGACGCCGGCCGCAGGTTCACCTGCACCGTCGAGACGCCGAGCCACGCCGGCATGCAGCCGTGGTGGTGGTTTAGTGTGGCTACCGAGGGTGGAACCACCCGCTATGCGCCTTTCGAGGCCAAGCCGAGCGACACGAAGAAATCGGTCCAGACCCGGATCGTTGCCTACTATGAAGAGGTCCTGGCCATCAAGGCGCGCCCCGTTCATCCGAGGCCACAGTGGCAGCGCCCGGCAGCTCCTCCTCCGGCAGCACCCGCAGCTACAGAGCCCGCTCCCCCGCAGGCTTAGCGGCAGTCGAGTCTGGACGGCTTTGCGCCGTCCAGACTTTCCCAAACACATCAGGGCGTTCGTACGCGCATAAAGCGTGGTCCGGGCGGCGCAGCGCCTCCGGGCGCCGGACCCCACTGAACACCGGCGATCGCCCCTGTGGAATCCGAAAAGAAAGTCACGCGCTCGTAATCAGAGGATGATGCGAATGTAGAGTCGTTCACGGCGACAAGCGCGCGCGTCCCGAACAGCGCGATGCCCGGAGTGATCATCGAGACCTTCGCGACTGCCCCGCCGCCGGTGTCATATTGGCCTTCGATTCGAGCTCGGGCTTCAGCCGACAGTTGGACAGGAATAAATCTCGGGGGCGCTGGCGCCCTGATCGTTTCTCCAGCGGCGATCCTGGGAATATCGCGTCGCAGCATGTCAATCGCGCCAGTGAACACGTTGCCGAAATACAGAACCGTAAGCGAGTCAGTCGGCGACCAGTCGGCGAAGGCGCGAAAACCGTTAGTGATACCATTCCAGTGGATGCCGTTTTCTCTCATGACCGATGCGCGTGCGACGGGACCGTAAACGTCGTTGATGACGCCCTGCATCACTCTGAAGATATCCCGCGGCGTCGTGTAAACTGATCCCGCCCCTACGAGAAACGACAGGTCGCGCAGCGGTGCGTTCAGAACAGTTCCACCGATTGGAATAGCACTTGTGGCGCGACCTTTCAGGATAGTGCGCGAGTCGACGTGTCTGATGGTCGTAGCGCGGACTGGTCCCGCTACATACTTCTGCAGAAGCTCATCGTACGTCAGCTTACCCGCGCGCTCGAGTACTGCGGTGAGGATCGTGTAGCCCCCAGAGCTGTACTGCGATCGCTCACCAGGCTGGAAGAGAAGTGGCGAGTTACTAGCTAGCGCTACCATCTCCGACGCTGTGCGAGGCTCTTCCTGGTCCGTTTCCGGAATAATGCGATGGGCCACGCCGGCCCGGTGATTGGCGAGCTGCTCGACAGTCATCCTGCCTCCGTGCGAATACTCGGGCAGCCACCTGGAGACTGTATCCCTACCCGACACGAGTTTCTCTTCCGCCATCTTCGCGAGGATGATCGCCGTCAGCGGCTTGGTCAACGATGCGACGTTGGTTGGTGTCAATGGAGTGAACCGTACGCCGAGTTCGTGGTTCGCGTAGCCGAACGACTTCTCGATGATGACTCTTTTCCCTCTTGCAACCAGCAGGGTTCCGGACAGCTCGTGCGCCTCGAGCGGTGCCAGGTACGCTTGAATGCGGGCGGCAAGCGTTGCATCGTTGCGCCTTGGGGTTTGTCCGAGGGCTTCGATATGGCTCACGAGCAACAACAGGATGACGACAGGACTGCCGCGGCTGAAAAAGTGCATTGCTGAGGACCGAAGAGAAGTGGACACAGTGTTGAAAATTCAACAGTGGTGAATTTTCAGCATCTTTCACTTCCTGTCAACCCCTGTTTTTGTTAGGTCACCTCAACTGGAGATCAGATGAACTTGCTTACCTGGCTCATTGTCGGGCTAATTGCCGGAGTTCTGGCGTCGCTCGTGATGGGCGGAACAGGCTATGGCCTGATTGGCGACATCATCATCGGAATCGTAGGCGCGTTTGTCGGCGGATGGCTGTTCACCGCAATGGGAGTCACGGTTCCGCTGGCGGGGCTTCCGGGCACGATACTCGTCGCGTTCGTCGGTGCGGTTGTCCTTCTTTTCGTAATCAGGCTGGTTCGGCGAGGCAGTGCTCGAACCTGATGGCATGAGCCCCGCGAGCCGTCTATCGGACGCGGGGCACACCTGCCGCCTGGCTTCGCCTTTCTGACCAGCATATCCCGCGAAACATGCGGGGAAGGAAAGCCGTGATGTAGTCAACCACAACCAGCGGTCTGCCGATATGCTCCGGGAGTTCTACTATCAGTTTCTTCCGTACCGCTCCATGCTCGCGCCGTTTCTCGAGCTGGCTGCTATCGTGGTTCCCGTTTGGCTGCTCTATCGATTCTACCGGATTCGCGCGCGCGGGCAGCGCTTCTCCCTCCCGCGCGAAATTTTTCTCCTGGCCTTCGTCGTCTATCTGGCCGGGCTTGCCTCCGCAACACTCCTTCCTAATCGGAGCGATCGGCTGGTTTCCGCAGGCAGGGGAGGAATTGATCTGCGACCCAATCTGGCATCGCTGATCTGTTCTCCGGCGCTGCTGCCCAAGGGTGCCAGTCGCGGGTTTTGCATGCGTAACGCACGAGGCAACGTCGCCCTCTTCTTCCCTCTCGGCCTCCTGCTCCCTCTGGTGCTGGCAGGTCTTCGCTTCGGCAGGGGCGTGCTGATCGCGATTGCAGTTTCCTTCAGCATCGAAGTCCTTCAGTACCTCTCGAGCGCGTGGGGAAGTTATCGAGTTGCGGACGTCAACGACTTTATCCTGAACGTTTTCGGGGCACTGCTTGGGCTGGCACTCGTGTTCCTGCTGCGCTGGCGACCCGGCCATTCTCGGGGCCACGCGTGACACCCCGCCCAAAGCGCCCGCAGCGGTCTGACCCCTCCGAACTTGGAAGAACAATCAAAGCATATTTCACCAGCTCGGCGCTAAATGTTAAAGGCCAGACGTGTCCACAGCTCTCGGCCGTCTTGCGTCGGTCGACTTGCAACGCGCCTGAGAGCGTCAAAGATCTCGACGTAGCTGCTTTGGACACCGTCTGTTTATCCACCAGGCTCATCGCGGATCTAGCTCAGAATCGCCCAAACGCGCCGAAAAGGGCCCTTCCCTGCTCGGTATGAAAGCCGGTGAAGTCTGTCGGGTGCTTCGGCAGCAGGAGGTCGCTGGTTTAAATCCAGTCGTCCCGAGTAGGCAAATCGAGCGGGGGCTTCAGCTGTCCTAAGTTGCTGGTGAACTAGCTGAGTTTCTCTCGGACTCCGGCTAGTCCTTCAACGCCTCGATTTTTCCCTTGACCGACGCATTGTCAGGCGCGATCGCAAGTGCTCGCTGATAAGCCCGTCGTGCCGCCGCCGTGTCGCCGGCACTGGACCATGCGTCTCCCAGCCGCTCGAATGAAGCGGCGTCGGGGAAGGCCTGCGCGATGAGTTCGGCGTATTCTGCGGCAGTCTTCAGGCGACCTGCGTAACCGAGCTCATTTGCGATGCGGACCATCACCGGTCTGCGCAGGTGGCCCGCAATCACCTGGTTCTTTGCCGCGGACAGTCCTTGACCGATCATCGCGTCGTAGAGTTCCTCTTCGGTCAGCGTATGCGCAGCCTTCGTGACTCCCACCACGCTCCGCGAGATTTGCCCACACGGCACTGGCACAGCCTCGAGAGAATCGAGCGTGGCTTTCAGGTGACAAACCACATAGCGGCTGACTCCTTTAAATGTCTCAAAGCCCTGCTCCTGCGTCCGTCGGGCAACCGCGAACGGGTCCAGCTCGGCCAAGTTTGCACGGCGACTGTACGCCGGGTAACCGTTAAAGTCTGCGTGGACTGAAGAATCGACAGCGATAATTGTCCTGTCGGCATAATGCAGCGAATCGAGCACGAACCCAACAGGGCGCGAATCCCCGCGATGAATTGCCAGGAGGCTGCCGCGAAAGCGGGCCGGATCGAATTGAGGACTCTCCCAATACTTATAGAAGTATGACGGCGGGCTTGCAAGAAATGACGGGTCCAGCCCGACGACTGTTCTGACAGCAGCATTCTGCATGGCAAAGAGCAAAGCATAAACGCCTCCCATGCTCATTCCCACAGATGCCACGCGCTGCCTGTCCGCGGTAGGAAATCTGCGAACCACTTCAGCGAAGGCGAATGCCATGTCGCGCACCTGATTCTCATAGCTGGGCTGGTCGTGTACGAACATCGTGGTGCGCCGGAGACTCGTTCCCAGTGTTGGCACCGAGACTACAATAAACCCGTGAGACGCGAGATACTCGCATAGGGGGATGTTCTCCTGCGTGTAGTTGCCCTGACCGAGTGAATAGACGATTACCGGGTAGGAACCGCGCGCTGAAGGGGTAGCGTCACGAAAAGCGGTCATTCTTGTTCCCATGAACTCCTCAAGCACCGCACTCGACCGGAAAAGACCATGCAGGCCCCTTCCCGCTCCGCCCAGGTCATCGGTGCTTATAATCTTTTCCTCCGCGGCAAGTCCCGGCGTTCGAGCGGAACCGATATAATCACGAAAGAGCATGGCCGTTCCACCGCTCCCAGCTGGATACCACACGTTCATCCTCACAGGTCGGGCAGGATCAGCAATCATTCTTGCCGACGGATCCACGGCGGAGCGCCAGGTACGGGTTCGGTCACGCTCCCAGAACGACATGAAGCCGACACGATGAGGTCCGAGCTCGAGGCCGTCAAAAAAGGGACTGCGGTTCGTGACCTGCGCATGGGCGGAAGTTGAGCTGAGCAACACACATAGCGCCGCAGCTCCGCTAACGATTTTTATTTTGATACTCCATTTCTTCATTTTGCTTTCCTCGTATCGATTTCGATATCGCCATTGAACGTCTCCAGTGTGACTAGGGCTCCTCCGCCCGCGAGGAGCACTCTTCCGCGGTTTCGTGCATCATTGAGCCGGGCATCCCCGCTTCCACGCACCACGACCTTTCCTCTGATGGTGCTCGCGTCGACGGTGGCAGGTTGACCACTGGGGAGGTTTAATCGCGCGGCGCCATTGAAAGTGGAGAGGCTGTACGAGCCTGAGCGAATAATGTGACTCGAAAGCTCGACGCTACCGTTGTAGGTGCGCACGCGAACCGATGATGGATTTCCACCTGCGACCACTACCGCCCCGTTCACCGATTGGACGGTGACGCTCCCGCTCGAATTGAACACAGCAACATCGTTGTTTGGCGCGTTGATGACGAGCGTTCCGTTCACACCGTCGACTCGAACCTTGCCTTCGAGATTCTCGAGCTGGACTGTTCCTTTGCCGCCCGCAAGCGACAGGTCGCCGTGCACGGCCGTCGCGTGGACTGCTGCAAGCGAACCGCGGATATCGATATCAGAATAGATGCCCGCAATGTCGAGTGACATGGCCGCTGGCACGACGATCTCGTAGTCTGCGCGCGGGAGCGGCCCACCTGTGCTTCTCACCATTACATTCGCTGTGACCGCGTTGCCGGGACCGATTGTCACTGTAGGCCTCACCACTCTTTTGGCAGACCGGGTGCGTATGTGCAGAACCCCATTCGAGTAATGGATGTCGACGGGATCATTTGCCTGCCCTGTGGCGCGAACGCGGACATAAGGGCGATCCCAAGTTGTTATCGAGATTTTTCCCGCTGTATTAATGAGCTCCAAAGTTGCAACGGCTGCGACCGCGATCGTCGTGTCGATCTGGCTCGTCAAAATCGACAAGGTCGGAACGGGAGGCTTTTCAATAGCACTGCTCAAGAGCAGGAGCAGGTGAATCACGATCATTGGGCGTTTGGCCGATCAAGGACTGAAGTTGCACTGGCGAGCGATGCGACCCTGTCGGCTCTGACCGCTTCGAGCATGCGCATGAGCTGAGGATTGCCGGGTTCACGCTCGAGCTCAACCTGAACCTGAATGATCGCCGAATCGAGGGTCGCCAGTGAACGCTGCAACGCCTGGGTGGCTCCTTGATCAGCGATCGCGGTAGCGGCTGAGGGACGCTCGTCATCGCGATGCATTCTGCTCACACCAAAAACGAGCAAGACCGAAGCAGCTGCAGCGAAAATTCCCCATGAGGCGTGAGGCCTAAAGCGCAGAGGTGCAGTTCCGCGATGGCCGTGAGGCGTGGAGCCTTCCACACAGTTTACGCGCGACTTGATCCCGTCCCAAACCGCTTGCGGCGGCTGGATCCCGGGACTGGATGCCGCACGAGCGATTACGTTCTGAAGCGCTTTGACGACCTCTCTGCAATCAGGACAGGCGGAGAGGTGAAGCCGCTTCTCCTCCCGCAACGATGGCGGCATATTGCCATCGCAGTACGCAGACCATGACTCTTCCGCGGACATAGCGCATCGATCAGTCATGCAGCACCTCCTTCAAAAGCATTCTTGCGCGGTGAAGTCGTGACCCCGACGTTCCAACCGCTATCTCCAACATCCGGGCGATTTCATCGTGGCCGTATCCCTCGACGTCGTGAAGTACGAACACTTCACGCATGCCATTCGGCAGCCCGGCAACGGCATCCTCAAACGTGATTTTATCCTCGAGGCCTAATCCCGAGGTCGAATGCATCCTGTCGTCCGTTTCGAGCGAATCACTCGAAGAAATCAGTTGGGATGAAAGGCTACGCCGACGGCTGAAAATCACGTTCACGGCGACCCTCCTGAGCCATGTGCCAAATTCGGCCGACCCTTTAAAAGTTGAACCCTTCCGCCAAACGAGGAGGAACACTTCCTGAGTGATGTCGTCGGCCTCATCGCGTTCTCCGAGCCAGCAAGCCAGTGCGTAGACGTTTGCCGCGTGCCGAGCGTAAAGTGCCTCGAATACGCGACTATCCATGGTGACCGCCGCGCCGGAGTCGGTTTGCGGTTGCTTGCTCACTTGCGCGAAGAATGAATCACCACGTGTTAGATGCGAGCCTCAGCCATATCTTTCCATTCTGGCCTGAAGTTCTTTGGATGGCCTGCTATCCGGATACCTGACGGTAGCGACATCGTACCACCTGCCTCTCGGTGGGGCGCGATCCGAGTTCGGAAGGCGGACCCAGTCCGACGGGTGCAGCGGCAGGGTCTGGGTCCAGGGTGTGTTTGTTCGTGCACGGTCGGGGTTGGCACAGCCTCCGTCGAAAGTTTGCAACCGACCTAATTGATGAGCCCTTGCCAGTCGTCCGCGATCTTGGAGGATGGAAGGGCACGGCCACCCTGATGAAATGTTATCAGCAGCCGGACGAGATGCGAATGTCGGCCGCCCTTGCACGCCGGGCTCGGCAGACGGCGCCACAAACGGACACCTAGAACGGACACCTCTCGCGAACCCTCTTGATAAGCAAGTCCCGCCAAGCTCGTAAGCCTTGGCGGGACATGTAGTTACGAATGGGCCATCGAGGAGTTGAACCTCGGACCTCACGCTTATCAGGCCTTTGCCGTTCGATTCGACCGCTTGCAAATGTACGTACCTCGCCTGCATCGGCTCAATAACGCCTAGATTGACGCTACCAACAACACTAAGGGGTTATCAATCCGCGTTTGAGCCAAGATTCCTCCTTGATATGCAAAGAGTGCCGCAAATAATCGGCTCAGTCTCTCGTAATATCCCCCGCCATCTGCTCCTCTGCTTTACGCTCTAGAATCTTTCGTCGTGCAACCAGAATGTATTGAGCGCCGAGCACAACGTGCCAGCTTTCTCTGAGTGTTAAGCTAGATAACGCGTAGACGATACTTTCTGGTATGAAGTAGACCCAGCGTGCACAATTCCAAAAGCAACTTCTATCAAGAACTCCTAGCCCAGCCAAGCCCCAAAGGCCGAGCGTTACTAGTATCACGAGTACTGCAGATTGAAAAGTGTACACGTAGTCCGCAAAGCCGCCTTCCGCCTTCGTCGAGAGGTTTTCAATCTCCGAAGTCTGTAGTAGTGCTTGAGCATTGCCTGCCCAAGCGAAACTCAACCCGACGAATGCGCCCGCGAGCGGAAAGAGAACGGCGCTAGAAGCTTCCTTCAACGGAATGTCAACCAAAAACGCCATTACCACGCCGACCGCCACGTGTCCGAGTGACCACCAGTTCCATAGCGCCTTCCGCCAGCCCGCGTCTCCGCCACTCCCATAGGCAAACCAGTCCCAGAAAAGTACAATGCGGTCCGAGCCTTTAGGTGGCTCGCCTGCTGCGAGGTCCTTAACCATTTCCGTTTTCGTCGTCGCTGCGCTCCCGAATGTTTCGGAATGCGGAGCGCATCTGGTCTAAAGCGCCGACCATCTCAGCTATCGTCTCAAGTCCTTCTAGTGCAATGAATATTGCCCTCTCTCTTAGGCTACGTCTGACAACGGGGGCATTCGGCTCGTATCGAAGCTTGGCAACAGCATCATTACCTGTTGCAGCCACAGACACCGTCAGGTCTTTCAGGACATCGACGTCGAGTTGCTCTCCATGCAATGTGGCTCTCGCGTCCGTACCGTCAGTCGCCTGAAGCAATTCTTCCATCGGTCTCTGAATCAACGCCTCAGCATCAAACGGATTCGGGCGTGAGAATGTCATTGCGAACGACACAACAGCATATGCCCTTTCTAACTGTGCCAAGAAGTCGGTTGGGTCGGACAACGGTGCGACGGTAAAACCCAGTCCAGCCGCTCTTGCTATGCCGCTGCGAAACAAAAGCCGCTGGAGTTGGCGAGCAATTCCTTCTGGGCTAGGAGCGAGTTGGTATTTGCGAGCAATTGCACATAGGCCGATGGCAGGGTCTACTAGGACATGGGTGTACGGCGCATTCTCAAACTCGCGCTCCTCGAAATCTTTTGCCTTCTCATCGTACAAAGACACGGTGGCTTTTGTCGTCCGCCCTAGCCTGAAATAGATGCCTCCATTGGCGAGAAGCTCGAAATTCCCAATGTGCCAAAAATGCCCCCGCCGCAGTTCACCAGAGGGCTTTTCGGCTATGACCGCCAGCACCGCTTCAAGATTTGAAAGCTCATTATCAAACAGGTGCTCTTGTACAGGCCGTACCACCTTGAGACGGAAAAGTTGGAAATCGAGCATGCCTTCCCCGCGTTAGAGAAGTGTAGGTAATGCGAACGTATCGCCGAGAGCCTATGCGGCAGATGCGAGTTTTGCTTGAATCCGATTTCCTTCCACGAAACACCAACATATTCCTTCGCTCCAAACTACGACTTTTATCCCGTAACCCCCAATTCCCCCCTCGTAATCCTGCGCCAAAGGGCCATGATTGCACTACGCTTGGTATCCCCCGTTATTAGCGGATGTGCCCCGACCATTACCGTCCTAGGCATGTTTAGCCAGTGGCGGTTTGGACTGCTTTGAACGCGGTGACTACACTTGCTCGTTCGTGTTTTCGCGTAGTTTGGGGCAGGACTACGACCTCCTCACGATTGAACTATCGACTTGAGTAGCCGGAAGAAGCTTTCATTCTTCTGGAGTCATGGCATCGGCTAGGACGACCAAGTTGCGGTCCGACAGAGCTTGGATTTTGGTGCGCCGACCGACTCCCTACCTCGTTGGTTTCGCCTTTGCCGCGGACAAAGCGTGGAGAACGAGCATCAAACTCCACGGTTAAGTCCGGACCGATAGAGAAAAAGGGAGGATGTATTTCCTTACTAATTATTTCCCTTCTCCCTCCATGCTTTGACTAAGCACAGCCGCAACCGACCGCGGGCTTACCCCACCAAAAGCAACACCTACTTTCAGCTTGTTGACTTCAATCAAGTCGAGCCGAATCTCCTCGTCGTTTCGCCTTATCACCCACCCCTTGTCTTCCTCAGAGAAGCCCAAGCCCTCCTGACTGAAGGCATCGGACCAGACCGTAGACGTGAAAACGCCCCCGAGGAAGAGGCGACCGGCTAGAAGCGCCGCTCGCTGGTGTAGGGGGATTGGAGTTGACCCGGTTTCGTGGACACCTCACTCTTTGAGGGAGGAGGTGCACGATGGGAAAGGTAAGACGACCCTATCCGGAAGAGTTCAAGCGTCAGATGGTGGAGTTGGTGCGAGCTGGAAAAACACCGGAGGAA
>JBBREF010000069.1:0-17717 GCA_038203205.1 Gemmatimonadales bacterium | reverse complement strand
CGTCGACATCGCTGCCGGGGCGATCACTGGCAACGATATCGCCAATGTGATCTCAGCTCTGATGAGATCGGCAGAGGGACGCACGCCTGCCGCCATGAGGACGGACTACCGTCAGAGCTTCCCCCGCACTACAGCGTCGCTCGGCCGGCTCTTCAGCATCGACACACTGAAGACAACGAATGATGCTGACGGCGCCACGACAATCACCCTTGGCATCCGGCTAAGTCCGGAGAAGATTCGTGCAACGATGCCGGCGTTTGCAGCCTACCTCGACAAATACGCGACAGAATCGCGCTATCGCACAGTCGTTACAGACAAGCGCGGCGTGAAGTGGATCGAGCTCAGCGGTGCCAGAAATTTTATGACTCTCACGCTACGGTCCATCGACGGAAGATTTGCTCCGTTTACCGGTCCCCTGCGGCCGATTCCGGGTGAGCTGGTCATGACGTCTGACTTCGTGACGAAAATCATGATTTTCCACGTTGGATTTCGGAGGCTCGTCGGCGATGTAACTATCATAAAAAGCCCGCGCGAGCGTGGCTGGTTCATTCAGTTCACCAAGGAACCCGAGTGGAGATTGCCGCCGACTGTCGGCTATCTCATCAAGACTCCGCTGAAGCGCCCATTCAAGGGAACAGGCGGCATGTTTCGCCTCGCGATTGCCGACGCTCCGGGTCAGCAGAGCATCATCGGGCGGAGAACGTCGGCAACTGTTCAGGAGTCGGCCATCCTTCGTTTTCTCAATCGCCTGAGCGGAACAGCGATGGGAGATTTCGTCGGCAAGGCGGAGATCGAGGAGAATCGCTTCGCTGCGGAGGCGTTCAACGCGATGCGGCTCGATTCGCGGATGCTGATCCAGTAGGTCAGCAACGGGATACTCCCGATACGAAAGAAGCCGCTGTAATCCTCATAAGGATCCAGCGGCTCGCTGCTGCGGCTTCGGGAGCCGCGGTTCGTGCCACGCTCGCCGTCATTGGAACTCTACGTCCTACCGAACGGCGGCGGGCAGCTTTTCTACTGACCTTCTACACCTGCATTCGCAATAAGTTGCGAGTTTCTGAAAAATTCATGGAGCTGAGGGGGATCGAACCCCTGACCTCACCGATGCGAACGGTGCGCTCTCCCAGCTGAGCTACAGCCCCGCAACCGGGTCTTAAAACATCGAAGCCCCGCTGAAAAGCTGGCGGGGCTTCAGACTTCGATCAAACATACGTCAAACTTGCGGTTTGTCAAGCAAAACGCGCCGGTACCGGCTTCCAGGAGGGCTCCGTAAGTCCTTGCCTGGAAACACGATACGCCACTTTACTGCGCCGGGCTCGGCTGGCTCGACGGTGGAACCATGCCCTTTATTCGCATGTAAGTCGCGAGATTTCCGTAGTGTTCGCCAGCATGGACCGCGTTGAGGTTCAGGGTGAACATCCTGGACATGTCCTGCCCGAAAAGTTTGGTGTTTCCCGCAGCATGTGCGTCACTCATCCCGTATGCGCGGGCGCAGTATTCGCTCGATGCCTTCAGTGCCGCCACCAGGCCCGCTTTCGTGGTAACCGACTTTTCGATGTCATCCTCAGACTTCTGTGTTTCGCCAAGCGCGGCAGCGCACATCATGTTCTGCGCGCCGGCCAGGTGGGCGACGATCTGGCCAAACGTTCTGACTGTCTCCACAGGCTTGAACGCGTAATCTGCCTCTGGCATCTGCTCCGCCGCAGTCGTGAAGTACCCAACCATGGTGGTCCAGGTTGCCTTTGACGCACCGACGCCTGTGCTGGCTCCTCCACTCGGAGCCTGCGCAAACGCTGGAGCTCCAATGAACATCGCGAGCAGCAATGCTTTTTTCGTCATGTTTTACCTCCTCGTAGGGGCGTTTCTATCAGCCAGTGAATTCTGCATCACGGGACACCGCAAGGCAATCGGCTTGGTCACGCGCGAACGTAGGAGAACCCTGCCTCCTGCGCGCGATTGATCGCAACGACAAGCGCCGGTACGAGTATTACACCGGGAAGCATCGAAGCCTTGAGATCTTCGTAAACTTTCTCGTAGGCTTCGCCTCGCTGTTCGGCAAGCATTCTCGAGGAACGCCTGAGCCCCGTGTTGCAAAGGAGGAACGTCACTCCGCGTTTCTGAAGCGAAGCCACGCCTAACGGACCGGTTCCGGCAAAGACATTCCTGACAACCGGTTCCTTCGTTGACGGGTCGTTGATGCCAGTGCTTTTCCCCATCGCATACTTCGCCCACGCCGCATCATTGAATCCAACCGCGAGTGCTGGTCCGTGAACTCCGATTACCGCATTGGCTTCACCCGGTTTCGCGTTGAATTCCTGGGTGTAGGCGTCGAGGTAATTGCTCGCCATCAGCATCGGCGTTTCCTGCGCCGCAAAGGCGTGAAAGAACTGCCGGTGCTTTCCCTTCAACGCCTTTATCCATGCGTCATGATCTGAATCGAGCATGCTCTCGGTTTCGACGGCCGCATGCGCGGACCTGGGGAAGCCTGCTGTCAAAGCCGCGAGCGCAGCGGCAGCCTTGCCGAGAAATCGCCGGCGTGGCTGACGGGAAGAAAACATTTCCGACATGAGGGCTCCCTGCAGTCTGTGTGGTTGGTCGAGGACACGTTCGCAACGTTAAAGGTACATTGGTGTCACAATGAAAGTTTCCAATATCCTCCCGCTCACCGTCGCCTCCTTAATCGCTGCCGGCTGCGCTTCCATTACGCCACGGCAACAGGCAACATCGCCCCGAAATTACGAGGCGATATCACTGTCAGGTGACACGCTGCGAACGCTCCCACTGAGCGCGGCAACGCGCGAGCGGTACGAGCGCCAGCTGGCTGAGGCCAGGGCGGCATACGATCGCGCGCCCGGCGACGCCGACTCCATCATCTGGTTCGGCCGACGCCTCGCTTACCTCGGGCGACTTCGCGAAGCGATCGACGTATACTCGCGCGGCATCGCTCTACATCCAGAAAACCCCTGGCTCTATCGTCACCGCGGGCACAGGTACATCAGTGTCAGGGAGCTCGATAACGCCATCGCCGATTTCGAGCGTGCTACCCAGCTCGTAGCGGGGAAACCCGACGAGGTCGAGCCCGATGGCCAGCCCAACGCCCGGAACACCCCGATCGGCACACTTCACTCGAACATCGACTACCACCTGGCGCTCGCGCACTACCTGAAAGGCGATTACGCGCGCGCCCTCCCGATCTACCAGCGCGAGTATGCAGGCGCGCGTAACGACGACAGACGGGTTTCGATCGCGCACTGGTACTACATGGCACTCCGACGACACGGCCGCGATGCCGAGGCGGCGCAGGTGGTCGCTCCGATCGCAGGACAAATGAACGTCATCGAGAACGAGACGTATCATCGGCTTCTCATGCTGTACCGCGGCGATATGCCAGTCGACTCGGTTCTGGCGCAGGACGCGTCAGGGGAGATGTCGGTGACGGATGCCACTGCAGCTTACGGTATCGGCAACTGGCACCTTTACAACGGACGACCCGCCGAAGCTCAGCGCATTTTCGACCGAATCATCGAGGGCGGACAGTGGGGCGCCTTCGGCTACATCGCGGCCGAGTCGGAGATTGCAAGGAAACGTTGACGCGAGTCAGGCTGCGGTGACGATATATTCACCGCATGTCGCTATCAGTGCGCTTCCTCGGCACCTCCGCATCGCGCCCGACCGTCGAGCGCAACGTGACCGCAATCACCGTTGTCCGGGAGGGCGAGACACTTCTATTCGACTGCGGCGAGGGCACGCAGCGGCAGATGATGCGGTACGGGACTTCGTTCTCACTTGCGGACATATTTTTCACCCACATGCATGCCGACCACATGCTCGGCATCATCGGCTTGTTTCGAACTCTTTCGTTGCAGGCGCGAGTTGAGCCTATGCGTCTGTGGGGCCCGCGCGGTTCTGCGAGCCTGTTGCGTCAGGCGATCGCCCTTGGCAGTGATAAGCAGCCATTCCCTCTCGAGGTCTTCGAGGTCGAGCCCGACGTTCCGATTGAAAGAAAGGGATACTCCATCGTTCCCTACGCAGTTGACCACAAGGACAAGCTCGCACTCGGCTATGCGCTGATCGAGGAGATAAGACTGGGCAGGTTCAATCCGGACAAAGCTCGAGAAATGGGAATTCCAGAGGGCCCTGCGTGGGGGCAGCTTCATCGCGGGCTTCCCGTCACTCTCGACGACGGTCGCGTTGTTGATGCCTCCGAACTGGTTGGCCCATCGCGCTCCGGACGGAAGCTCGTGTACACCGGAGACTCCCGGCCGTGTGCCGCCACCGAAGCGATCGCCGAGGGGGCTGACCTGCTGATCCATGAGGCGACGTTTGCTGACGATGAGCAGCCGCGCGCGATGGAGACCGGCCACTCGACCGGCCGCGAAGCCGCGCAAGTTGCAGCCGCGGCGGGAGTGAAGAAACTCGTTCTCACTCACCTGTCGGCTCGTTATTCGATGAACCCGTCAGAGTTGTTTCAGCAGGCGCGCGAAGTGTTCGCCGAGACAATCGTCGCAAGAGATGGAATGGAAATCGACATTCCATTTTTAGACTAGCCGGTCATGCTAAGGGCTGACGGCTGGTGCCGCCAATAGCTAAAGGCAGCGAAGCCGCGCCGTTATTACTATCTCCTGCTATCGTCGGTCAGCACTGGATCTTCCGTGTTCCATCCGAGCTCATTTGCAGAGACCGGCCGGAACATGAGGTCGATCGCGAGCCACAACGTTTTCGCAAACGGGTAGGCAATGAGAATTCCTGCGAGCAGCACCGCGGCGCCAACCCACTGAATTGCTTCCCATGGCGGGTTCGGCCACGTAACGATCAGCGCCACGAGAAGCCCGAACGCAAATACCAGCTCCATCGTGATCAGCATGATCATGTACGCGCCGAGGAAGTAGTCTCCTTCCTCGCGATGCAGGTGCAGTTTGCAGCGCGGGCACCGTTCCTTCAGCCTGAACCACGAAGCGAGTACGCCGCGACCGCCGCAATGGGGGCAGCGAAGTGTCAGTGCCCTCCAGATCATGGACGAGGCGACACGAAAGGTGATATCGGGTCTCTTTACACTGGTTGGCATTAAACTATGAAGATAGCAAGACCAAAGGAATTCACGGCATGGCGGCCACGCGGGCCGGACTGCACATTCCCGGTCGCCCCTAATCCAATGAACATGAGACTGACACTTCTCGCATTGATGTTGCTGCTCGCGGTTCCAGTTTCGGCACAGCGCACACAGAAGCCGCCCCTCCACGCGAAACACTGGATAGCGATCACCGGCAAGCCGCTCAGCGCTACGGCCGGTGCGATGATGTTCCAGAAGGGTGGCAATGCGGTGGACGCCGCGTGTGCGATGCTCGCAGCCGGGACAACGATGCACGACGTGCTTTCATGGGGTGGCGAAACCCAGGCGCTGATTTACCATCCGAAACTGAAGAAGGTCATCGGGATCAACGCGCTTGGCATGGCGCCGAGCGGTGCTACTGTAGAGTATTACAAGTCAAAGGGGCATCGCTATCCGCCTGAGTACGGTCCGCTTGCGGCGGTGACGCCGGGAACGCCAGGCGGGCTCATGACGATGCTTGCCGAATACGGCACGATGTCTCTCGCCCAGGTGCTCGCGCCGGCGATCGAGATGGCGGCGGGGTACCCGATCGAGGCGCAGACAGCAAATCTCATCGAGCGCCACAAGGCCGAGCTCAAGAAGTGGAAGTATTCACGACCGATTTTTCTGACGCATCCCGGAGCGGCGAGAGAGGCGCCTGAGCCCGGTGAGATTTTCGTCCAGAAGGATCTTGTCGCAACGCTTCAGAAACTCGTGGATGCCGAACGCGCTGCGCTCACGGCGGGAAAGACACGCAAGGAGGCGATCTATGCCGCGTACGAGCGTTTCTACAAAGGCGACATCGCGCAGGAAATAGTGCGCGGCACGCGGGAGGAAGGTGGTCTCTTCACGATGGCCGACCTCGCCAACTGGAAAGTTCGAATCGAGGAGCCGGTCAGCGTATCGTACAAGGGAATCGAGGTCTACAAGCTCCCGTTCTGGCAGCAGGGGCCGGCGATGCTTCAGGCGCTCAACATCCTGGAAAACGCCGACCTGAAGACGATGGGGTTCAACTCCCCGAAGTACATGCATACCGTATATCAGGCGATGAGTCTCGCATTCGCCGACAGGGATTTCTACTACGGCGATCCGTATTTCCCCCCTGAGGAGCCGACCCGGGGCCTGCTTTCCAAAGACTATGCGAAGGCCCGGTATGCAGAGATCAACTGGGAGCGCAACGACTCAACCGTAAGGCCCGGTGATCCATTTCCTTATCAGGGCGGACGCAATCCGTTTGCTGACCAGCTTGCGAAATGGACCGTCATCCCCGCCACCGATGAGGCACCGCGCAGCGGGCAGCAGGATCGCCCGGTGAGCGACAGCGGTGTCACACCTTCGGCTTCGATCCCCTCCGGTGATTCGCGCTTTGCGACAAGCGACGTCGATTTCAAGGAAGCGTTCAATCGCGGAACGACCACTATCGAAGCCGCAGATGCCGAGGGCTGGGTAGTGTCGATCACGCCGAGCGGTGGGTGGGTGCCCGCGGTGATAGCGGGGAACACAGGGATCGGGCTGAGCCAGCGCGCGCAAAGTTTCGTCACCAACCCGCGCGACGGACCGTTCAACGTGATGGAGCCGGGCAAGCGGCCGCGTGTCACCCTGACTCCGACTATGGCATTGAAGGATGGGTTGCCATGGCTCTCATTTGCCGTGCAGGGGGGTGACTCCCAGGACCAGAATCTGCTTCAGTTTTTCCTGAACGTGGTCGAGTTCGGCATGACAGTGCAGCAGGCGAGCGAGGCGCCCAACATCAACAGTTACCAGATGCGCTCTTCATTCGGCGCACATGAATCCCGACCCGGACGGATGCTCGTTGCTGCATCGACTCCCGAGAGTGTGAGGGTCGAGCTGAGGAGGATGGGTTACACCCTCGACGTCGAAGAGCGTACATCGGGGCCCATCAACGCGATCTGGTTTGACCGGCGGCACGGGTCGATGTGGGGTGGATCATCGAATCATGGCGAGGACTACGGAATTGCATGGTAGTTATGCAGGACTGACTGATGCTTTAGTTACTGCCTGATACTCCTGCGAGCGGATGCGACCCCGGTGATACCGGCATCGACCGCCTGAATAACAGCTGAAGCACGTCCCCCGACAGAACCTTCTTCACTGAAGCCGGTGTAATGCGGGATGTCACGCTGCGCGACTCCGGGCCGTGCCACTGATGCCATGAGTATCTGTCGAGACTTGACGAAGTCCCATCCGGATGACGGAACACAATCATCGCATTGCTCGCCGTTGGCATCTTTACATCGATGCCCCAGCGGGTTCCGTCTGGTCCGTCGAAAGCGCTGTTGTCGTTCGCCATTCAGCCGCCATGAATCGAAGGGAGCGGCTGCCGTCCGGCAAAACCAGCATCCTCTTCGTGAAAGTACTGCACTGATTCTTCGCCCAGCTGCCAGCAGAGGAGCACCGGCTTGCCATCCACTTCGCCCGGAAAATCGACGAGCCCGGTATCGAACCCTTTCATCTCGACTCCGAGGTCGCGAATCTCTGAAAGATAGCTATCGATGTCGCGGGCAAGCTGGCCCGCCTCCCGCTCGAGGAGGTCCGCTTCGTCATTTGGTTCGTCGGCCGTGCGGTTCGCGGCGACTCTTTCGTACTCCCGCACTTTATCCTGCCATCGCCAGTAATCCCGCACCGCGTCGCTGACAATGCGGCGAACGAGAGGGAGGGTACGATTGGCGTCTTCTACCGTGAAACGCGTGCGCATGCCGATACTCTCATCACGTCCTGTGCCGCGGTCAAGCCCCGGCGAGTGAAGCCTCTGACGCTCGTTCCTCCAGCCTTCTCTGCCGGCGCGCTTTCGCCGCTTCATACCTGCGTTTTTCTTCGTCGGTTTCGGGAACCAGCCGGGGCACCGCGATCGGCTTGCCATTGCGATCGATCGCGACGAACGTGAGATAACACGAATTGGTGTGACGCCGGACGCCGGTCTGCAGATTTTCTGCTTCGACGCGCACCCCAACCTCCATTGATGTCCGACCGACGAAGTTGACGCTGCATTTCATGATCACGAGATCGCCAAGGTGGATCGGCTCGCGAAAATCCACCCTGTCCACTGACACGGTCACGCAGCTGGTTCGCGCGTGGCGTATCGCAGACACCGCTGATGCGGTGTCCATCATGGCGAGGATTACTCCGCCGAACACGTGATCGAGGTTGTTGGCGTGCTGCGGCATCATGAGCTGCGACGTCTCGTTCTGTGTTTCGCGCACCGTGCGCGACTGGTACGATGCGCTCACTGGTTGAATGCGACCATTCGATGGAGTGTCTGCGTTCCTGCTGTCCGGGTCAGCCTTGCTCCCTGTTTCCGGCGAGTGTCACCTCTCACGAGCGATGTACCCTCATCATCAGCCCGAGCTTCCTCGAACGCCGTGGCCAGTGCATTCCGGAGGGTCGTATCGACCCGTGGCGCATCGAGCCAGAAAATCCTCGGCATGCGCGTGTCGACGTAGCCGAGGCCCCACTCGTGACCTTTGAGGTCCCGCAGGATGATTGCTGTCTCATCCCGCTTTTCATCGTAGCGTGCGACTACGTCGTAACCGGAGTGGCGCCAGCGGACGCCACCCTTGTCACGCGAGGCACCGGGGCCGAGCGCGGCGGTATCACGAACCATGGCAGAGAGCGAAATCGCTGCGCCAGATCGAATATCGATGGCGGTCCTGGCCGAATCGGCCTCCTGAAAGTCCGACCGCTCCAGTGTGGCCCACCGGTCGAAGAGAACGTACGGACCGGCCACGGCGAGAATCTCCGCTTCGCCTGTGGCCGACACGGCGATGTCCTCGTCACCGTCTTCCTCGGGATCCAGCAGCCGCGCGCCAGGATTCCCCTCGAGGTAGGTCCTTTCCCAGGCGGATATCCGCGTATCCTCGAAAAGGAGCTTCGAATCGCCGCTCAGGAGATCCTTGCGGTATATCGGCTCACGGATGAAGATCGCATCCTCATACGAACGCGTGACCTCCCCGACATACACTTCGTAGAACCTGTTGTCTGCGCTCGTAAGTATTATCGGTGACGTTCTCGCGCTGATTCCATGCGGTCCACTCTTCACCCAGTAGGTCGTGCTCGCGTCCGCCACGAGAAACTCCGCTTCCGGCGGAGCAGGAGCGGGAAACGCACACCCTATCAGGGGTAGAAGGAGGATCAGGCTGGAGTTACGCATTGGTGGCAAATATAGTGCATCATTCCCCGCCCAACCCTCCTTACTTACCAAACAAGATGCGCATCGTACCCGTTCTCGCTTTTTTCGCTGTCGCCTGCTCCGCAAGTCACGATGCTGCAGCGGGCAGAGCTGAGCTCGCCGCTGATTCAGTGGCCGCCTCTTCCGTCGGGGCCGCTACCGCCGGTGCCCAGACGCCGGCGGCGATACCGACCCAGGCCGGCAACTTCTCACCCGAGATCCAGAAGCTTCGCACCGACATCAACGCCCCGATTCGTGCGCTTTATGTGAACAGGTTTGCTGCCCAGAGCACGCGCAAGATGCGCAACCTGATCGCCGTTGCCGACTCGACGGAAATCAATGCCTTCGTCATCGATGTGAAGGACGAGTTCGGTCTCAACTTCAAGTCCGAGGACCCACTCGTCCTGAAGAACGCCGGGACTCAGACGAAGGTTTCGAACATGAAGGCGCTGGTCGATACGCTTAACGCACACGGGATCCTCCCGATCGCGCGGATCGTTGTCTTCAAGGACTCAGTAGCAGCCCGCAACAATCCGAACTCGACCATCAGAAAAGCCGATGGTTCCATCTGGCGCGATCACGAGGGGCTTGCCTGGGTAAACCCTTACTCGAATGCGATCTGGGATTACAACATCCGTGTCGCCGAAGAGATGCTGAAGCTGGGGTATGGTGAAATCCAGTTCGACTATATCAGGTTCCCGGAGCCCTACAAGAGCCTGCCGCCACAGGTATTCCCCGAGTCCAATGGGCGTGGCAAGACCGACGCACTCTCGGAGTTTCTCAAGGCAGCGAAGACTCGCATCGACAAGTTCGGCGTTCGCTCGACCGCGGATATTTTTGGACTCGTGAGCACAGTTGGCGGCGCTCTCGAGGTCGGGCAGCGGTGGGAACCGATGGTGCAGGCTGTCGATGTTGTGCTTCCGATGGTTTACCCGTCGCACTACCCGCGAGGCTCATTCGGCATTCCGCGCCCGAACGCCGCGCCGTACGAAATCATTCACATCGCAATTTCACGCGGCCGCGTGAGGAACGAAGCGCTGGGACTCACTGGCGAACGCGTGCGACCATGGCTGCAGGCCTTCACACTCGGCGCCCCGAAGTACGGCGCAGCTGAGATCGAAGCCCAGAAGCGCGGCGTCTATGATTCAGGGTACGAGGGGTGGGTACTCTGGCATCCGGGCTCGAACTATGACGTCTTCCTGCCCGCGCTCGAGAAAACGCTCGAGCCGCGCGCGAAGAAGCCGCCGGTGCCCGCCAAGGTTACTTCTTTCCAGTAGGGGCTTCGGGGGCCGGCGGCGCTGCGGCCGGCGGTCCTACTATCACCTCGGGCGGGACTGGAATGGTGATAGTTGCGGGATCGGGTGGGATCGGTTCACCAGGGCCGATCCTGTCGATCGTAACACCGTCAGGGCCGCGTGTGATGATCACTTTTCCGTTGCGCGTCTCAATCACTGTGCGCGTGTTCTCGCGGGTCGGAGCCACGTTTTCCGCGATCGCAACTTTGATTTCGTCGACGATCCGGGGGACGATCGACGTAACCGCAATCCATACGAAAAGTGTTGCGATCCCCCAGCCGAAGAGCACTTTCTTCGAGAAGAGCGGTTCCCTCACATAGGGAGTCTGCTCTTCCGCGACCGGTACCGGATACTCACCAGGCAACCCGGCGCGGATTCCGTCGAATTCGGTTCTGTTCTGCCGCTGATCGGCCGGCTGGTTGCCGCGCCCGTCGACTGGGTCAGTCATGCCGTCCTCCTGTCTACAGTCACCTACGAATCACGCACGCGAAAAGTGCCACGTTCAACTCGCTCTGCATTGGCCGCGAAAGTAAATTGACACAATGGTCACCACTGTGAAGATAAAGGGCATGAGCTGCGCACATTGCGTACGCGCGGTTTTCACCGGGCTCGGCGGCGTGCCGGGAGTGACCAGTGCTGATGTGTCGATCGGGCAGGCAGTGATTCAGCATGACGGCACGGTTTCTTCCGAGTCCATTCGAGAGGCCATCTCGATTGCCGGGTATGACGTCGTGGATTTCCACGACGACCGCCGCACCCTGCCGGTGATGTGATGAAGGAACCGCGACATGCTCCCTTTCACCAGCAGACTGGCGAACACGAGGTAAGGGGAGTAGCCGCGCTGCTCGCTCCCGACATTCTCGACCTGCTCGACGACGACCCGTCGAGCATCCCGGCCGAGACCGAAGAGATCCATCCCGCGGACCTTGCCGACATAGCTGAGGCGTTGCCGCGCGAGCGTGTAGCTGACCTGCTGCGTGCGCTTTCAGCGGAACGCGCCGCGGAAATTCTCGAGTACCTCAACGAAGACCTTCGTAGCGAAGTCCTCGAACGCCTGCCGACGCGTCAGGCTGCCGCACTCGTCAGCGAGATGGATCCCGATGAGCGCGCAGACGTGCTCGAGGATCTCGGGGACGAGCGCGCTGATGAAATTCTCGCAAAGATTCCCGAGGGGGCGCGCCAGGAAACCGAAAGGCTTCTCGCGTATGAGCCGGACACAGCTGGTGGTCTGATGACCACCAAGTTCGTATCAGTGTCGGAGAACAGTCGCGTCGAGGACGCTCTCGCCGGTGTGCGCAGGATTGCGCGGGAAGGGCGCAGGGAAGCGATGGGTGCCATCTATGCGGTCGACGATGACGGCAGGGTTCGCGGTGTCATGTCGCTGCACGAGCTTCTGGCCGCGGCTGAGGGAGCGCTGGTGCGCGATGTCGCGTGGGAGGAAGTGGTGACCGTCCCGCCGACGATGGATCGCGAAGAGGTCGCGCGCCTTACGTCGAACTACGATCTCGTCGTCATTCCTGTGATCGACGAGGAGCACCGCATACTTGGCGTGGTCACGGTCGATGACGTCTTCGACGTGCTCGAGGAAGAACATACCGAGGATGTGCAGCGCTTCGGTGGAATGGAGGCACTCGACAAGCCGTACATGCAGATCAGCCTCCTCGGGATGGTGAGGAAGCGGGGCGGGTGGCTTGCCGTTCTTTTTCTTGGCCAGCTGCTCACGGCATCGGTTATGAAAGGTTTCGAGGAGGAACTGAGCCGGGCGATCGTCCTGATGATCTTCATTCCTCTCGTAATCAGCTCCGGCGGGAATTCCGGATCACAGGCTACTTCGCTGATCATCCGCGCGATGTCTCTCGGGGAGGTGAAGCTGAACGACTGGTGGCGCGTTGCGTTGCGTGAGCTGCCGTCCGGCCTAGCACTCGGGCTCCTCCTCGGACTGCTCGGGGTAATCCGCGTGGTGGCGTGGGAGTATTTCGACATTGGGGGCGGCTACGGCGACCAGTACATGGGCATCGCACTCACCGTCGGCTTCGGACTGCTGGGCGTCGTGACGTTCGGGTCGATCGCGGGCTCGATGCTTCCGTTCGCGCTGCGCCGGGCTGGCTTCGATCCCGCGAGCGCATCAGCCCCGTTCGTCGCGACTCTCGTCGACGTAACGGGGCTGAGCATTTATTTCGGTGTGGCAGTGCTGATGCTGCGCGGGACACTGCTATAGAACGCACATCCCGCGCAGGGGAACCTTAGAGGTCAGTTTTCAGCACGACGTTGTCGACTCCCCACGACTCGTCACGGTTGCTCTGCAGCCCAGCGTCAGGAACCGTGAATGCGAACACCATCTGCTCGCCTGCGCCACAGGGATTGGTTCCGCTGAACGACATGTGATACTGGGTGTCGCCGAAGCTGCGGAACTGAGGCGTGTGCACCGCGGGATCGGCCCGGAAGCCAAGTGCATCCTGGGCGTAAGAGTCGGTCCCTGCTTTTTTGCCGCCCTTCTGCGACGCGGCCTTGGGATAACTCTGCTGAACCGTCAACTGATTCGAGAAGTCCGTAGTAAGCAGGTTGACGCCGAGCTCAGGCGACAGGTCGCAGCGAATTCCAAGGCGCCAGATATCCTGTCCAAATGCTCCACTCTGTGCCTGCTTGCCCTGCCCGTCCCACGATCCGATGATGTAGAGATCGAAATCCAGCGAGTACGTGCTGCCGCCGTTCGGTACGACCAGGAAGAGCGTGTGATTGTCGATACGCCCCAGGAAGTCGGTGCTTCCATTGTAAGCGGAAACAACCGCCGGCGCGGCGGCGCTGAATCCGTCATTCAGATCGTTCACTGCGAAAAACGACCCGCTGGCACCAGTGATTGTGTTGTCCTCGAAGTCAAAAGTCTCATTTACGAGGTTGCCGGATACGACGGGACCGGGATCGGCTACCGGTTTTGCAGCGCGCGTGGAGAGGTCGGCCGTCGGGCCTGTGGTTTCATTGCAGGCTGCGAGCACGAGCAACGCCGCAGTGAGAGAGGCAAGTTTGCGCATCAGATAATCCTCGATCTGGAAAGTTACCGGGCGGAGCGCCGGCCACTGACCTTTTCGATAGCCCAGGCCATCTCGCGATGGAGACCCCGAACTTTGCGGACCGGCCTCACGACCGGGGTGCCATTTCGAAGGAGCTTATGAAAGGAGCTTTTTACTGTAATAATTTTGTTGCAAACCATAGGCCACCGACGTCCAAACATTCCACCCAGGCGGCGCACACAATCTCCGGATCGCAGTCGATACAGGCATTCCTGAACACAGGCGTGACATATAGCAAAAGTCTATTGAGTCATGCCTGCGTCCCTCATGATCCGTTCCAACTCGACCCGGTTTGCGTTCAGGAATTCAACGTTTTTCGCGCTTTGGCCGGCGGGCACCTGAGCCCTGGCATTCGACTCGAGCATGCCCTGTGTCATCGCGGCCTGGATGTATGCCGCCGTAATCCAGATATAATCCCGTGGCGTGAGGCGGTTGTCTGACAGCACCCGCATCGCAACGGGGCTCGACTCGATTCTCGAGATCATCTGGGCTGTCGATTCGTTGGCAGAGCCGCTCGACATCGCCGCAAGGACAGTCGAGTCCGCATTCGACATCGACGAGAATCCCTTTATCGCCCCGGCATACCTCCGCATCTTGTCCATGTCGAGGCTGTAGTTGCTGATGTCGATCGCAGTCGGCTCTCCTGCAGGTGGCAGCACTGCCACCTCTGCTGAATCAACCGCGGCCGCGGAATCGCTCGCAACATCCTTCGACGTGCATGCACCGGCTAACGCGAGCGATGCCAGCAGCGTCAGCAAAGTGGGGACGACACGCATCTGATTCTCCAGTGGTGGTTCGACTCATCTGACAATCCATGGACACTAATTTGTACCGGCTCCCGCAAGCGCTCCACCCGCCTCCATCGACGGGACTGAACCTTCGGCTCCGGGATAATCCCCTGCTTCCCTGTTTCCGAACTCCGTGTTCTCGGCGGCGATACCCTGCTCGAGCCACGCATGCTCCCCTTTGAGGACTGACATCGCAAGCTTGTACATGTTGTCGTCGTTCTTCCCGTAGAAATTCCCGAACAGCGCATCGATACGCAGTCGTGCTTCCCTGCAGAACGTGTCGGCAAGTGCGACCGCTTCCTTCTGCCCTTTCTGGCTGAGCATCTGCGCGCGAACGCACGCCGCCGACATCGCAAAAAGCTCCGCGCCGATATCGACTGCGCGGAACAGCACCGCCTGCTTTCGCTCGAGCTTCGGCCCGTACCTGACCATCGCATGGAAGATCGACCTGCCGAGGTGGCGGGTCGTTCGCTCGAGATAGCGCATGTGCGTCGCCAGCTTTCCGAATTCTCCAAACGATTTCAACTGGCTCGTGCTCACCCAGCGTGTCGGATACCAGCTCACGTAGAATGGAGTCGACTTCACCATCGCTGACAAGCGTTCCTTCATTGTCGATTCCGGCTTCACGATATCGAACGCCATCTTGAAGTGATGATCGACAGCTTCGCGCGCGATGAACAGCCGCATGATCTCCGATGATCCTTCGAAGATGAGATTGATCCGGTAGTCGCGCATCGCCCTCTCGACGGCGATCGGGTCTTCGCCCCGACTCGCCAGGGATTCAGCCGTTTCGTAACCGCGCCCGCCGCGGATCTGGAGCGCGTCGTCAATTATCCGCCATCCCATCTCGGAGTTGTACATCTTGGCAATTGCGGCTTCGAGGCGAATGTCGTAGCCGCCCTTCTCATAAAGCGCGGTAGCAAGCTCCGCGACAGCCTCCATCGCGAACGTGTTCGATGCCATCTTCGCAATCATCTGGGAGACGGCTTCATGTTTTCCGATTGGCTGTCCCCACTGAACGCGCTCATTCGCCCATTTGCGCACGATGCGGAGCATCTGCTTGCCAGCTCCGGCACACCCTGCCGGTAGCGTGAGACGACCCGTGTTGAGAGTGACCAGCGCGAGCTTCAATCCCTTCCCCTCACCCCAGAGAATGTTGTCCCGCGGAACCTTTACGTTGGTAAACCTGATGACGCCGTTCTCGATTGCCTTCAGTCCCATGAAACGCAGGCGATGCGCAACTTCCACCCCGGGCATGCTCGCGTCGACGATGAACGCAGTTATCTGTTTGACCTGACGGCCGCGCTTCTCGATGTCGGGGGTGCGTGCCATGACCACGAACAATTCGGCTCTCGTCCCGTTTGTGCACCAGAGCTTTTCACCGTTGATGATGAAGTGCTCGCCGTCATCAGTTGGTGTCGCTGTAGTGCTTAGGTTGGCAGGGTCCGAGCCCGCATCGACTTCGGTGAGTGCGAATGCCGAGATTGCACCTTTCGCCAGTCGCGGGAAGAACCTGCGCTTCTGATCGTCAGTGCCGAAGAGCTTGAGCGGCTGCGGAACTCCGATCGACTGGCTTGCCGAGAGCAGCGCGACGAGGGATCCGTCCTTCGATGTAACCAGCTCCATCGCGCGGATGTAGCTCATCTGTGAGAGACCCAGCCCGCCGTATTCCTTCGGAATCTTGATTCCGAATGCCCCCATGTCGCGCAGCTCCTGCACCACAGACTCAGGGATCTCGCCAGTTCTGTCGATCGCTGCAGAATCGACACGCGCCATGAATGCCGCGAGCTTGTCCATGAAAGGCTTGGCGCGTGCCTCTTCAACCGGATCTGACGGCGGATGCGGATGGATCAGGTCGGCCCTGAACCGACCCAGGAACAGTTCGCGCGCGAAGCTCGGATGCTCCCACTCAGTCTCACGGGCATCCTCGGCGACGTCGCGCGCTTCTTTCTCGGTAGCGAGTGCCTGCGTTCGATCCGTCATTTGCGTCTCAGATAAAGGAGCATTCCTATAATAGATATCGCCGCGAACGAAAACCATTGAAACGCGTAGCCCCGGTGCGATCCCTCGTCGAGAGGTGGCACCGGGACGCGGGGTGGCACGTCGGCCGGAGGATCAACTGTGTTCCCAATCAATACCAGATAGTACGGCGCGATGGGATAGGGGAACCCCTGAGACATTTTCGTATGATCCATCCAGCGGTACGCCCGCGGGATTGTAGTGGCTTTCACTGCCCCGTCTCGAGCCTGAAAAGTCTGAACATAGGTATCGCCTTCCATGTCGGCGGGCTCAATCCACCGGCTCAGGTCGACCGTCATTCCGTCGGGTGCATAGATCCAGCCGCGATTGACTAAAACGGCAGTGTCGCGACCAGGTATCTGGAGAGGAGTGATGATGTTGACACCCGGTGAGCCGTTCCGGGACCGACTCGTGAGAATGATCTCATTGCCGAAATCATAGGTACCGGTTACCCGGACTCTTCTATAGTGGGCCTCACCAGTGTCGGCCGGAACACCCGCAACGTCGATCGGCTCTGTTTCAGCGCGTGACCTGAGCTCGGCGTTATATGCCCGGCGTTCCGATAGTCGATCGATCTGCCATATGCCGAGCCTGATGCAAGTTGCGGCGACGATCGTTCCGAGGATGACGAATGCGATGTCGCGTGGCTTCATTCGCTGAATCTACTCACCGAGTCTGTCAGCGATTTCAACTTCGGAAGTACGCAACCAAAAGGGGGAGTTGTCACGAGTGGCCGCGAGTTGTGTGAGGGCCTCTCCCCGCCGCTGATATGGTTCCGGCTGCTCCGGCATCGACAATTTTTGGGAAACTACGCAGTTACAAAAAACAAAGGGATGAGCCAGCACCGGTGGGACGACATCCCGTGACGCGGAGAGTCACTCACCCACCTCGCGACCACTCGCGACCACTCCCCCCTTTTAGTTGCGGTTCCGCAGTTAGACGAATGCAGACCAGTGCTGCAAGCCCTTTGGAACTACGAAAACACTTGACTTGTGGCTGCGCGCGTTAGAAGAGGGAAAGTTGCTCGCCAAGCGTCGCGGGATCGACCGGGCGCTGACCGAGGTGATACTGAATCTCTCTTGCAGTAGCTGGGCTGTGCCCGGAGAACGTGTTCGCAACGTACCCGTACACATCGGTGACGCTCGGCGGCAATGATTTGATTGCTTCAATCCACATGTCGATTTCACGGCTGCGGTCCACCTGTACCCGCGAGTAGTCGACCAGATCGCGATTGGGTCCCATCCACCTGATGTACACGAAGTCCGCGGTGGG
>JBBREF010000068.1:0-17821 GCA_038203205.1 Gemmatimonadales bacterium | reverse complement strand
AATCGCGGGCGCAGTTCGAGCACGCCATGTCGTTGTCTCCTGGCTACGCGCTGACTCGACAAAGTTTCGGCGCTCTTGCGGCGCACGAGGGACGCTACAAGGAGGCGATCGAGCTTCTCGAACCAGCCGTCAAAACGGCCCCCGATTTCCCCGGCGTTCGTCCGACCCTTGCCTACGCATACAGCCGCGCCGGGCGTGCCAGCGACGCGCGTCGGGTTTTCGAAGAGCTCCGGGCCTCCGTCAAGGATGAGCGCTCGAGACTCATTCTCGCTCTCGGGCACGCCCTGATCGGAAGTCGCGACACAGCGTTCACTATGCTCCAGACAGCGCGGTGGGATGCGCCAACATTGATAGAGTTTCGCGCAAATCCGCTGCTCGAGAGTTTTCGCGCTGATCCCAGGTATCGCGTGCTCCTTGCGAAACACGGACTCAAGCCGTGACGTCGATGTCCGGACAAGCAAACCCCTGCATCGGGCGCAACTAAAAAAGCATCCCGACGACCTGACCGTCGCGGTTCATCGCCAGCAGGAGTTTGCCGCCATACCTCGACCTCGGTTGGCAGGCGAGCTTCGCAGCCAGTCAGGAGCAATAGCTTTCGAGATCCCTTTCGCTCATGACCGCGTTGACACACAGAAAACACAGATGTACACAGAAGACACTGATAAAGCCGCTATACGATGCAGCGCCGGATTCCTGATTTGAAGGGAACTGCGTGAAAGTTGATGAGAAGGCCGACCCGAATGTTTGAGAGCCGCAGATAGGTGAGTATCCCGGTAATATCGACTGGCTCAGGAACGGCAGCTCGATTTTCCGAAGTTCGATGCAAAGGAATTCGTGGTAGGCGTTCTCTAGCAGGCCACACCCGACCCGAGTCCGGACCTTGATAGCCGCACCAATGATGAGTTCCGTCAGGGGATCGCGCTCTGACACGCGATGAAGATCGTGCCGACCAATCTTGTTCAGTGTCTTCTGTGCACCATCTGTGTTTTCTGTGCGGCAGCGCTGTTCCGGACAGCTGTTGCAAGCGGCACAGCCGTGGAAGAATCATGAACCCTTCACCACAGCAGCAAGAATCCCTACACCCAGAACGAACGAGCCCAAGGCAAGCACAAACGGATACCGGGTAGCATGCGGGACAGTCGCTTGCGCGAACCGCTGATGCCATCGCCACGGAACCACGGCGAGCAGCACTGACGACAAAGCGAGTATCCACCCGAAGACACGAAACCCCGAACCGAAGGCCATGTGCGGCGCGTACGCCAGCAGAGATATGCCGACCAGCGTGCGAACGCCGAGTTCGAGGAAGTGCACTCGAGCAGATGTTGCAAAGCCACCGAAAAAGCGAATGGCCTTCTGGGGAACGACAAGTGCAACGGCGGCCAGGCACACCAGGTAAATGCCGGCGAAGATGACAATGACAGCGGCTGACATAGCGATCATGTGGGTCCCCTCACTCCGGCCACGCGAGTAACGATGCGCCACGCCGGTCGGCACGTTCCTCCGGCACGCAAAGGTAATTACAACTGCGTACAACATCTGCCTTGTTTGGCCGTCGAGTCAACCAGACCCTGAGATACGGCAGGATCCCTTCGAGGGGTAGCGATAGTTAACAGTCTGTCCCCTGCTGCCTGCTCCCCGCTCAGCTCGAAGAATTCAGCCGCTGCCTCAGACGCATGAAACGAGGGTCCGCGTGCAGGTCATCAAACGTCGGCCCCATGATGACGCTGCTGATCGAAAGGTCATCGACTGACCTGTCGAGCCAGTGGAACGCCTCGTTGTAATCCCGCAGTCCCGCGTACACGACTGCAATGTGAAACGCGCCAGTACCGGTGCGCGTGCGACGCTCGATGAGACCGGCGAGAATCCTGCTCGCGTCTTCGCGCCGTCCTGAGCTCGCCATTATATGACCAAGCAATGCCATGATCAGTGGATCCCCGGCCTCTGCGTGAGGTTCGAGAACCGCGATTGCCTCCGGCCACATTTGCTTCTTCGCATAACACTGTGCGATTCCGAAGGAAACGACCAGGAGCGGAGGTTGGAGTGACGCGAGTCTCTGAAAATGCAGCAACGCTTCATCGTACCGGCGGTTCTGATACAGGCCGGATGCAACCGCGGCGAGAGCATATGGATTGAGCGGGTCAGTTTCCAGAGCCCGGTTGGCTTCAGAGAGCGCATCGGGTGTTCGTCCTGACCACGTATGCAGCTCAGCAAGAGACTTCCGATATACAGACCTGCTCGGGTCAATCTCAATCGCCCGTCTTATCTCCGACTCGGCATGTGAGAATTCAAGTTTCGCCTCGTGAACGCGTCCGAGAGCGTAGTGGCCCTCAGCAAGAAATTCGTCGAGGCCAACTGCTCTTCTTGCCTGGCGCTCTGCGTGGTCGAGCAGTTTCGGTACCGGCATTCCGGGATCGCTTGCATGCAACGCGCGCCGAACATAAACGAGCGCAAGACCAGCGTGCGCGGCGGCATAGGTAGAATCACTTGCAATCGCCTCTTCGAAATATTTCTGCGCTCTCCAGATGCCACTCTGGCTTCGAAAGAGCACGGGGTCAGACGCACGAAGGTACGCTTCGTATGCCGCTATGTTTCTTGTGCCGTGTCGCGCGAGCTGCCGGTCCCTGTCGAATCGCAGGTCTAGCTCAGCGGCCACTGCGCGAGCCACCTCATCACGTACCGACAGCATCTCGCCGAACTCACGATCGTACGACGCCGACCAGCGCGTAGTACCGTCAGAGCCGTCAATGAGCCGAACCTGAAGCTGAACCCGCGACCCGACCTTGTTCAGGGTACCCTCGAGCAGTGACGAGACACCAAGACTGTCGGCGATCTTCCTGACGTCCAGCTCGCGCGTCCTGAACCCGGAAACCGACGTGCTCGAGATCACGCGCATTACACCGCTGCCGGCTAAGACTGCAGTCAACTCTTCGGTGATGCCTCTGGCGAGCACATTATCGGCAGAATCACCACTGAGGCTCGCAAGCGGAAGGACAGCGATCGACGGTCGCGCCCGGCCCGACGCAAACCGCGACGCGGCCGCATTCTCGCGGAAGCTGCGCCATGGCAGGAGACCTGCGACGACCACTATCAGAATCGCGCCGCCCACCAGAAGCGCGCGCCGCGTCCCGGAATTTCGCGAGAGCGATTCGGGATTCGACGAACTAACGACTCTGGAAAGGTCGCCCAGCAAATTGTCGGCTGATGCGTAACGATCTGCAGGATCCTTCTGGAGTAACCGACCCACAATAGTCCCAAGTGCCGGGGGGACATCCGGACGAAGAGTTGCGATCGGCTCGGGCTCATCATGGAGAATCGCACTAACGATCTCCGGAGCAGTAAACGCGCGAAATGGACGGACTCCGGAGAGCATCTCGTAGAGAACGATGCCGAGGGACCAGATATCAGTGCGCGCATCGAGCGGCAGATTCCGAGCTTGCTCGGGTGACATATATCCCACGGTTCCTGGCGTCACGCGCGAGGTGCTGTCGCTCTTGTCGACCACCATCGCCAGCCCGAAATCGAGGAGCCGGACGGCACCGTCAGAACCCACCAGGATGTTCCCCGGCTTTACGTCACGGTGAACTATCCCGCGGGCATGCGCCGCCGACAGGGCGCGGGCGACCTGCTGGGCAGTCGACACGCACTCGTCGAGCGACAGTGGATCGCTCCTGATTTTTTCTTTCAAGGTCTGCCCGTCGTAGCATGCCATGGCGATGAACATGCGGCCGTCGTCAGCGTCGGCAATCTCGAAGATGCTGCAGACATTCGGGTGATCGAGAGCCGCGGCAGACCGTGCTTCGCGCAGAAGCTGCTCCCGTGCCTCGGGATCGCTGCCGAGGTAGGCGGGAAGAAATTTGAGAGCGACATCGCGGTCGAGACGGGTGTCGTGCGCGCGATAGACTGCGCCCATGCCTCCCCTGCCTATCAGCGAAACGATCTCATAATGACCAATGGTATCGCCCTGGCTCAGCTCGATATCCCGCGGCGGGGCCGCGTCTGCTTCCTCACGATCGCCGCGCGAGAAAGAGCGCGTGAACACGGCTGAATCGAGGTGATCGAAAAACTCATCTGCCGAGGCAGCCTGCTCGAGGAGTGACACCAGCTCGGAGCGCAGCTCGGCGTCTCCGCTGCAGGCACTGTCGATGAACGGGATTCGGCGTTCGGGCTCCAGCATCAGCGCTCTCTCGAACAGCCGTTCCTCGTCTTCGCGCAAGTTCAATCCTCGGTTAATGCATCTGCTGATGGATACGACAACCGCGACCGCTCTGCGTCATTGCGTACGCCGACGGGCATGCTCATCCCGCGTCCTTCAGGCTCCTCTGCATATCGCGATAGAGCCAGGCCTTTGCCATGGCCCAGCCCCGGGTAACGGTGGCTGGAGCGATATCGAGCGCAACGGCAGTATCCTGGATCGACATCCCGCCGAAGAATCGGCATTCGACAATCCGGCTCTGACGCGCATTGTGCTTCCCGAGCCGGACGAGTGATTCGTCGAGTGCAATAAGCGCCGACGATCGAGCCTCGTCCGCTGTTTCGACGCCGTTCAACGCTGCATCGATCTCGAAGAGCGGGACATGTCGAAATGCGCCACCTCGCTTGGCTGTCTGTTTTCGCTTGGCGTAGTCGAGGAGTATCTGCCGCATAGCAGTCGACGCTACTGACAGGAAATGAGGTTGGCTCTGCCACTGCGGAGATGACTGATCCACGAGGCGGAGGTAGGCCTCATGCAGGAGCGCTGTCGTGTTGAGCGACTCATCCCCCACCCATTGCCGCCGGTGGCGTGCGGCAATCTGGTGCAGCTCACCGTAAACGATTGGTAGCAGCGCGGACAGCGCATCCCGATTCCCTGCTCTGAGATCACGCAGGAGACGAGTCACTACTTCCTGCCCCGGCTCATGCATATCGACACACCCGCTGTCTGGGATCCGCGATCTAATGTAGGCGGGACCGCGGATTCCGCTACAACTGGCACAATAGTGAGTGAATCCAGGGGCGCTTGTCGTATTAGAAGCAACCGGAGCAATGCGGGCCTACCGAAGGGTGGCGATTGCTCCCTGCCCTTTCACATCACGGAGTGGTTATGAAATCGCTAGCTCGACTTCACACCGCAGTGCTTCTCGCGATGGGTGCCAGTGCGGCCGCAGGCTGTAAGGACACAAATGACGTGGTCGCGCCAGGAAAACTGGATGTATCCGATGCCGCGCCAGTGTACACTGCTGGTTCGGGATCGTCGTCGACTCTTCTTGCTCGCGCGACATTTTCGGACCCGAACGATCCGGTCGTGAAGGTGAAGCGAATAACCGGTGACTGGCACATGGAGCTGAAGTCGAAGCCGGGATTCGACATCGCAATCCAGAACATCAGCTTTCCGGCGGGAAGCCACAGCGGGTGGCACGGTCACCCCGGTCCGGTCTTCATTCAGGTAGTCTCAGGCACCATGACGTTCTATGAATCGGACGATCCGAGTTGCACACCAGTGGTTCGAACAGCGGGCCAGGGCTATCTCGATGTTGGCGATCACGGGCACATCGCGAGGAACGAGTCAGGCTCTCCGGCAACCAACGTTGTGACGTACTTCGCGCCGCCTGGAGCCGTGCTTCGTATCGACAAGCCGAACCCTGGGAATTGCCCCTTCTAGGCATGCTGAGCAACGGACGGGAACGAGACCTCTCCGCGCCTTGCGTGCGCGGGGAGGTCTGGAGAATTCCATGAAACGCCTCTTACTGTGCCCGGCGATCATTCTAGCTGTGTTCCTCGTTGGATGCGACGGCGGCAGCGATCCTGCGGCTCCGAGCGAACCGGTGACGTGGACGGATCCCTATTCTCGGCCATTGGAGGGAGGAACGGGGCACCTCGCCATAGCCGGCTTCGTTATCGACGCGTCAGAGGAGTGCATCGTCGGAGCACGCGTAGAGGTAATCGATGGCCCTCGCGCGGGCGCGTCGTTCGTGCAGACGAAATGCGGATTCTGGGACTACGGGGCTGACATTGGCTACTCTTTTCAGGGCCTGCCTCATCAACCAGTACTCCTCCGCGCAACGGCGAACGGATACAAGACTGCTGACGTGGTGGGAACGCCCGCGATGCCATATCAGTACACGACGTACATCGTCATGACGAAAAACCAATAGAGCAGGAGGTCGCTGTCAGCACAAGCAAGCGACAAACAGGCAGGCAGCCTTACCGCGTCAGCCCCTCAGCTACCTTCCCGCGAACTTCTGCGTGACTTTCCCTGAAAGCATGCCAGACCGACTCGCACCACCGATCGATCGCCAGCGCGCGATCATCGCCCTCGGCGACCGCCATAACATCGACGGCCGAAAGTGCGCCACGATCCACTGGAAGCGCAAAGGTGGGCCATGCTCGCCGCGTCCTCGCGAGTCTCATATGTGCGAGTTGCACCTCCCGCCCGGTGAACCCCTGCTCGAGGTGCAGGTGCAATCCCATCAGCCCGAAGAAAACCGCAATCGGTTTGCTATCGGCTGTGGCGTGCTGCACTGCCCACGCGTCGACGACGTGCTGGTGTATGAACTCGGGATCGCCGAGCGTCAGCGTGTAAGCGCAGAGCGCGTGATAGTCGGCTAACTCAGCGGGGTTGTCCATTCGTCAGCTCTCAGGTCCAAGCGGCGCATCCACAATATCGGAAGGATCAAAAGGTGGATAGCCGTCTCACCAAAACATCGCGTCCGACAAACTGCTAGCGCCGAGGCGCAAGCGACACGGCCTCCCTTTCCCACGGCCGACTTGAATATGGGATCATCGAGTTCACCATCGATGCAAGCGGGACATCGAGTCCAAGGTCGAAGTATTCGTGAACAGCCCGCGAGAGCTCGCTCTGTCTCATGAAAGACAACTCGAGCGGTCCAGCCCACGTGTTGAATGAAAAGTCTGCCTGAATTACGTGCACCAGTTCGTGCGCCATGGTGCGCGTCATCTCATCTGTGGTGCGTGCCCCCATGACGGTTCTATCCCGATACGTCACAACGCCACCGACGTGAGAGCCCGCAGCGTAGTCATCGCGCACCGGTCCGTTGAAGCGGAACACCGGGACACCGTAGAGCATGCTCCTTCCAACCTGCATATCGAGGTGATGGTCCGACAGGGCGGCGCCCAGCGTCACGATGCGCGCCAAATCGAACTTCAGCCGGACGCGGGTGCGGGCATGCCTGTCGATGTTCAATCGCGCCGGACCATATGGCAACGAGAACCTGTCAGCAAACCCTCGGCCCATTGCGACGTTCTGGACACCCGAACTGCCAACTGCCGCGACTTCTCGACCGAGCAGGTTCGAATACCAGCGGTTCTCCGCGACGACCGCCTTTCCACCGTAAACGACGACGCCACCGAATGCGCCCAGTGCCGCCTTCCTCGCGTCAATCCTGCCCCCCCGGATTGCCTGACCAGCGATGACGGTGAGTGCACCAATCCCCGCATTGGATGCGACGACCGTGAAGCTTGAATACGGACGGGGCAGATTCTCATCCTGCGCCGCCAGTGGCATCGCGAACGTAACGGCTCCACAGTACAAGAACAGCAGGTTTCGCAATCTGACCTCTGCTGAAATGCGGTTCTGAATCGAAGTCCTCATCATCTAATACGTTAATTCGGGCCGAATTGGGCCAAACCTTCACAGATGTGTGGGCGTTGACGTAAAACATATTCTGGTTCATTATCTGCCATCCTCAAACAACGAAGGAGTTACACAAGATGAAGTCCAAAGCTCACAAATGGCGCATCACGCTCGTCCCCGTTGCAGCAGTGATGCTTCTCGCCTCATCTCCCTCGCGCGCCGAAAGCCAGTTGGCTCCGGACCTCGCCGCGGCGAAGACTGCTCTCGCGAAGTACGCTGATCCCATCGTCGCCATTCAGAACGGATACTTCTCGACCCTTTCGTGCGTGGATTTCTCCGCCGATGTAAAAGAGGGCGACATCGTATATCCGAAGGGCGCGATGGGCGTGCATTTCCTCAACATGGCAAACGTCGGCCCCAAGCTCGATCCGGAGAAACCGCAGATCCTGCTGTACGAGCCGGTTGGCGACAAGCTGGTTCTTACCGGAGCTGAATGGTTCATGCCGGTCGAGGTAGCGGGCGGAACAGCGCCGAGCATATTCGGAAAAACGCTGTATGGCCCGATGGATGGACATGAGCCGATCATGCCGAAGGCTGCGCGCCACTACGATCTGCACGTTTGGTTCTACAAGGATAATCCCAACGGGATATTCGTCTCGACGAATTCAGCGGTGAAGTGTCCCGTGGGAGCGTCGTACACACACGACCTCGCGAAGCACCACTAGCTGAGCTGCAGCCAAGGCGGTACGGCTTCTATTTGTGACTGAGGCCGTACTGCCCCGATCAGCTAAATCTGCGTCTGCTTAGAACTCGAAAACGTTCGCGGTCCGAAGGCTGCCGTCAGTCGCGATCAGCAACTCCTCGAGTTCCTTCTTGGCCTTGCGCAGTCCCCAATGATACGACGCGCGCGATGCCAGCAAAGCGAGCGAGCCACCGGCCAGCATCGTGACCGCAACCGGAAGTGCGATGGCGGCACCGGCGAGCGCCATGACCTGCGCTCCGACAACTCCCCCGACGACTCCGGAAGCCGCCGTCGCGCCGGCCGTCAGCGAGGAGTACGTCCAGACATTCGCGCCAATACCGGGGCGAAGGTCCGCGAAGAGCGAAACTTCGCATGCGCTCCGGTCGTGCTCGAGAACGCGGATGGTCGCTCGGATATTCTTGGCGAAGGCACCGTAGGTGAGCCAGCCGAAAGAGTTCTCTATCTGCCCTGACCAGTCCTGCGCCGCGAGCTTGAAGACAAGAATGCCACCGTCCAACGGGTGTGGACCAATCTGGTCGACGAGCATCATGCGGTATGGCGGACCCTGGAACGTGCGCCCGATAGCCTTGAGCACATCGCGCGCTGGCGCGCGAATCACACGCGACACAGAAAGCGAATGGTGAAGTTCGCCGAACATCGCCGCTCCGATCTTCTCTCGCGAACCGTCCTGGCGTTCCGGTATAGCAGGCAGGTTCTCGTTCGGCAGCTCGGAAATCGCGAGCGCGACGAATCGCTGCGAGATGCCCGCTTCGACGGCCGCAGCCTCGACATCGCGCAGCCGGTACGCCGAGGTTGGCGGCGACTCGTTCGATAGCGTCGGGGGTGACATCGTCCCCGCACCCGCTTCGCCTCCGAGCACAAGCGAATGGCTGCGGGTTTCCCGCTCGAGCCGGGCAGCCGCCTCGGCCTGCAACTGAGCGGCGCGCCGCCAGACACTCGCAGCCTGGTCCTCCGAGAGATGGCGGTGTCCGCCACTCGAGTCCGCCGACGTCGCACTGAACTCTTCAAGCGCTTTCCGCAGCGCATCGCTGAGCGCCTCCCCAGACTCGAAGCGCGCAGCGGGATCTTTTGCGAGGCAGCGGTCGATCACGGCAGCGAGCGCCGCCGGAACATTCGGAGCAACCGAGATGAGCGGCGGAGCAGGCCGCGTCACATGCGCGAAGAGCACGGCAGGCGCCTCCTCGGCATCAAACGGAAGCCGCCCGCTCAGCAGATAGAAGCCAACCACACCCAGTGCGTAAAGGTCAGAGCGTCCATCGAGCGCCATGCCCTGGATCTGCTCCGGGCTCATGTAATGCGCCGTCCCCATCACCTGCCCCACGCCAGTGAGCGCGGTGACACGTTCCGTGCGCGCGATGCCGAAGTCAGTGACCATCGCGCGATTGGTACCGCGCTCGATCATGATGTTATCTGGCTTGACGTCGCGGTGAATAACTCCGCGCGCATGTGCGTAAGCGAGGGCCCACGCGACCTCGCGCAGGTGACGCACAACATCGCCCGGTGGGAGCGGACCGCGGTCCTTCACGCGTGCACCCAGTGTTTCGCCGTCAACGAAACCCATCACGAAGAAGGCAAAACCACCGCGTTCGTCGGCGCGGTGCACGGGGACGATGTGCGGATGCGATAGCTGGGCGGCGGTGCGCGCCTCGCGCAGGAAACGCTCGCCCACGTCCGGGTCGGAACCGAGCGCGGGCGGGAGCACCTTGAGCGCCACCTGTCGATCGAGCAGCACGTCGCGGGCGAGGTAGACCACGCCCATGCCGCCGCGGCCAAGCTCGCTCTCGATCGTGAACTCGCCGGCCAGAGCAGCGGCCAACCCGGCGAGCCCAGGTTCAGGTACCTGCGTCATCCCGTTAAAGCCGCCGCTGCCTGCCGGAAGTTGCCTCTAAAAACGGGCTTACGCGATGAACCACGGAGCCAGCACCAGGCTGACGATCGACATCAGCTTGATGAGGATGTTCATCGAAGGGCCGGACGTGTCCTTGAACGGATCGCCGACTGTGTCACCCACGACCGCAGCCTTGTGCGCATCAGAACCCTTTCCACCGTAGATCCCGCCCTCGATCGCCTTCTTGGCGTTGTCCCACGCTCCGCCGGCGTTGGCCATGAACAGCGCCATCATGACGCCGGTTACGGTCGCGCCCGCGAGGAACCCGGCGAGCGCTTCCACGCCCAGCAGCTTGCCGACGATAACAGGAAGAGAAACAGCGACGACACCCGGAACGACCATCTCCCGCAGCGCTCCCTTGGTCGAGATATCGACGCAACGCGCCGAATCCGGCTTGCCAGTCCCTTCCAGCAGCCCCGGGATCTCCCGGAACTGGCGCCGCACTTCTTCCACCATCTTCTCGGCGGCGCGACCCACCGCGGTCATAGTGGAAGCTCCGATGAAGAACGGCACCGAACCGCCGAGGAACAGCCCGATCACGACCATCGGATCGAGCAGGTTGACGCCGGTATCGCTCAGCCCCACCGCGGACGCATAGGCGCTGAACAGCGCCAGCGCCGTGAGCGCGGCGCTGCCGATCGCGAAGCCCTTGCCGATCGCCGCTGTGGTGTTGCCAAGGGCGTCGAGCCCGTCGGTGATCTTGCGGACTTCCGGGCCAAGGTGCGCCATCTCAGTGATACCGCCGGCGTTGTCGGCGATCGGGCCGTACGCGTCAACCGACATCGTTACTCCGACGGTCGCGAGCATTCCGACAGCGGCGATGGCGACGCCGTACAGCCCGCACAGGCTGAACGCGACGAAAGTCGCGCCGCAGATGAGGAGGACCGGGATCACGACGCTCCGCATTCCGATCGCGAGTCCGGCAATGATGTTCGTGGCTGGTCCGGTCTGCGAAGCGGCCGCGATGACACCGACCGGCCGCGACGCCGTGTAGTACTCGGTCGCGAACCCGATCGCCAGCCCGGCAACGGTACCGGCGACGATCGCCCAGAACGGACCAAGCACGCCGTACGTGCCACCCGATGGCATAGTCTGCGTGAACGGAAGGCTGATCGTTATGACGTACGCGAACGCGAGAAAGAGAACGGCGGAAATAATAGTCACAGTGCGGAGGGCGGTCGCCGGGTCGCCGCGCGAAAGCACACGGAGGGCCACGATTCCGACCAGCGAAGCGAAGAGGCCGGCGATGATGTACGCGAACGGGAGAACCATCGCGACGATCTGCGAGTCGCCGATGATTGCTGCCGACGTGGCCGCGATCGAGATGGTAGCGATTACCGATCCGACGTAGCTCTCGAAGATGTCCGCCCCCATGCCGGCGACGTCGCCGACGTTGTCACCGACGTTGTCAGCGATCGTGGCCGGGTTGCGCGGATCGTCTTCAGGGATTCCCGCCTCTACCTTGCCGACCAGGTCCGCGCCGACGTCCGCGGCCTTGGTGTAGATGCCGCCGCCAACTCGCGCGAATAACGCGATCGAGCTCGCGCCCATCGCGAAGCCGGAGATGACCTCGGCGAAAATGCGCGGAGTGCTCCCAATGGCATCGGCCCAGAGCAAGGCGAACCCGCCCCCGACGCCGAGAATGCCGAGCGATGCGACGCTGAGACCCATCACTGCGCCGCCATTGAACGCCACCTGCAGCGCCGCCGCCTGGCCACTCGCGCGTGCGGCCTCGCTGGTGCGCACGTTCGCACGCGTTGCAGCCTGCATCCCTGCCAGCCCGGCGAGAATCGAGCAGAAACCGCCGCCCAGATATGCCACCGCGGTTCGCATGCCGATCGCCCATGCGAGCAGCGCCGCGACCAGGAACAGGAAGGGCACGAGTACCATGTACTCGCGCTTGAGAAACGCCATTGCGCCTTCATGTATCCTGTCAGAGATCTCCTGCATGACCTCGGACCCCGCCGATCGGGCAACCATGGAGCGATACACGAGTAAGGCGGCCGCGAGGCCGAGAAGCCCGATCCACCACGCGGATCCGGCAAGATTCACCCAGCCGTTCGACAAGATTTAACCCTCGTTCATACGTTGATTTCCGCGCCGCTACGGTTCTCGATCAGCGGCAGCAACAGGTGGACAATCTATCACCCTTGCCCCGCTTCGCCGCGACCCCGTGCTCCTCCAGCAGGGACTTCCGACGGTTTGCCACTGAAATCCGACCCCTTGCGCGGCAATTTCCCGGAGATTATATACAACCATATGGTTGTACATCGTCATTCCAGTGCTGACACTGACCGGCTGTTCCACGCGCTTGCAGATGCGACCCGCCGCGATATCGTTGCGCGGCTGTTCGCCGGCAAGCCGTCATCAGTCTCGACGCTTGCAGGGCGCTACGCCATGTCGTTCGCAGCAGTGCAGAAGCATGTCGCAGTTCTGGAAGAGGCGGGTCTCGTGACAAAGCGCGCGCAGGGTCGCGAGCGCATCGTGCACGGCAACCCCGAACGTCTCGCTCGTGCGCGAGACCTGCTCGTTCAACTCGAGGGCCTGTGGAGGGCCCGCTTCAGCCAGCTCGACGTGGTACTCGCCGAGCCGCGCAAAACAAAGGAGTAGCAAGATGCCGATCACTTCAGTTGCGTCCGATGCAAAGGCACTGACCCTCACGGTCATTGCCGATTATCCGGTTCCTGTCGAGCGTCTCTGGGATGCTTACGCCGACCCGCGCCAGATCGAAAAGTTCTGGGGTCCCGAGGAATGGCCGGCACAGTTCACCCGCCACGACATGTCAGTTGGCGGAGAGTCACACTATTCGATGTCCGGCCCCGACGGAGCGAAGTCGAATGGCTGGTTCCACTTCCTCAAGGTCGAGCCTTTTCGTTTCATAGAAGTCGAAGACGGGTTCGCGCACGATGACGGCCGACGCAATGAAGAAATGCCGACGATGCGAATGACGTTCAACTTCGAGAAGACAAAGGAAGGTTCGCGTTTTACGAGCGTTACCTACTTCAATAGTGTCGAGACGATGGAACAGCTCGTGAACATGGGAATGATGGAAGGCATGCGCTCGGCAATGAGCCAGATCGACGCCGTGCTTGCCGACCTCGCTTCGTTCGCTGCGGGCCGCGAGACAGAATCACAGATCCTCACGGACACCGAAGTTCGGGTCAGCAGAATCATTCGCGGCAGCGTGAAGGATGTATGGCGCGCGCACAACGATGCAGATCTCATGAAGCAGTGGATGCTGGGCCCGCCGGGCTGGACGATGCCCGTATGCGACATCGCCGAGAAGGTTGGTGATTCATATCGCTATGAATGGGAAGCGGAAGACGGCTCGCAGCGTTTCGGGTTCGAGGGCGAGCTTCTGGAATCAGATGCGCCGCATCGCGCAGTAACGACCGAGCGGATGATCGGCATGGAAGGCCCGGGCGCAAAAAACATTCTGGCGCTCACTCCGGTCGACGGTGGTACGCTGATGACGCTAGTGATCACGTATCCCAGCCGCGAAGTCCGCGACATGGTACTCGGCACAGGCATGGTCGGTGGAATGGAGCAGAGTTATGCACGCCTCGAGAGTGAGGTGCTGAAGGCTGCGTAACGAACCTTCTGCGACTGCCTATCCGTGATCCTCAAAGATTCGATTGAAGTCTATTTGTTCGCCGGCCATCACGAAGACCGTCGCTTCGAGATCCT
The DNA here is from genome assembly GCA_038203205.1 of Gemmatimonadales bacterium. Lineage (GTDB taxonomy): Bacteria > Gemmatimonadota > Gemmatimonadetes > Gemmatimonadales > Gemmatimonadaceae > UBA4720. Next base: position 3,913 of record JBBREF010000068.1, on the reverse strand, counting down.
TCGTGGACTCGATTCGCTCGGCGTAATACTTACTGAATTCCTCCGCGGACTCATCTGGCCGCGGCTGGCGCAGGCCCATGAAAACCAGCTCGGCGTCATCCGAAGCTTCACGGATGACCTCGAGCAGCGTGCGGTCTCCGCTTACGAGTACCTCGGTTGTTGCTCTCACACGCGCATCAGTCGCAAACTGTTGCAGCCGCTCCGCTGCGCCCGCATGCTCGGCCTCGGTTTCGACAACCGTACGAAGGTGCAGCGTCGCGTCGGTCCAGTCTTCACTGCGTCGCAGCAGGACCGCGACCGCAATCATGAGCGGAGTATTAGCCGACTTGGGCGACCACCACACGTCGATGCGTCGTTTCCTCTTCGCCGGTGGCGCTGCACTTCCCTCTTCTTCAAGTGGCTCCCTGACGACGATCAGGTTTCGTTTTGATCGCGCCACGAGCTGCACGAGCTCGGCGTAACGTACGAGGCTTGCAGCCTGGTGCGTCTCTCCAATCAGGATCGTATTCGGGCGAAGAGGCCCGAACCCATACGAACGAATCATCGTCGCCGCGCCTTCGAAAGGATCGATGGCTGGCAGTGTCCTGATGAATGCAGGAACCTCACGCTTCAGCAGGTACTCGCGAGTAGCCTCCGCCAATGAGTCGAGCCGTTCAGCTGACCAGGTCTTCTCAGGGACGAAAGATGCTACGGTCACGAAACTGCGGCTTTGCGCAATCGCGTCGGCGAGCTCTATGAGATACCACCGCTCTGTCGGGCTGCCGCTCAACACCAGGAGGTTGGGTTTCCACGTCCGCTCGGTGATGCGGTAGTCCTCCATCTTATAGAGAAGCAGTCGCGTCACGAATATCATGAGTCCCAGCCGGATATCACCCCACTCAGCGCGAAGGCTGCGACGTTTCATGAGGATGTAAATCGCCGCGACAGTCAGAACCGCCAGGATCGTGGCGCCTGGCGCAATCATGAGCATCACTACCAGGCATGCGCCGAAGCCGGCAATCGGAACCCATGTCGGAATGCGAAAGCGGGGCCGCCACGCCGCGTTGGATATCAACGACTCGATACCGGCTGAGAGGTTGAGGACTCCGTATGACGTCAGAAAAAACATCGACAGCACAGGCGCAATGAGATTGAGATCGCCGAGCATTATCCCCATCGTGGCAATCACAAAAGAGATCAATGTCGCGATTCGCGGGTCATTGTATTTTCCGAAACCCCGCCCGATGAACGAGGGCACAACCCGATCCTTCGCCAGCGCCTGAAGCGTTCGTGGTGCGCCGAGCAGCGCGCCAACTGCGCTCGAGAGCGAGGCTGCCCAGATTCCGACCAGCACCGCATTCCCCCATCTCGCGACTTTCTGCATGACGAGCGGATCGGAGATCAGCGTCTGGCGATCGATATTCTGTGCGTCGAGAAATACCGCGATCGCGACGTACACCGTGTAGCCAACTACTACAGCGAGGATTGTCCCGACCGGCAACGATCGCGTCGGGTTCTTGAGATCTCCCGACATCGCGATTCCTGCTTCAATCCCGGTGACCGCAGGGAAAAACACTGCAAAGACCGGCCAGAACGAAAGCGTCGCAACATTCGGCTGTGCGACCGCGGCGTCGGGAACGAAAGCCTCGCCAAGGAAAAACGAAGCGAGGGAGACAACGATAGCCGCCATGATGACGAACTGCGATTTGAGCGCAAAATCGGCAGACAGGTAAGCGAGCGCCGTGATTGCCACCAGGGTCGTCATGCCGACGACAGTCGGATCGAGCGACGGCACTATCTGCACCAGTGATTCAGAAAAGCCGGCGATATAAAAGGCGATGCCCAGGGCCTGCGCCAGATACAGCGGCAGGCCGACGGCAGCTCCCGTTTCAACTCCGAGCGAGCGCGAGATGATGAAATACGCGCCGCCGCCGCCCACTCGCATGTTGGTCGCAAGTGCGGCGAGCGACATCGCGGTCAGGAAGGTGATCGAGCTCGCCAGCGTCACGATAATAATGGTGGTCGGCAGGCCCACATTGCCGAGTACCCAACCCGTGCGCAGATACATCACCACGCCCAGGATCGTGAGGATGCTGGGCATAAAAACGCCCTTGAAGGTTCCGAACCCGTAACCCGCGCTGGCCTTTTCGCTCATGTTGCCCTCAGGCAAGAGACGTGATGCCGCAGCCTTTTGTTATTTCAACATCTGTCATGACCAGCAAAGATGAGACATTCGGCGGCTACTGGTTTGAACTATTTCACAGCCTGGACAATTTCTTCCAGTGTATCGAGCACGCGTTCAATACGTAGCCTGCTCGAATCAGAAAGGGTGTCAAGTGCACTCGCTAGCGATGCCACGCGTCGCTCTCGCCCGTCATGAAGAATACGCTCGCCCTTGTTCGTAGCAGAAAATCGCACGACCCGTGCGTCCGTGGCGTCGGGCTGCCTTCGTACAAGACCGTCGCGCTCGAGGCCACGGATCATTCGGCTCATGGTGGGAGCGCGCACTTGTTCCGCTGCTGCCAGGCCACTCAGGCTGATGGGCCCTCCAAAAACGATTACCGATAGTGCAGAAAGGCGTGGCGAGGTCAGGCCAGACCGGTCGTCCTCTCGACGAAGTCGGCGGAGCAGATGAATCGCCAGGGAGTGAAGGCGATCGGCACTGCGCCGAGCGTCAACGGGGATTCCCTTCTTCGGGTTCGAGGCGCTCGGCCCTGATACGGAACCTGTGCTCCGGCTGGACTTGCGCGTGATTCCTGGTGACGCCATGTTGGAATATAGTTAGCAGTGCTAAGTAGATGCAGTGGCCGGCGTGGTGCCGGCGCCATGCCGGTGACGTCCCGGCGACAGCTTCCCCAAACACTATGGAATCGACAATCCGGTTGATGACAGCGCTAGCCGAGAACGATGACAAGAGCGCTGCGGAGATCCTGGATAAAACGCCTGAAGCAGCTTCCGGGCGAGGTCGCGATGGGGAGAGCCCTCTCCTTACGGCATTGTATCGAGGGAAAGCTGAAATCGCGGCGCGCATCGCTGAACATCGGGACATCGACCTCTTCGAGGCGGCGGCCCTCGGGAGAGCCGACATGATCGCGAAGCTTCATGATGCTGGCGCATCGTTGTCAGGTCGCAGCTTCGACGGGTGGAGTGCTCTCCACCTGGCGGCCTTTATGGGGCACGCGAACGTTGTCCACGAGCTTCTCACACGAAGCGCACCCGTAGACGCCATCTCGGAGAATTCGTCGGCGAACACGCCACTCTGCGCCGCAATCGCCGGGCACTGTAGCCGGGATGTTGTCGTGATGTTGCTGGACGCCGGAGCCGACGTCAACGTGCGAGCCGCTGTCGGTGTGACACCACTGCATCTCGCCGCGTCACGCGGGGCTGATCTGGTGATACGAGAACTGCTATCTCGGGGAGCGAATACGTCCGCGTGCATGGAGGACGGGACCACAGTTGTTGGCATGGCCGAGGCGCGTGGGCATCGGGAGACGGCGGATTTGCTTCAACACCCTCCCTAACCATTTAGACGATGGCGGATAGATGGCTGGCGTACTGCGCCAGGTACTCGTCGAGCCGTTTGCGACGGTATTGCATGATGAAGCGGGGATGATCCAGGGTGTGCACTTCGCCAAACCATCCGTACTCATCATTGAGGCGGGTAATGAATCGTGCGTTGTCGCCGCGCCCCAGGATCACGACGTGATCGCTCCTGCAGCCGAGCGCGAGGTGCTGCTCGATGGATGAGACAATGAAGGGCGTTACTTCACGCTCGAGCATGCGATCGTCGTAATAGTTGAGATTTACGCCGTTCCGCGTGAAGCCCAGCGGACACACCGCCGAGAGGAAGAAATGGCGGTAGAACTGGTCGGGTCCTCCGAGGTGACCGATCACGTCATAGACGTAGATGGACGAAAGCTCGCGCTTGCGCGGC
>JBBREF010000067.1:0-17847 GCA_038203205.1 Gemmatimonadales bacterium | reverse complement strand
CGCGGGAGACAGCGTTCACCCGACCCTTGCGAGGATCTATCGCGATCGAGATCGGCTCACGCCGCTCGATCGGCTGATCATCGAGCACTGCATGGCAAGTGCGAACCTCGAGCACGATGCCTCCTACAGGGCCATCCGGCAGATCGTCGACATCGCTCCAGATCCATGGCTCCTCATCAGGCTCGGTGAGCACGCCGTTTACGCTGGCAATCCTCGCGAAGCTGTCAGCTCTTTGAAGAGAGCTGATCCGGAAAGCAAGCTACGGTGGGGATGGGGCGACAGAACCGATGCGCTGCACCTCATCGGGGATTTTGCCGGTGAGCTCGAAGCCGTAGAAAGCCAGGTCAAGCTGGGACTCGCCACCGATTTCGAATATGCGCAGGTCCTCCCCGCCCTCGGGAAGGTCAGCGAGATGAACGCGCTTATAAACGAGCGGATGCGGCGACCGTCGAGAGGTGAAGACACACCTGCGGCGCTGATGATGTTCGCTGCACTCGAATACAGGGCGCACGGATTCAAGGAGGCATCGGATCAGCTGGCGAACAGGGCGATTACCTGGTACCGGAGCCGTCCTGATGCAGAGTATACGGAAGAGCGCGCGTGGAACATCATGACTGCTTTGTTCCATGCGGGCAGATGGGAGGAATCGCGCCGGGAGCTGGAGAAGTTTGCAGCGAGGTTCAACTATCCTGTCGAAAGTGACGTGGGGATGCTGTCATATCTGGGTCGACTTGCAGCGCATGCCGGCGATACAGCACTTGCCCGCAGCTACCTCGAGAAACTCAAGTCGGCGCCGCCGATGTTCAGGTACAGAGGAAACTCCTACCAGCGCTCGCTCATTTCGGCAGCATTAGGCGAGAAGGAAAATGCCGTGTCGCTGCTTCAGCAGGCATTTTCAGAAGGCATGGCTTTCGAGCCGTATCTTCACCGCGAGATCGAGTTTCAGGCGATGATGGACTACGGTCCACTGCGCGAGCTTCTCTCTCCGAAAACCTGAGTTCATTCAAGCCAGGAATGCAACAAGCATCGCAATAATCGCCAGTCCGATCCCCAGGCCTCCCATCATCACACCGGCCTGCGCGGTTTTCCTCCACCTGAGCTCTGCGGCTTCAACTGCCTGAACCAGGCGTGCCTCACCCGATTGTTCAATGTCGCCAAACAGTGACTGCTGCATGACGCTCCTTCCGCGTTCGTCGACTCCCGGCATCTCGAACGCCACGTGCGTCCGGATCCGTCGCTCGAACGCCGGGTCGAAGGTTCACCGCCAGATTCGTGGCGAAGATCACGACTCCGTTGAAGATCTCGAGCTCCTTGAGGAGCACACTCACGACAGTGTTCGACTCGCGCTGATGTCCCTGTGTGGTACCCGTCGAGCGCCGGGCGGCGACCGCATCGGCTTTATCGAAGAACAGCACTGCGTCCTCCTCCGTCGCTATCCGGAAAACCGCTGCAACGTCCTTCGGAGTCTCTCCAATCCACATCGATTCCATCTCGGCGTAGCGAACCGACAGCAGCTGCTTGCCAAGTGCAGTTGCTATCGCCTCGGCGCAGATCGTCTTTCCGGTTCCTGGCGGGCCTGCGAAATTGAAGCCAGGCCAAGGCCACTAGTGTGGCGTTCGCCGAGTCCCCACTGGTTGAATATCAGCTCGTGGCTTTTTACGAGGCTTAGCGCTTCATCGAGCGCCGCGCGCGTGCGTGGCGGGAGAATCACGTCGGCGAACGTCCGATGCGTGGAGATCAGGTCCGCGGCGCGGCGTCCGCCGATTCTTCCCGTGAAGAAATCGCGAAGGGGCGACGGCATTGAGCACTTCCTCTGTTGCAGAATGAACGCAGTCATAAGCTGCACTTCCGGCTCCATCAGGGCGAGGCGCAATCCATTATCGCGCCAGTCGCTCCCCCTCCGTAGCTTTAGGCAGTGACCAACCCGCTCCGCGATCAGCTCCACGCCGCACTCGGCAACACATACGAAATCGACCAGGAGCTTGGGGGCGGCGGCATGTCCCGTGTCTTCTCCGCAACCGAGTCGGCGTTCGGACGAAAAGTCGTCATCAAGGTGCTTCCGCCCGAGATGACCGAAGGCCTCAGTGTCGAGCGCTTCAAGCGCGAGATAGGTCTCGCCGCGCGCCTCCAGCATCCGCACATAGTTCCCGTCCACGCCGCAGGTGAATTCGGCGGAGTGCCTTATTTCACGATGCCGTTCGTGGATGGGCATTCGCTTCGCGATCGCCTCATCAAGGGCGGAGCACTCTCGATAACCGACTCGATCGGGATCATGCGCGACGTCTCGAAGGCGCTCGCGTATGCGCACGACAAGGGCGTCGTGCACCGCGACATCAAGCCCGACAACGTGCTGCTGAGCGGCGGGTCTGCCGTAGTCACTGACTTCGGCGTAGCCAAGGCACTTTCCGCGTCGAAGATGCAGGGTCCTACCGGGACACTCACGCAGGTCGGCACGTCGCTCGGTACCCCTTCGTACATGGCGCCGGAACAGGCGGCGGCCGATCCCGACACCGATCATCGTGCGGACATCTACGCTTTCGGCGTGATGTCATATGAGATGCTCGCGGGCCAACCGCCGTTTCACGGCCGCACCCCGCATAAGCTTCTCGCCGCGCATATGGGCGAAAGGCCGGAGCGTATCGAGGCGCTCCGCGCGGACGTTCCCGCGATGCTCGGCGATCTCATCATGCAGTGCCTGGAGAAAGACCCCGACTTGAGGCCGCAGTCGGCGATCGAGCTCGTGAAGGTGCTCGAGACGGTTACCAGTGGCGGTGGGCATCCGGCACTACCGGCGATACTCATCGGCGGGCAGCGTAGGCTCGCAACGGTTCTCGCGATGTACGCGGCGGCCGTTATTGCAGTCGCGGTCGTCGCTCGCGCGGCGGTGATTGCCATCGGGCTGCCCGACTGGGTATTTCCTGGCGCGCTCATCGTGATGGCGCTCGGCCTTCCGGCAATTCTTTTCACGGCGTTCGTGCATCGCGGTGCTCATCGCGCGCTTACCGAGGCGACCGTTACGCCGCGGGGCTCGCCGACGCAGCAGTCCACTATGGCGCGCATTGCCGTGAAGGCGAGTCCATTCGTGAGCTGGCGACGCACCTTTAGAGGTGGCGCGTTCGCCCTCGCCGGATTCGCAGTGCTTGTGGCAGCGTTCATGATAATGCGGCAATTCGGCATCGGCCCCATCGGGTCCCTGCTCGCCTCAGGGCGCATTGCGGAACGCGACCAGCTTCTCGTGACTGACTTTCACGGAAGTGGCGCCGACTCATCCCTCAGCGCCATCGTGAGCGAAGCAATTCGAACCGACCTCGGCCAATCGTCAGTCGTGCAGGTATTTCCGCCGAGTGCGGTGGCGGAGGCGCTCGTGCGTATGAGACTCGACAGAGGCTCGCGAGTTGACCTCGAGCTGGCGCGAGAGATTGCCGCACGCGAGGGAATCAAGGGAATCGTTGATGGCGACGTAACGCCGCTTGCTGGCGGATATGTCGTCGCTGTACGCCTGGTGGATGCTGCAACCGGTGACGGGCTCGCATCGTTTCGCGAAACGATAGACGGTCCGGGAGAGTTGCTTCCCACTCTCGACAAGCTGTCGCGCAATCTCCGCGAGAAGATCGGCGAGTCCCTGAAGAAAGTGCGCGCGAATCCACCTCTCGAGCGCGTAACCACCGCGTCTCTCGAGGCGCTGAGGAAGTATGCCGAAGGCATGCGCGCGTTCGACGTCGAGGGTGACAACATCAGGGCGGCCGCATTATTCCGTGAGGCTGTCGCGATAGACACCGCCTTTGGCATGGCATATCGGAAGCTCGGCGTCGCTCTCGGAAACGCGGGGATGTCGAGCGCCAGCAGGGACTCCGCATACGACGCGGCGTTCAGGCACCGTGCGCGAATGACCGATGTCGAGCGCTACACTACCATCGGCAGTTACTACAGCGTCGGCAAGGGGACCGACCGCAAGCTCGCAATCGAGGCATATGAAGCCTTGCTCCGGATCGATTCGCTCAATCCGACCGCGATCAACAACCTGGGACGACAGCTGACCGAGCGGCGTGAATATGCCCGAGTCGTGGCGTTGTTCGAGCCGGCCATCGCGTCCGGTATGGCGCGCGCAACGATTTACAGCAACCTCAACAACGCCTTGCTGCTTCAGGGAAAGTTCGCGGCTGCTGATTCAGCGACAGCTCGCGCAATGCAGGCATTCCCCGAGAACGCTGGTATCCGCATGTTGGATATCTACACGCTGACCGCGCGGAAGAGCTACGACTCACTGGGGAAGCGCGCTGCGCAGATGGCGGCGAACGATCCCGATCCGGCGAATCGCGTGAACGCCGCGTTCTGGCTTCGTGAGGTAGCGTTCGTGAAGGGACGCGGAGCAGAAGGTATTCGCCTCGCCGAAGCAGCTGCGGCAGCGGAAGATGCCCGCGGGAATGTGACGCCCATCCTGCTTCGACCGCTGGACAGCGCGTGGGCTGAAGTATGGCATCTTGAACAGCCGGCGCGTGCAGTGGAGCGCCTCGATGCGACTTTGGCCCGGCCGGATGTTCGATCCCTTCCACTGGAAGACAAGCGCTACCTAGATATTGTGGTGCTTTACTCGCAGGCAGGACGGCCCGACCTTGCGCGAGCCGTGTTGGCGAGCTGGGAGTCAGCGGCGAGAGATACCGCATATCGCCGTCGACTCACTCCGGGCCGACACCTGGCAGTCGGCGAACTTGCTCTGGCCGAAGGGAGGCATGCCGATGCGATTCGCGAGTTCAGGCTTTATGACCGGCTGCCTGACGGACCCCGCGACGTATGCCTTGGATGTTCGCTCGAGCCACTTGGGCGGGCGTTCGACGCAGCGGGGATGGCCGATTCGACGATAGGTACGTACCGCCGGTATGTGGCCACCCCGTCATCGTTCGTGTGGCCTGACTCGTATGCGCTCGCGCGCGCGCATGAAAGGCTTGGCGAGTTGTACGATGCCAAGGGCAACAGGCGAATGGCGGTGCAGCATTACACGGCGTTCGTGGAGCTATGGAAGAATGCTGATGCAGTGTTGCAGCCGAGAGTGGCGAAGGCACGCGCGCGGCTGGCTGTGCTGGGGCACTGACCTGAACACTTAGTAGTTATCTGACTACGGGGCCACGAATGGATATTACCCAGCTCACGATGGACCTCCAACGGTTTGTAACGGTCGCCCTCGAGTGGGCGCGAAGCCCTCAGTTTTACGCTCAGGCTGGAATTGTCGCTGTCGCTATCATTGTTGCCTGGCTGATCGCGGCGTTCATCAAGTCGCGCGTCTCGCCGGAGCGAAATGAAGAAGCAGCCGCCGAGTCTTCTCCGATCAGGCGGCAGCTGCATCAGGTGAGGGTGCTCATCTTCCCTCTCCTGCTGATACTCGCGCTCAGGATGGCCGCCGATTTCAGCGACATGTGGTTGCAGCAAAGCGGGCTCGTGCGCACTGCGCGCGGCGTTGCCGTCGTATACCTGCTCTATTCTCTCATCGCGCGCTTCGTTTCAAATCAGCTGCTCAAGTTCATCTTCAAGTGGCTGGCGATACCCGTAGCGGTACTTCACGTATTCGGGTGGCTCGACAACGTGACCGGCTATCTCGACTCCATCAACTTCGAAGTCGGAAGCCTCCGCATCTCGGCGTACGGCGTCATCAGGTTCATCGTTTTCGGCTCGGTCCTGTTCTGGCTTGGCCGCATTTCGAACGTTGCCGGGCAGCAGATAATCCGGCGGCAGGAAGGGTTCGACGTAGGCGCGCGGGAAGTAGCAGCGAAGCTGTTCCAGATCGCCGTGTTCGTTGTCATCGTGGTCGTTCTGCTGCAGTTGATGGCGATCGACCTTACCGCGCTCGCGGTGTTCGGGGGTGCGGTTGGAATCGGGATCGGCTTCGGCCTCCAGGCAATCGCATCGAATTTTATTTCGGGACTGATAATTCTTCTCGACAGGTCAGTGACCGTCGGCGATTACGTCGAGCTCGCGGATGGTGTTTCGGGAAGGATCCGAAAGATGAACATGCGGTCCACGCTTCTCGAGACAGCCGACGGCAAGGATATCATGGTGCCGAACTCACTGTTCATCAGTGAGCGTTTTGCCAACTGGACGCATCAGCATCAGAAGCAGAGGTACGCGCTCGACTTTCAGGTGGCGTACAGCACTGACATTCCTGCGATGCTCGATCTCGTGAGGAAGGTGGTAAAGTCACATCCGCAGGTGCTGGATGGGGCGGATCTGCCGATCGAGGAGCGGGCCGACGCTGAGATCAAGCGGTTTGCAGATTCGGGCATCGACATCCTCGTCGAGTTCTGGATGGAGGGGATCGATGATGGGAAGAACCATGTGGGGGCGGATCTTCTGTTGATGATCTGGACGGCGTTCAAGGAGAATGGGATCGAGATTCCGTTCCCGCAGCGTGAGGTCAGGCTGGTGGATCAAAGGAAATGATACAAGGGCGTCGTGCGACGTCGAGGATGCTGGACGAGGTGCCACGCTCGTCGACTGCGATTTCACTACATTAGTGACCAGCGTCCAGGCACCATTGTTCGAGGCCCCGTTCAAAGCGCAAGCAGGTCCAGCAGATGACCGACTTCCTCGCAACGCTCAATCACCATTTGTCTGATTGCTACGCCGTCGAGCGGGAGCTCGGGGGTGGCGGGATGAGCCGCGTGTTCGTCGCCATGGAGAAGAAGCTCGAGCGCCGCGTGGTCATCAAGGTCCTGCCGGAGGGCGTTGCTGCCGGGATTAGCGTAGAGCGGTTCCGAAGGGAAATTCAGCTAGCGGCACGACTCCAGCATCCGCACATAGTTCCTGTCCTTTCGGCTGGCGAGATCGCTGGCAAGCCGTACTTCACAATGCCCTTCATCGCTGGGGAAACCCTCCGCCAACGAATTGAACGGGACGGTGAGCTGCCGCTCGATGACGCAGTCCGACTCCTTCGCGATCTAGCCTCGGCGCTTGCTTATGCGCACAAGACCGGAGTGGTTCATCGCGACATCAAACCCGAGAACATCATGCTCGAAGACGAGTATGCGTTGATCACGGATTTTGGTGTGGCCAAGGCGCTCAGCGCATCCGCAGTGCGTGACGCCCCTCATACCTTAACGGGTGCGGGCATGGCTCTCGGCACCCCGGCCTATATGTCGCCTGAACAGGCGGTCGCCGATCCCGCGGTCGATCATCGGGCGGACATCTATGCATTTGGTGTCGTTGCTTACGAAGCGCTCACCGGAGCGCCTCCGTTTGTAGGGCGAAGCACCCAGGGACTTCTAGCCGCTCACGCCATCGAGCCACCGGAACCGATCATCAAGCGACGCCCCGCTCTCCCATCGTGGCTGGCTGAGCTGGTGATGCGCTGCCTCGAAAAGCGCCCCGCGGATCGTCCCCAGACCGCAACAGAGCTTGTCCGTGCGCTTCAAATCCCCGAGCGAAGCGCCGCCGCGCCCGTCGTGCCTGCCCCAGAACCTTCCCGATACCTGTCGAAACGTGTCGCGGTTGGAACGGTTATCGGCGTGTTGCTCATCGTATCAGTTGCCTGGTTAGCCCTCGGCCGCGATCGTCCCATATCTTCGGGCGCACCCGAGACAATCCAATCAGTTGCAGTTCTTCCGCTTGTTAACGTCGGCGGCAGCCCGGAGGACGAATATTTCAGCGACGGTATGGCCGACGAACTTGCCACCGTGTTGAGCAGGATTCCCGGGCTACGCGTTGCATCGCGAACATCGGCGCATTCTTTCAAGGATAGGAAGGATGTGAATCTCGCCCAGATCGGGCGCAGCCTGAACGTACAGGCCGTGCTCGAAGGAACGGTTCGTCGAGCCGGGGGACGGCTGCGAGTGACCGGTCAGCTTACGAGTGTGCGCGACGGGCTGTCTCTCTGGACAGATAGCTACGAGCGCGATGCCAGTGACGTGTTCGCCGTCCAGGACGATATCGCAACAGCAATCGCCGAAGCGCTGAAGCTGCGGCTTGCACCATCGACGGGATTGGGGCAGGCAACGAACGCGGGTACTGCAAATCTGGCTGCATACGATCACTACCTGAGGGGACGGCATTTCTGGAACGCCCGCGGTGCGGACAACATCAGGCGGGCAATAACCTATTTTGACCAGGCGATTGCAGCCGATCCGGAGTTTGCCCGGGCGTATGCCGCACGCGCGATCGCATATGCCCTGCTGCCTGAATACACCGATTCGTCGCCTGCCGATGCACTCGAAAAAACCCGGTTAGATGCAAGAAGAGCTCTCTCGATAGACAGCACTTTGGCAGAGGCGCATACCGGGCTTGCGCTCGCGTCCGTGCACAACCGGAAGTGGGATGATGCCGAGGCCGCGTACAAGCGCGCGATTGCGCTCGACCCGCGGTATCCCACCGCGCATCAGTGGTATGGCGAGCTGCTTTACAACACCAGTCGCCTCGATTCCAGCTTCGCTGAAACGGGCCGGGCACGGCAGCTGGATCCTCTCGCTCCAATCCTCGCGACAGCCCACGCGTATTCTCTCTTTCTTGCGCGTCGATACGATGAATCCCTCGTCGAGGCAAAGCGCGGACTCGAGCTTGCTCCGAACCTGGGAGTGCTGCACAGCGTCGCCGCGCAGGTATACCTTGCGCTTGGCGATAAACCGAACGCGCGGAGGGAGATGGAGATTGCCGCGAAAGCTGACGCTGAACTCATGCTCCGCCAAGGTCAGCTCGCCTATGTCTATGCTGCGACCGGTGACCGTCAGGCGGCGACCGAGGTACTGTCGCGGATGCGCCGGAGCGGAGTGTCGGAAGAATCACACGCGGTCGCGTTTGCAATAACGCATTTGTCGCTTGGCAATTCCGGCCGGGCGCTCGACCTGCTGGAGCGCGCGGAGGCCAAGCGCGATGTAGGATTGCTTACGGCGGCGTCGCCCCTCGACGATCCTGCATACGCGGCCATTCGAAACGATCCGCGGTTTCTCCGGATCATGGAGCGGATGGGGCTCGCCCGATTCAGCAGGTGAGGCTCGGCTGCGACACAGGCTGGAACGTTTAAGCTGATCGAGTCGGAATTCCGTAGAGTTCGAACTGGCGATCAGCAGTGATCAGAGTCGCGTCTTCGAGCAGCGCTTGAGCGATGAGCAGACGGTCGAAGGGATCGCGGTGATGGTCAGGCATTGTCGCAACATGGAGAGCGTGACTGTGCTCGACCTTCAGCGGCGTCACGCAGTCCGTGCGATCTGATCTGAACTCCCTCTCCACACACGCATGGCCCTTCGTGGCTCCGCAGACCTGCGCGACGACGAACGCGCCGCGATACGGACTGCGCGCTCGGACTTCGAGGGCCATTGCTTTCGCTTTTTCCTTGCTTCCGCCGAGGAATCCAGGTGCCTGGAGGTAATAGCTGACCATGTCCTGCTTCGCCTCGAGGTTGTTGGGATCCAGGGCGATCGCCTTTTCCCATGCTGACTTCGTCTTCTTCGCCAATGTAGCCTGCCTCAGCTTGTTCGCCGTCTGCGCTTGAGTGCCATACGCTTTGCCGAGCCAGTCGTAGTACTCGGAGCTTCGCGAGTTTATGCGCACTGATTTCTCAAGCCAGTCTACGGCAGCCGGCGCATCGTTCTCAAGCAATGCGATCTTGCCTAGAAGAAAGGCGGCTTCGTGATCGGCGCTGCCGAGCGGCTTGAGTATCTGCTTCGCTTCGGCGTAACGTTCAGTCTCGACCAGCCTGCGAGCCTGTTCCAGTTGCGGAGACTGTGCGCCCAACGCGGACGAAAAACGCTATAAGGCTGAGCGCGGCGATCAGAACGCGCCGATGGGGCTGAGACAATAAAGAAAAGGTCATACGCTCAGTACGCACCGGATGACGCCCGGTTCCACGTGCAATCAGGGCTGGCTCGATCCGGGTGACACCGCAGGGCTGAGCGGGCGATGATCCGCGCCGAGATACAAATGATGGACGGATAGCACTTAAGCCGGCCGCCTGCTCCTCGCAAAATCGCGAACCGACGTCATCTGCATCGGATAATCATCCACTGGCGGCTCACCGCCGGCATTCTTCCCGCGCGCCAGGCTCAATATCAACGCTCCAAAGGTTTTCTCCATTGGATTCAGTGCTGCGCTCCATTGAGCTTCAAGGGCTGCCTCCGGAATCTCCGTTACGGTGAACGTTTTGCCGAGTTCTTCCTCGAAGATTCGCACCGCATCACGCTGGCTGATCGCATCGGGACCGCCGAACACTATCGTGGCATTCCTCGCCGCGGAACTGCTCACCGCCTGAGCGGCAAGCTCGGCAACATCGACGGCTGACACGTAACGAACCTTCGCCGTTCCTTCACCGTATACCTTCGCCGTTCCCGCAACGGGATCGGCGAAAAGCATCGGGCCAAGCCAGGCCTCCATGAAGAACGATGGCTGGATGATTGTGTAATCAAGTCCGCTCGACTTGAGGTGATCCTCTACTTCGCCCTTCGCCTTCACGATCGGAGCATCGGGCATGCCGGAGAGATCGAATGAGATGAAAAGAAATCGCTCAGCACCCGCAGCCTTCGCCGCATCGATGAGATTACGAGTGCCTTCGCTGTCGGTTGCCTCGAAGGAATCGCCTTCCTTGCCGGTGCCGATCATGCTGACAGTAGAGATCACCGCCGTGGCTCCATGACACGCTTGCTCGAGAGAAGCGGCATCTTTCAAGTCACCGCGAGCAATTTCCGCCCCTGCCTTCTCCAGGGAATCCACTTTCTGGGAATCTGATGAAGTACGCACAAGAGCCCTCACCTTTTTCCCGCGCCCGAGGAGTCGACGCACGATTTCCGACCCGACAGCGCCGGTAGCACCCGCAACGAGAATCATCAGCTTCCTGCTCCTGTGAAATTTGGCTGCGACATTGTCCGCAAAAATTACTCCCCCACCGGCACTTTGGAACCGTTAGGCCGGGTTGACCAGGGCTGAGGCCGGCAACGATTAAAAAAAGGCCGCGTTCCCCTGAGAGGAACGCGACCCTGTCGTCAATCAAGTGCGGAAGTCGCTTACTTCTCTCTTTTGCCGCCACGACGCTCGAACATGCCGCTCGCTACGACATTCCCTGCGGAATCCCGCACTTCTGCTCGTCCAAAGCCGCCGAGATCGGTATCGGCGCTGCAGCCCTGCCTGTCGTCGGAGGTTACGACCGTAAAGGAACACACGGGCTGAACGCCGCCAGGTCCGATCGCGAAGAATGTGTAGGTGCCGGGGGCAAGTTCTCCCTGCAGGTTCACCGACGACTGCCATCCTTCCGTACCAGCCACGTAGTTGATGATGGCCGTACCGGTAATCGTATTGCCATCCTGCATGCCTGTGAGCTGTGCCCGATTATTGGATTCGTGCGCGAGGCGAAGCTCGGGTGCATCGAATGAACGTTCGGGGCTGGACGGGATCTCGGAGCAGGCGGCGCTTGCAAGCGCGGCTAGTCCGAAGCCGATGGAGGCGACGTGACGCATATGCTGTTCTCCTGGAAATTGTGCCTGGGCGAGATGGAGGAATTCCTTGCCACCCAGGCGGTCAGATATGCTACGACGCCCGCAAGATTCCGGATCTGTTGCGCGTAACATGAGCTGACTACGAAGGCAGCAAATGATGCCATGCCGGTCACAACAAAGAGAATTCCCGCGCAATTGCGCTGAACCAAGCCTTGCGACCTCTGCGCTCCTGGCTAATTCTGGGTTCCCCTCACGGATACTGGCGACGGGCTAGTTGTCGTCGTTCCATCTCCAAGCTGGCCCGAGGAATTCAAGCCCCAGCATATCGCTGCGTTGGATTGGAGGGCGATCCCGCAAGTATGTCGCGCTCCCGTCCGAAGACCGCTGAAACGGAAGCCACCAACAACTGAAGCCGGTGTTAGCTGAGTCGGCGAAAGAAACCCAACCCCCAGCTGTCCGTCAGCATTACCGCCCCAACAGTATGCGGATCCATCCGCAATGAGGCCGCAGGTATAGTTTTCAGCCGGCGCGATGACAGTGAAACGCAGATTGGTCTGAACAGCTGTCGGCACGGGAGTGTCGTTGACTCCCCCTGTTCCCAGTTGACCGGATTGATTTGATCCCCAGCAGTATGCAGTTCCGTCGGCAACCAAACCGCAAGCATGGTTTGCGCCCAGGCGAACGTCGGTGAACCGGTGACCTCCACTGATTAGCGCTGGACTCAAGCCGAACCGTCCACCCCAGCACCTTGTATCTCCGGTTTCGGCAACCGCGCATGTATTTGACCCTGCGGCTGCAATGATTGTGAATCGCGCATTGCCCTGGACTGCAGTAGGTGTCGTTGCCACCCCCATCCCGCCCGTTCCCAATTGACCACTGCTCCCCTGGCCCCAACAGTAGGCCAGCCCGGTATTGGCAATGCCACAAGTATGGGATTCTCCCGCTGTCAGGGCCGTCCAGTTGAGTCCACCGCCTATGGCAACGGGAGTTAATGAGTTGCTGCTGCTTCCGTTGCCTAGCTGTCCAAATTGACCGCTACCCCAACACGCGCTGGCCGAACCGGCCGCACCTATGGCGCAGGTGTGGCTTGCACCCGCAGCAAGCGCAGCAATCCTCAGCGTTGATTGCACTCGTTTGGGCGTCAACCTTTGAGTTGTCGAGTTGTCCCCGAGCTGGCCCGCTGAATTCGACCCCCAACAGGAAACCTCGCCGGCTCCAGTTGCTCCACAGGTATGGCTTCCGCCAGCAATCATTCTGGTGAATGTCGTATTCGTTGGCGCCGTCACTAACACTGTTGCAGTTCCACTGGCGTTGTTCGATGACGCCGTTATGGTGGCGGTCCCATCGCCTTTGCCTGTAATAGTTGCGGTCCGGCCATTCCCCGAAACGGTTGCAACGTTCGGATCGCTCGTTGTCCACGTGACAGCGGAAGAATTATCAACGACAGCATTGGCGCCGAGTTTACGCGTTACCGTGGCGTTCATCGTTCCCGTTGCGGTCGATCCTCCGAGGATGAGCGACATCGAGTTCGGCAAAACCTCGACCAGGTAAGTAGCCTGCTCAGGGGAGGTTGAGCCGGAGCACGCAGGCATTGCAAGCCATGCGGCAATCGCAACGAGTGGAAGAAGCTTCTTCACAAGGAATGTGGCCTTAGAGGCCGATTGCCAATCCGACGCGGGCAATGAGGTTGGTGCCCTTGCCCGTCTTTAGACCTGTCGGCGATCCATCGTTCTCGAGGTCACCAAAATTGGTGTATCCAAACGTTGCCCCGAAGTCGAGTGCGATGTTTGGCGAAACGGATAAGAGAATTCCGCCGCCTCCGTTAACGGTTTGTCCGGTTGCAGTCCCAATTTCTTCGTCGGCTATCTTGAGCTTGAGTTTCGTTAGGGCAAGACGAGCTGATAGGTATGGGCCGATTCTATCGGTAGCCGGCAAGACATATCGGGGTTCAAGGAATACACCCAGCAAACGGAGATTCGATTTACCGGAGTCGGTCCAGTCATGTGTGGTCCACTGAACGCCGCCCCCAAATGACAAGGCTCCTGGTGTATAGCGTATCTGGCCTTCCGCTCCGTATCCTGCCGGAAGGGCCTCATTGACGCGCCACTGAGCGGCATCCCCGTAAACGTTCTCATATAATGCCGACGCTTGTACAGAAATCGGCGACCGAACCTGACCGTCCGCGCTTGTCGCCAATGAGCAGACGGCACCAGCAACGAGGAGCAGCATTTTCGCCTTAAGCAAACAGCACCTCGAAGGTGAATGACGTTGAAGGACAGTGTTGAGTCCCACCAAACCTACAGGTCTGCCTTCCCGATGATGCGACAGCTAATGTGTGAGTCGCCTTCAGTTTGCGCAATTGTCGCCCTGAATGTCGCCGTCTTGTTTACCGCTTGACCGAAATTCCCGCGCCAGGTCAAACGCACAAGCAGGTCAGTGTAGGTTGAGTCCTCGAAAATCTGAGCTGGACCAACGCCGGGCGAACCTGTTACGGCCAAGCGCGATGATGCATCGCTCATCCTGGCCAATAGTTTTGCTCTGTTCGCTTTATCCTGGACCGTCGCTGCCGAATACAGTCGCGCCATGGGCTCGATGCTTGACGAGCGGAGTGCGTTGAGGCAACTGTTCGCCGCCTGACTCGCCAACGCCGGCCAGTTTGGCCTATTCACCGGAAGATTCGGCGATATAGCATCTGTTCCGGCAGCATTTGTTGGTGCGGCACTTGGTGGGGGAGCGCTTGGCGGAGCGGCTCTTGTTGGGACAGCACTTGGTATGGGAGCATTTGTCAGCGCCGCTTTTTTCCCCGCAGCCGCTATGACAGCGGAATCTCTTGACGCACTGGCGCGTGTTTCTCTCGTTCCTAATTCGCGTGCCTCAGCTTTGCTTGCTGTGGGCCCTCGAGCAGTTGGCGGCTGTGCTGCGGGTTGCTTTTCAACCGAATACGTCGCGCCTTTCGCAGTCCCGCCCGGTTCGGGAAAAACAATACCTGCGGCGCGTTGAGGGGCGGGCTGGCTAGTGTTAGACGCGCCTACGGAATCGGCCTCAGGAAATCGAGCCACCTGCGTAGCGGACTCGCTGTTTTTTGACCCAATCTTCGCGAGTGAATCTCCCGGGATTGTTATTTGAGGGCGTCCGGTCGAGCCCTCCCTCGAATCTGACAAGAAAACGCTTGCAGCGCCGACCAGCACAACAAGGCCTGCCGACGCCCAGACCCAACGTCTACTCTTTGAGGATTGCGAGGAAGATGACCGCCGTCCACCACTCCAGTCAGGCAACGGCATCTTGACTGTGGTCGCGACATCACCAGCGCTCGGGCGATTTGGCCTGACATCATTCCCGCCGGTTGCAGCAGTCAACTCCGCGGCAAGGAGCGCTGCTGATCGTGGGCGTTGGTCGCGTTGCTTTGCCAATGCCTGCATGACAACCGCTTCGACAGCAGGGGGAACGCTAGTATTAATCGCCCGCAGCGACGGAGGAGCTTGGTTAACGTGCTGAATGACTACCGCTGTTGAGACGCGAGAGTTGAATGGAACAACTCCGGTCAGCATTTCAAAGAGGACGATCCCCACACTGTAGATGTCTGACCGGGGATCCGGTTCTTCCCCCAGGCACTGTTCCGGCGACATGTAATGCGGAGTGCCAACGACATTCCCGGTTGCGGTGAGGCTCGCCGTTGACACGTCGCGCATCCATGCGATGCCAAAATCGAGCACCCTTACAGAAATACCGCCTGGCGTAGTATCAACGACGATATTGTCAGGCTTGATGTCTCGATGAACGATGTTCTTCTTGTGGGCTGCCTCAAGTGCCGAACACACCTGCGTTATGATCTCGGCCGCCATTTTTGGGGCAAAAGGTCCGTGCTCCTGGAGCATCTCCCGAATGCTCTTCCCTTCGACAAACTCCATCACGAGATAAACGAGTTCGTCGCTGGCGACTCCGAAGTCGTAAATCGGGACGACGTTAGGGTGTTTTAGTCTCGCCGCCGCTTCGGCCTCGCGCCGAAACCGCTCGACGCTCTGTCGATCATCAACCTGCCCGGGATGCAGGATTTTTATCGCGACGGTGTCACCGATAAGGAGTCGCTTCGCCCGATAGACTGTCGCCATTCCTCCGGAACCGAGCTTTGCCTCGATCAGGTACTTGTTGTCAATGCGCAAGCCGATGTGCGAAGGGATGCTGGTCACAGAATTTTGGTGTCGTTTGCTTAAATGACGTCTTTCTTCTTCAGCGCCAACATTGTTAGCGCCAGCAGAATCACGTTAAAGCCTATAAGTATTCCCACATCCACCCGCAGCCTGTTGCGATAAGCATTCTGTATGTCTGCCGTTACTCGCGCACCACTTACTGCCGGATGAGCGTACACCCAGATCTGCGACCCGATGCGATCACGAGCCTTTTCGTCTTTGATACTTACAACGTGAGCGAGTCCATCAACCGACCAGCGTGCCAGCAGCAGTGCGCTCGCATAACGCGCCGGCCCGAGTCCGTCGCGTTTTTGAATCAGCGGCCGCATGGGGAAAAAAGGTCGAGGCTTCTGAGAAGCCTCGTACTCGCTAACGCTAACCGGCCGCCGGCCGCGCACGTCAACATAGATGTCGTTTATCGGCTTGAGGAAGCCGCTCAGCAGTAGCTGTGGAATCACAATCAATGGCAGTACACTCAGCGCCTTCTCCGTCGAGTTGACTATGGCAGACAGGAACAGTGCCGTACTGATGCCTCCCAGCGTCGTCAGATACACAACCACAAAGAGGAGCGGCAAATCAGCGGCGCGCAACCTGCCGAATCCGATCAGGATCGCAAGAAATAGTAAGACCTGCACAGCGGCAATGCCGCTGAGGACGGCAAACTTCGAAAGCACATACGAGGGAATCTTAAGATTGAACCGCCTTTCGCGGATGTAGATTGGACCCTCTGACACAATGTCCCGTACTGCGTTGTTCGCACCAAACCATATGGCGACGACTGCGACGACAAACAGCGTTTTTGCGTCGTTCTGGCTTCTTCCTGTAATCAGGATGAGAATGATGGCTATAATCGGTGCCTGTATCAGTAGCAGCAGCGTGTTCTTTCGATCGTTGAGCTTGATCTCGAGAAAGCGACGGGTAAGGGTCGCCCATTGGTTGAGTCCGGCCGGACGCTCGATGGACGGCTGGTGCTCTGTGCCCTGCCCGATCGCAGCTCCAATGCGCTGCATGTCGCGCGTATCGTTTACACGCTGCGTTATGTACCGATGATACTCCGGCGAGGCTCTAAAACGCGCGCTTAGCTCCTCTGGATCCTGGCGGCCAATCTGGCGGTAGATATCGGCCGGCTCGCGGCAATTGAAGTATTCAAGCGACGCTTTTGGCGGTCCGAAGAACGCGAGATATCCCCCGCGCGTAAGTATCGCGACGTGGTCCATTTCATGGAACTTCTCGAACTTGTGAGTCACCATGACCACGATCCTTCCTTGATCCGCAAGCTGCCGGAACAAGTCCATCATGCTCTCTGTTGTTTCGGGGTCGAGCGGTGACGTCGGCTCGTCGAGGAACAGGAAGCTGGGCTTTGTAATGAGCTCTACCGCGAGGCTCAGTCGCTTCTGCTCGCCGCCTGAAAGCTGACGGAATTCGTTTCTGCGTTGTCCGCTCAAGCCTACAGTTTCGATTACACCGTTAACGGTTTGCCAGATGTCGTCATATGACGCCTGCGAGGGTAACCTCAGCTTCGCGGCGAACCATAAGGTACGCTCGACAGTCAATGCCTCGTGAAGAATGTCTCGCTGAGGAACGTACCCGAGAGATCGTCGAAGCACGTTGAAGTGTGTGTACAGGTCCAGTCCATTAATCGAGACGGAACCTGTCGTTGCGGGGCGCAGCCCATTAAGCGCATCCATGAGCGTCGACTTGCCGCAGCCAGACGAACCCATGATCCCAATGAATTCGCGTGGGTAAAGTGCGAGTGTGATGGGTTTGAGGAGGATCTTGTCGCCGATGCTTTTGCTCACCCCTTCGGCACAGATGCGGCTTGTGCTCAACTCGAGCCGTTGCACCTCGCGTCCGTTAACTCGTAAGACCGACCCGCCCAGAAATACGAGGTCATTGCTGGTTAGCGCGTGCGGCTCGGTCAGCAACCTACCGTTGACGTAGGTTCCGTTGGTGCTTGAGAGATCGGCAAGCACCGGTTCTGTCGATGCGCCGTAGGTCAGCGTGGCATGATTGCGGGAGACGCCCGGCTCATCCAACACGATATCATTGTTTGGATTCCGACCAATTCGCAGAATCGCATCTTGATGGCCGCCCGGCGCCATTTCATTTAGAAGTTGCTCTTCCCCGTCGCGCACGCGGAGCGTGAACGACAAAACTCCGTTCGGACCAAAACCGATGTGATCGCCGTCCGATAACAGTTGCTCGGATATCGGTACTCCGTTCACGTACGTATTTGACCTCGAACCAAGATGCTT
>JBBREF010000066.1:0-18133 GCA_038203205.1 Gemmatimonadales bacterium | reverse complement strand
AAGGCGGCAGAAATCCTCCAGCAGGTACTCGCCAGGGAACCAGGCAATGGAGACGCTGCGCGGCTGCACGCGCAGACTCTCTATTGGATGAAAGACATCGTGGGCGCGATCGCTGCTTACGAGCGGACGATCGCGCAGCATCCCGAGGACACTTCTCTCAGGCTCGATTTTGCGAATATGCTCGTCGAGACGCGGTCGGATGTTCGAGCGCGGCAGATTCTCGAGCCACTGCTGGCATCAAGTGCAACACGAGCTCGGGCCGCGACGCTTCTCGGCACATCGCTTTACTGGAAAGGGGACCTCACCGGTGCAGCGAAACATTTTCGCATGGCGATCGCTGCTGACTCGGGCGCCGCTGACGCGCGGCGTCAGCTATTCGAAATCAGATCTGTCGCTGCACCGTGGATGGGTGTCGGAACCAACGCACTCCACGACGATCAGCCGCTCGACCGCATCGATGGGAGCATCGAGGCGGGCATGTTCATCAACCCGCTGTTTTCGGTGGCTGCCCGCGTGCGCCCGATACGTTTCATGCCGGGCCGCGACGCGTTTACACCGGGGTATGATGCTCCTGCGACAACCGTGATCCTGGGCGAAGCGGAGTTGGTGCACTCAACGCCGGCTGCGCGCGTCGAGACACGACTCGCATTGGGTGGCGTAACACATGGTGGCGTAACGCCTGGCGGCGACGAAACGCGTCAGGACTGGACTGCCCGTGCGTCGGTACGTTTTCGTTTCCCGAACTATTTGTCGGTCGAGGCGCGGGGTGACCGGGCTCCGTACCTGAACACCGTGGCGAGCACGGCGGGCCTCGTGATGTCAAATACAGGATCGTTCTCCCTCGGCCTTGCGAGCCCAGAAGGGTGGCTTGGTGAAACGGCGGTGCGTGCCGAGCGTTTCGGGGACGAGAACACAGTGCGCAGCGCTTATGCGTGGCTTCTTGCGCCGGTCATCCGCGCACCAACTCTGGTAGGCAGTATCGGCTATGCGTTCGCTGCGCAGGACGCAGCCGAAACCCGGTTCAACGAGGCATTCCGGTACGCGCCCTACTACACACCAGAGAACATCGTCTCCCATTCCGCGCTGGGCTCGATCACGGTCCAGGCGTCGCCGACATTCACGCTCAATGCGCGCGGCGCGTACGGGTTTTACGCACGTGAGGACGCCCCGGTGTTCCCGGTGCTCCCCGGAATCCTCGCGCCGTACACACTCGAGTTCGTCCGACGAAGCTTCAACCCATGGGATGCCCACATCTCGGTGAGCGGCGTGCTCAGCAAGGCGACCACACTCTCCGCCTCGATCGACCGGATGAAGACTGCGTTCTACACGTCGACCACCGGCAGAATCCGCCTTACCTACCGGTTTCTTCCCGCGACCAGCCGCTGACGACTTCGTTGCCAACGTCCCTCTGGAGACGCACCGAAGCACCAGGCGTTCGCCGGCGCGACAGGGTCATCCTCGCTTTGCTTACCGGTGCTGGTCTCGCCGCGATGCTGCGACTTGCTGACTGGTGGTTCCGCGAAGGCCACGTGGCAAATCCGATCCTGTTCGTGATGCTCTCGCTGGGATTCTGGTACGGTATGACGCGTATCGTGCTTGGCTGGATCAACTATCTCGCAATCACACGCTCGACACACGCGCCTGCACCGGAAGGAATGTCGGTCGCCGTGTTCACGACGAGCTCCCCTGGCGAGCCGATCGGGATGTTCGAACGGACGCTCGCGGCGTGCGCGCTCATCGAATACCCACACAAGACGTATCTCCTCGACGACACAAGAGACCCGCGATTCCGGGAGCTAGCCGAGCGGCACGGCGCTACGTGGCTCGAGCTTACGGGAATACCGGGTGCGAAGGCCGGCAAGATCAATCGTGCGATGGAGCTTACGAAAGAAGATTTCATACTTGTGCTCGACCCCGATCACATACCGTTTCCCGAGTTTCTGCATCGTGTCCTTGGACAGTTCGAGGACCCGAAGACCGGATTTGTTCAGGTCGCCCAGGCTTACTACAATCAGCGGCGGTCACTGACTGCCGCGGCAGCGGCCGAACAGACGTACGCTTTCTACGGGCCAGGGCAGATGGGGCTTTATGGTCACGGGGCGTGCCTCGCCATTGGAGCGAACTGCACTTTTCGCCGTGCCGCACTCGCATCCATCGGAGGTCACGGGATCGGTCTAGCCGAAGACCTCGTCACCGCGATACGACTGCACGCACGCGGGTGGTGCTCGATCTATGTTCCTGAGATTGTAAGCCGGGGCCTCGTACCAGAGGATCTTGGGTCGTATTACCGGCAGCAGCTCAAGTGGGCGCGTGGCGTGTACGAGGTTGCGTTCGTCGAGCTCCCGCGCGCGTTCAGGACTCTCTCGAACCGGCAGCGGCTGGCATACCTCGCAACCGGCACCTATTACCTCTTCGGGCTTACTACTCTGTTGTTTCTGATTTTCCCATACGTGTATCTGTGGACCGGAATTCAACCAGCATCGATGCGCTTCGGTGAGTTTCTCCTCGCTGCGGGCCCGGTTGGCGCCATTGGCTCAGCGATCTATCTATTCGTCCAGCGCTGGCTGGCGGGTGGCGATGCGGAGCGCGGGATTCACTGGCGGGGACTCGTACTCAAGCTCGCGGGCTGGCCAGTGTTTCTGTCAGGAACCATTCTCGCGATCGTGAGGGCAGAAATTCCATACATTCCGACGGCGAAGCGCGCAGTTCGCGGTGGGTTCATTCGACTTGCGTGGCCGCAGCTCGTCCTCATCGCCATGTATATCGCGACAATTGCCCGAATAGCGACTGTGAGGCTGTTCCACACGTCCGAGGGCAGGCTCGAGCTGACAAGTGAGGCCGTGTGGGGGATGGTGGCGTTCGCAACGGTGCCGGTGATCATGTCCATCGGCGCGCTCTACGCTGCGTGGCAGTCGTCGCGTGTGTCGGCGCTCGAAGATCCATGGGATGTTATACATTCTCCCGCGAGGTCTGAGCAATGAGGCGCCGCTCACGTATCGCACTTTCGATAGTGGCAATCGCCGCCGGTACGGCGTTCGTCTACCTGCTGACGGCGATGAGCTCGGCGACGAGTGGGCCGCTTGCCGCCGGCCTGGCGCGCGCGGGTGCAATGGTAGGCTCTATCGAAAATCGCGCCCGCGCCCGCTTCAGCGGACCTGGTCGTGCCGCCGGGCTGGCCTGGCTCGACCGAAGCGACATGTCGATCCTGAAATCGCCGAAAGAAATTCTGCTTGGCGCCTACGACGGACGGCTTCCCGCGAGCCTCGATGGAATTCTCGAGCTCGAGCGGCGGATCGGAACGACGTTGCCGGTCATTCAGCTGTATTCCGCGTGGGGAGACGACGCCGTCCACCAGTTTCCGCTCGTCATGTCAAACGCGATCTGGGATATGGGATCGGTGCCCATGATAACGTGGGAACCATGGCTCACCGAATTCGACAGCAGAAGGCACACTCATCTTCCTCTTCGTGAAGCCCGCGACAGTCACGGTATGGGATCGATCGCGCGTGGTGCTTACGATTTTTACATCGACGAGTGGGCGCAGGCTGCTGCGCGATTTGCAAGACCTGTCTACGTGCGCTTCGCTCACGAGATGAACGATCCGTACAGATATCCATGGGGTCCGCAGAACAATACGAAGGAAGAATACATTGAAGGGTGGCGTCGCATCGTGACCCGGTTCCGCGCGGCTGGAGCCACGAACGTCATCTGGATCTGGTCGCCGCACGTCGCGTATGAATACTGGGACCTCTATTACCCTGGCTCGGGTACCGTCGACTGGGTTGCGACGGGCGTCCTCAACTTCGGGCCGATCGCGCAGTGGTCGAAGTGGTGGACGTTCGACGAGATATTCGGCGCGAAGTACGAGAAGCTCGCCTCATTCGGGAAACCGGTCATGATCGCAGAGTTCGGCTCACTCGCTGTTGGCGGTAACAGGACATCGTGGTATGCCGGTGCACTCGCCACGCTTCCTCAGAAGTATCCGGCCGTGAAATCGCTGCTGTTTTTTGAAACGGGCGCGGATCAGACAGTTACTTACCAGAGGGTAGACTGGCGGATCGCAGTCGACTCGCTCACCGCAGTAGCGGTCGCATCGGCGATCGCACCATGGGCACCACCCCGAAAGGAAACCCGATGACAATCGACGAACGACCACTCGTTACTCTCGAAGACCTAAACTCGGCCGCGACGGCATTGAAAGGAGTCGCGATCCGGACACCGCTTCTTCATGATGAGATCCTCAGCGCGGAATTCGGTGTGCCAGTCTGGTACAAGGCTGAAGGGCTGCAGCGCGCAGGGGCTTTCAAGTTCCGTGGCGCGTACAACTTTCTCCGATCACTGCCCGCAGACGTTCTCGCTCGCGGCGTAGTCGCGCCATCCTCCGGAAATCACGGACAGGGTGTCGCGATGGCAGCGCGAATTTTCGGAGTTCCTGCAACGATCGTGATGCCGACGAATGCCAGCGCCGCAAAACGCGCGGGCGCAGAACGGCTCGGCGCCCGGGTCATTCTCTGTGGCACGACGACGCATGAACGCGCTGACAAAGCGCACGAGATAGCTGATGCTGAAAACCTCGTCTTCGTTCATCCATACGATGACCCTGCGATCATAGCAGGCCAGGGCACCGTCGGGCTCGAGATCATGGAGGATCTCCCCGATGTGACGACTGTACTTGTCCCCGTGGGAGGCGGGGGTCTCAGCGCCGGCGTTGCGACTGCGGTGAAGTTGCTTCGACCCAATGTGCGTGTGATCGGCGTCGAGCCCGTGAGCGCACCGAAGCTGCATGCAGCGCGCGAAAAGGGTGCGCCGGTAAGGCTCAGCGCGACGGGCGGGCTCGCCGATGGGCTTCAGGCAAGCGAGATCGGCGGATTACCATTCCGACATCATCAGCCTTACATCGACGATGTCGTGCTGGTCGATGATCAACCTCTAATCGCGGCAATGCGTCACCTCATTGATCGGCTGAAGATCGTCGTCGAGCCGAGTGGAGCGATCACCGCAGCAGCTCTAATGACCGGCGCGGTGAAGCCTGACGGTATTACCGTTGCGGTTTTGAGCGGTGGCAATGTCGAGTGGGACGGGCTTCGTCAACTCTTGCCGGTGGACTGACGCCGGCGAGCGTTGCCCCGCGTGCCCCCGCCACAGCGGCCCGCGCGGTAATCACGCGGCGGGCAATCGAAAAAGTCAGTCGCCCACAATCCGCGTCTCGCTTTTTTGGCATCGGCGACCGCGTTTCGTATGCGAGCAGCGTATTTCACGTTCGGCGGATAGACCAGGGCCACGACGAAGCCTGAGCGGGCCATTTCCTCGTTCAGCATGCGTCCGTCTGCGAGGAACGCGTAACCCAGAATCCTCTGGTAATCATCGCGCGGGCGGACATCGGTCTCGATGCTTACGAGCGTTCCGACGGGAGCGATTGTCGTAAAAGCATTCAACGCCTGGCGCGCCGCTCCGCCCTGCGCAAGTTCTGGTGCATCGATCATCAGCAGGCGTACCCGCCCTGCGTTGCCGCAGTTGAACGAATCTCCGTCGGCGACCCGGGATATTCGGCATTCGATTCGGTTCGACTGCGGCTGTCCCGACTGTGATTGTGCCGTGTGCGCATCCGCTGAATCCGCGGGCGTACAGCTGATCGACAAACCCGCTATCAGCGTTACGCCGCGCTGGATCAGTTTCAGAGCTGACTCGTGCAATGCGCGCAACGTGACGCGGCGGCGTCCACTTCCTTCTTGCAGAACTGGCAAGTCCGGGCGGGAGGAGCGGGTGGACCCTCGAACAGTTTCGCTATGCGCCATACGACGAATGCGATGATCAGGAAATTCAGCAGTACGCTCGCGAAGTTACCGACGCCGAACTGGACGGGGCCGACGCTGAACGTCGCTTTCTGCCATTCGCCAGCGGGGCTGCCTGCCGCAATTATCGGCATGATGAAATCGTCAACGACTGACTGAATGACTTTGCTGACCGCGCCCCCGAGCACCACGGCGAGTGCGAGGGCCAGAAAGTTCTGCTTTACGATGAAATCCCTGAAGTCTCGCATCATGTAGGGCTCCGGTTCGGATTCTGATAGAGTAAACCGCGAGGCCTGCTATGGCCACACGTGACCTTTCGCCGCGGTTTACGATTTGGCGAACTACAAAGGGTTTCATTCAGTAAGCACTGGTGTATAATGGTTTCCTGCTCGGAGTAACCTTTTGTTTGTTTCCTGTTGATGCCCATGACGATACCCTCGCCGAGAGAAGTAGGAGTGTGCCAGGAATGACGGTCAACCTGACTGTGCGACGCGCTTCCGCAGTGCTTATTGCGGGGGCGGTCATACTCGGGCTTGCGTGCGATAGTCCGACTGCGCCCCCTCCGGCGGTAGCCTCGGTTGTAATCGACGCCGCCCCCGGCATCGATCTCGTGCCGGGCGCAACCCGGATGCTTGTCGCGATCGCGAAGGACGCGAGCGGCGCTACCATTTCGGGGCGCGTGACGTCGTGGTCTTCGTCGGATCCGTCGAAGGCCTCAGTAGCGGGGGGCCTGGTTACCGGAGTCGCCTACGGGTCTGCGACAATCAGTGCATCTGTCGATGGCATCCCGGCAAACATTGAAGCGCGAGTCAGGGAGGGCGCGTTCGTTGGACCTTCCGGCGCGACATTCTCGAATCAGTCCGGCACAGTGACCCTTGTCGTGCCACCGAACGCGCTCTCGACGCAAGTGACCCTGACCCTGAGCAACGCAATCGCTCCTCCCTCGAGCGTGCGACTTCTCGCAGGGACGGCTTTCGAGCTGGCGCCTCTCGCAACGAGCTTTACCCAGCCGGTGAGCATCACGATCAAGTATGACGACGCGCTCGTTCCCGCAGGGTTCAGCGAAGGTGAGCTCCAGCTATACAGGGTGGCTGGACCCGTCTGGCAGCTGGTTGACGGAAGCACCGCGAACACAGATGCAAACTCCGTCACGGGTACTGTGACGAGCGGCGGCGTCTACGCTGTAATGCTGCGTCCGAGCGTTGCGACAGTCACCATCACTGGTGCGTCATCTCCGATTGCGGTTCCAGTGACGCAACAGCTAGCCGCAACCCTGCGTGACGGTGAAGCAACGCCTCTCAGTCGCCCGGTTGAATGGTCGAGCTCGAATCCATCGGCGCTCTCGGTAAGTACGACTGGACTCGTGACGGCCAGGGTGCCTGGCTCCGCTGTCATCACTGCGACGTCAGAGGGTAAAAGTGCGACGGTGTCGTATGCGATCACAGCCGGCGCGCCTGCCAAACTGATTGCGTTCGCGGGCAACAACCAGCATGCGCCGCCGGGCGGTGCGGTGCCGATGCCGCCGTCGGTGATCGTTACTGACGCGGGCGACAACCCGGTTTCCGGTGTGACTGTGAACTTCGTCGCAACAACAGGCGGTGGGTCGGTCACGGGAGGGTCCGCAACGACGAACGCCGCGGGCATTGCTGCAGTGGGTAGCTGGACGCTTGGCACCACGCCGGGCAACAACTCGCTCACTGCGACTTCACCCGCGATTCCGGGCGCATCAGCGACGTTCCAGGCGATCGTTCCGATCGCGGCCGCGATTGCCGGGTTCGCCGGTAACAATCAAACCGCGCGGATCGGAACGGCTGTCGCAACTCCGCCGTCGGTCATCGTTACTGATGCGACTGGAATTCCTGTATCGGGAATAAGTGTGACGTTTGCCGTGACGTCAGGTGGCGGTTCGATCAGCGGAGCAGTCGCGACGACGAACGCTCAAGGCATCGCAACGGTTGGGAGCTGGACCCTCGGCACCAGCCTGGGAGCGAATACGTTATCTGCAACATCAGGAACTATCTCCGGCAGTCCCGTAGTTTTTGTTGCAACGGCGTCGATACCGGCCACAGGTATGTCAATTGTTGCCGGAAACAATCAGTCGGCTCAGGTTGGGTTTGCCGTGGCGATCGCGCCATCCGTGAAGGTAGTTGGCGCTGACGGGGCGGGTGTCGGCGGTATTCCTGTCGAGTTCGCTGTGGAGTCGGGTGGAGGCAGCATCAGCGGGGGGTCGGCGACGACGAACGCTGACGGCATCGCCACCGCCGGAGCATGGACGCTCGGCCCGAACATCGGGTCGAATACACTCATTGCGACGTCACCACTATTGACTGGCCTCATGCTTCGTTTCAACGCGACGGGTGGTCCGCCGCCGCCGGCGAAGATCGAAGGGTCGAACGGTGATGGTCAGACAGCGAACATCAACGCAGTCATTCCGACACCACCGTCGGTGAAAGTGTCCGACTCAAATGGAAATCCTGTTGCAGGATTTACTGTCATGTTCGTTCCCGGGCTTGGTGAAGGCACAGTAACCGGCGGGCAGGCGGTGACAGATGCGTCGGGTATCGCAACCGTCGGCAGCTGGAAGCTCGGTCCCGTCGCGGGCCAGCAGACGCTCAACGCCGTCGCCGATGGTCTGACCGGGAGCCCTGTCGTTTTCAACGCGACTGCGATCGCGCGAATTCCAACGAGCATTGCTGTTTTCGCCGGCAACAATCAGACAGTGCGTCCGGCAAACCAGGTTCCGACTCCGCCCGCAGTGAGGTTGACTGACGTCGAGGGAGCACCGGTTCCGGGAGTTGCAGTAGCGTTCGTCGTGAGTAGCGGTGGCGGCTCGATCACAGGTGCATCGCCGGTGACCGATGCGAATGGTGTTGCAACCATTGGAGGCTGGATCCTCGGACCGGTCTCCGGACCAAACTCACTGAGTGCCTCGGGCGCTGGACTTTCGGTTTCCATTAACGCGACTGCCGCCATTCCCGGCGTTGCTGGGATCTCAATCAACGCTGGAAACAACCAAAGCTCTGCAGCAGGTCAGGCCGTGCCGGTCTCTCCGTCAGTGAGGGTGAACAATACAGAGGGCAATCCTGCGTCGGGTGTGACGGTGACATTCGCGGTAACGAGCGGCGGGGGGTCAATCACCGGCGCAACCGCTGTCTCGAACGCATCCGGAATCGCGACAGTCGGGGGGTGGACACTCGGTATCGGCGCGAATTCACTGTCAGCAAGTGCGCCCGGGTTCGACGGCAGCCCGTTGGCGTTCACCGCCTTCGGCACCGCAGAAGTTCAGATTGTGACGTTCGGTGATTCAAATACCGATATCGGTTTTCAAGGGACTAATTTCACCGCGGTCGTGGCATCATACATCTCTTCCGCGAGTCCTTCGATCAAGCTCAGCCCGGCGGCACCCCACAGTTCGCTGCAGCTCGCGGGCAAGATCGAAGCTCGCTGGAAGGCAAGCAGTGCAAAAACGATCAAGGCGGTAAATCACGGGATCTCCGGAACTTCCAGCGGAGCAGGCCGGACCGGGGTAGGTGCGCCTAATGGCCTCGAGCAGGTTGGCGGTGTGTCGCGTTTCCGCGGCGAAGTCCTTGGAGACGCATATCCGTGGAGCGGTGGTGAACCAGCCAATGCGTTTTATCCAGCTGGTGCAATCGCTCGGGTTCAGGCGTTCATCCCGCGGACCAGCGATTTCGCCTATGTGTCGCTCGGGACCAACGACATCGGCAGTGGTGTAGCACCCGTCACGATTGCCGCGAACCTCGGCGCGATGATTGACGCGTGGGTCGGGAGGGGTCTGCCCGCCAACAAGTTCATGATCACGACGATTCCGCCTCGCTATTCAGGGTTTGGCATCGATATTCCGGACCTGAACACCCGGATTCGGACACTGGCGGCGGCGAAAGGGGTGCGGCTGATCGACCTTGCGAGTTTTGTGTCGAACGATGACGGGATTACGTGGAAATCGCCGGCGATGCACCTGACCGGCGATGAGCTTCACTACTCGGAGGCCGTTCGCGACTGGCTCGCAGACCAGGTCGTTTCGATAATGCTGCCCTTCAGTTAAACTAAAAGGCTGTCCTAACCGCGCACCCGTACACTAATTGTCAAACCTAATGAAGCGGCGCACTATTTTTTTCGGCGCCGCGATGCTGGCGCTCGCCTCAGCGTGCGGCGAGGGCACGGCCCCGCCGCCGTCAGTTGCCACTGTCTCGATCAATGCTCAGAGTGCTGTCGAGCTTGTGCCGGGCGGAGTGCAGATGCTCGTGGCGATCCCGAGGGACGCGCAAGGCACGACCTTGACTGATCGAATCACAACCTGGTCCAGCTCGGACGAGTCGAAGGTTACAGTCGCGGGCGGTCTGGTCAGTGGAGTCGCAATCGGCACCGCGACCGTAACTGCATCAGTCGACGGCAAGACCGCGACGGTCGAAGTGAGGGTGAAGGACGGCGCGGTGGTCGATGCAACAGGGAAGACAGTTTCCGACCTCACTGGCGTGCTCACCATTGTAGTACCGGCCAACGCGGTGTCGCAGACTACGAATCTGTCTGTCGCCCCCGCGACAGCAACACCTCCGAGCCTGAGACTGCTTGCTGGTTCTGCATTCGACGTCGGGCCGGCTGCGACTGCGTTCGTCCAGGCCGCTACACTGACGATCAAGTACGACCCCGCGCTCGTAACCGCTGGAAACAGCGAGGGCGAGCTTCAGCTCTACGAGGTAATCGCCGGAGGCTGGAGAGTCGTCGAGGGAAGCACTGTAAACACAGGCAACAAGACTGTGACCGGGACCATCACGCGCCTCGGCACGTACGCGGTGATGATGCGTCCGCGAGTCGAGACTGTCACGGTGAGTGGTGATACGACGCCGATGGCAGTGATCACGACGCGTCAGCTCACTGCTTTGCTGAGGGACAACGAAAACACGGCGCTCACGCGACCTGTAGCATGGTCGAGCTCCAGCCCTGCTGTGCTTACCGTAGACGCAGCGACTGGCTTGATCACCGCGAAGATTCCGGGTACAGCGACTATCACGGCGACATCGGAAGGCAAGTCGGGCACACTGTCAGTAACCGTTGTCCCGGGACCGCCGTCGAAACTCGTGGCGTGGGCGGGAAACAATCAGTCGGTGGCAGTCGGTCAACCGGTGCCGATTCCTCCATCTGTGATCGTTACCGACGCAGGTGACAATCCCATTGCAAATGTCACTGTCACTTTCGCAGTGACTGCAGGCGCCGGAACCATCACGGGCGCTACTG
Source organism: Gemmatimonadales bacterium (assembly GCA_038203205.1). Lineage (GTDB taxonomy): Bacteria > Gemmatimonadota > Gemmatimonadetes > Gemmatimonadales > Gemmatimonadaceae > UBA4720. Next base: position 7,088 of record JBBREF010000066.1, on the reverse strand, counting down.
CTACGACCAATGCTGCGGGCATTGCCGCAGTCGGGTCGTGGACGCTTGGCCAGGTTGCCGCGCCTAATCGCCTGACGGCGACGTCGACAGCTGTGCCCGGCGTCACCATTACGTTCGACGCTGCGGCGGGTGCGGGTCCAGCTGCCAGGATCGAGGGTTTTGCCGGCAACAATCAGACGGGGACCGCCGGGGGATTCGTGGCGACGAAGCCATCGGTAAAGGTCACCGATGCGAATGGCAACTTCATCGCCGGTTATGCAGTTACGTTTTCGCCGGCGAGCGGGAGCGGAACAGTCACGGGCGGGTCGGCGGTAACCGATGCAACCGGTGTTGCGACCGTCGGTAGCTGGAAGCTTGGCCCGACGCCGGGTCCGCAGACCCTTCTCACTTCTGCGCCGGGACTCGCGGGTGATCCTGTGTCCTTCGCGGCAACTGCTGTTGCACCTGTCCCGAGCAAGATCGCGGGATTCGCCGGTAACAATCAGACCGCGCGACCGAACTTCAACGTCACAGTTCCGCCGTCTGTCATCGTGACCGATTCCGCAGGCGTGCCGGTTCCAGGAGTCGCTGTTACGTTCGCAGTTACCGCTGGCGGTGGTACTCTCACCGGCGAGGCCGCGGTGACGAATGCGGATGGAGTTGCCGCAGTTACGAACTGGAGGCTCGGTGCAGCCCAGGGGGCGAATACAGTTACGGCAACTGCAGCAGGACTGACGGGCAGCCCCGTCACTTTTAATGCAACGGCCGCAGCGCTGCCGCCCTCCGCGATGTCGATCAGCGCTGGTAACAATCAGAGTGCGCTCGCTGGCCAGCCGGTACCGGTCAAGCCTGCGGTCAGAGTCACGGATGTCGAGGGCGTGGGAGTTCCCAACATCACCGTCACTTTCTCGATTCGAAGTGGCGACGGAACGATTACCGATGGGGCAGCTGTCACCAACTCATCGGGTATTGCAACGATTGGCAACTGGGTTCTTGGGCTCGGAGGCAATTCACTCTTCGCGTCAGTACCTGGCTTGAGTGGGGACCCGCTTGTATTCGTTGCCCTTGGCACCGCGCAGATTCAGATAGTCACGTTTGGTGATTCAAACACAGACTTCGGGTTTGAGGGAACGAGTCCACTCAAGCGCGTGAGCTCATATGTGTCGAGCGGGGATCCCGCGATCCGGTTGAGCGCGAATGCTCCAAACAGCCAGCTTCAGCTCGCCGGCAAGATCGAAGCACGATGGCGCGCGAACCGTCCCGAGACGATAAAGGCGGTCAATCACGGAATCTCCGGAACGCGGACGGGGACTGGCCGCACGATCGTGTTCGCGCCGAATGCACTCGAGACCGTTGGCGGCGTGACGCGCTACCAGGGCGAAGTGCTCGGCTTGGCTTATCCATGGAGCGGTGGTGAGCCGGTGAACGAATTTTATCCGACCGGCAGCATTCTGAGAACGAACGCGTTCACGCCGCGCAGCTCTGACTTCGCATACGTGTCGATAGGCACCAACGATGTGATAGCCAACGTGCCGCTCACCACGATTCGGGTGAATCTCGAGATAATGATAGATCAGTGGATTGCAGCTGGCAGGGCGCCGACGAGATTCATGATCACGACGCTGCCGCCGCTAGGATCATCTGGCACCCCTGCGATCACGAACCTCAACTCCATGATCCGGACGCTTGCCTCGCAAAAGGGAGTTCGGCTGGTAGATGTCGCCGCGCTTACTTCGGCGAACGGCCTCACCTGGACCAACAGCTCACTGCATGTTGGTGACTTCCTGCACTACTCTGAAGCGGTACGAAACGCCATTGCCGATCAGGTTGTTTCGATAATGCTTTCGTTCACTCCCTGACGCGGCTGAACAGAATCACGCGACGGTTTTCGTAAACGATCGATGCTCCGCCGACCTGATATGCCGGCAGCATCGATTTCTCCACGAGCAGCAACTTGTTCTGCGGTTTGCGTTCGTCGATGTCGTAAAGCCGGCCTCCGCGCGTGTGAACGTCAGTGGTGTCGACGGAGGGCAGATAAAGATCCTGCGCGACCCCGGTAAATGCGGGGAAGGGAGTTGCCTGAAGATTCGATCCCGGGGCAACGTGTGCAATCCTGTCCGCAGGGCCGATCTCCCCTGCGCGAACCATTGATCTCAGTTTCTCGAAAAAATCGCGATCGTACTTTCGAGCTACATACCGTGGGTCACCCCAACCCCGCCAGTAGCCCTTTGCCGCGAGGCGAAGATGGGCTTCCGTCATCGAGTAAAAATTCCCCATCGAGTGATCCCTGTCCTGGCCAAGCAGTATGGATGTCGGCAGGACGAGGAGAGCAAGCACATAGGCTCTGGCAAGCTTTCGATGTCTTGTGCTCGCCCAGAGTTGCGCCATCACGGTCGACGCGCTAACCGCGAGTACCGTGGATAGCCAGAAGTCTATTCCCTTCAGTGGAAACTCGAACCTGAACGATGCAACCGTCACTGGATGAAATTCGAAATGTGGGAGAATCCAAAGTGGCAGCGTCGCCGCGACTATGGCGGCTCCAGCCAGCATAGTCCCAGTGCTCGGCCTGCGCACATTCATTGTGATGAGCGCAATCGACAGTCCGGCAGGAACCGGAAACGCTACGAGCATCCTTTCGAGGACGCGGTGGTTTCCCCAGACGTAGAAGTCCCAGAAGAGGAACGCCGTTGACAAGGCTGCAACGGCAGGCAGGGCCAGAAGAAGTCGCCTGCGCGGAAACTGGCGGTCAGCAATGTCCGAATTCGCGCCGGCTTTCATCGGCAGCCTGACGAGGAAAAAAAGAAGCAAGAGCAGCACTGCCCCGATTGCCATCGCGAGCGAACTCGAAGGCCACCACGTCCACAACATCGGCGCGCACGCCGCGATTCCGACGCCAGCCGCTATGAGGTAACTGCGGCCATTCCGGAAACTGTCGGACCACCATGCCGTGGCGGCAATGATCGAGACCGCGACGGCCGTGAAGAATCCTTCGAACGGGTGAGCGAGAATCGCGGCCGCCGTCGCAAATGCTGCCGAGAGCAGCAGCGACCGGTTGCCGGGTTGACGATACAGCTCGATCGCCTTCGCTAATGCAATCAGCGCAAACGTCATCTGCCAGACGGTCGAGCGCGAGCTCTGCAGGTGCATGTACTGGTAAGTCAGCACCCACGATGCGGCAGCCATCCACCCCGCGTGCCCATTCGCGGGCAGGAGTGCCTTGCCGAGCCTGTACGCCGCGAGCAGCGTGATGAGCAGCGTCGGAACCAGTGTCGCGGCGAGCACCTCGTACCCGTCCATTCCGAATGACCGGGCGAGCAACCCGTAAAACGCCGTGTAGAGCGGGGTAGCCCTGTTCACTGGATACAACGCAGAAGGGAGTGAGTTGCCCTGGTCGAAAGCCGCGAAGGTCACGAGGCGCTGCACAGGGCCCACGTTTCCCTCCAGCACGTCCATCCATGACGGGACGGGGCATGTCAGCGAGATCAAGAGCGGGCCGAGACTCAGGATTACAAACGGAAGGACTTTCCACCCGGGATTGCCAGTCGCGAAGGGCAACGCGAGCGATCTTCTCCCTCTCACTGCTCCCGGCAGGAGGATGGCGGCCCACAACGCGGGGGCAGTGTAAACGCCGAGCCCGCCAAGCGTGTACATGAGTACCAGTGCATACACGGCTCCCCAGACGTAAGCCGAGAGGATAGTGTCGACTGCGTCAGTCCCCAGTTCCAGGTCGCGGGAAGGCGTGAGGGACGCAAAAAGCTGCGAGATCTGGTGGCCGCACCAGATGAGCAGTGCGGTTCCAACAAACGTGAACAGAACGTTCGCGAGGAGTGACGGCCCAAGCTCCAATAGCGCTCGCGCCGCGTCGAGCAGGAGGTTGATCGCCGACATCGGGTTCAATATGACCACTGCATCAGGAGCTGTCGGTCAATCGATCTCAGGCAAGTCTCCATTCGCGAACGCCTTCGAGTTTGTCTGATGCAGCTTCGAGCAACTTTTGCGCTTCGAAAACTGTGACTGGTTGAAATGCGATCGACTCACCGGGCATGCGCTGCGAAAGCGCGCCAAGGTCTGCGGAGATGACAACGCCGGCAATGCAGTATCCCCCGATCGTCGGCGCGTCCGCCATCAGGATAATCGGATGCCCATCTGGTGGAATCTGGATGACACCGGGACACACGGGTTGGGAGAGAATCGAATCGCCCGGAAGCGGAGTTGGTGAATCGAGTCGATAACCGGTTCGGTCAGACACGCTGGTCACTGTGAATTTACCTGGCAGCTCGCGACCGTTGCGCTGAATGAAACGGACAGAGGTGATGTGATGAGGCGGTCGAAGATTTACTGGCAGCACATCGCTTACCTGATGACGCTGCTTGCGCGTGGTGCCGAGCAGATCGAGAGTATCTCCGGTTCTGAGGCGGCGCCCCTCGAGTCCACCGAGTTGAGCCGGGAGATATGTGCTTCGGCTCTTCAGGATCAGGGGGACGTCGATTCCGCCTGCAATACCCAGGTAGACGAATCGGCCGTCTCGGGGAGCAGCGAAAGTAAGCGTGTCTCCTTTTGCAGCATGATGCGCCTGCCACATCGGAACCTCGCGGCCGGAAAGCGCGAGATCCGTTTTCGCGCCACCGACGGCGAATGTCGCGCTCGCGTCGAATTCGATTTCCCCGCCGCTTAGTGCGAGCTCGATCGCAGCGCACCCTGGTTCGTTCCCGAGCATCGTGTTCAGCGTTAGAAGTGCGGGAAGGTCCATCGCACCGGCGCGCGATACCCCACTCGCCATGAACCCGGCTCGCCCCGCGTCCTGTACCGTCGCGTATGCAGGAGCTTTTACCAATCTCAGCATCTCGCGAATCTCACCCGGTCGCCAACCCTGAAACGTGCGGGCGGATCCTGCGCCTGATCGAAAAGGACCGCATCTGTATTGCCGATCAGGTGCCATCCACCCGGCGTAGACGACGGGTAGATTCCGGTCTGCTGGTCCGCGATCGCGACTGAGCCAGCGGGAACTCGCTTGCGAGGCGACTCACGCCTTGGCAGCGCGAGACGCTCATCGAGAGATCCCAGATAGGCAAACCCGGGCACGAACCCGATCACGTAGACGCGGTACTCGCGCTCGCTGTGAATTGTCATCACCTCTTCGACGCTCAACTGCGTGCGTCTCGCGACTTCTTCAAGGTCTTCACCGTCATACCGAACCGGGATTTCGTGGACTGCTGGCTCGATTAATTCCCGAATGACGCTTGTATCTGCAGCTATCGACGCCTCGATCCGTTCGATGACATCAGTGAATCCAATCACCGCCGGATCATAGTGTACTGCGAGAGTCGCGTATGATGACACGATGTCAGTTACACCCATGATCCCGGCGGATCGAATCTGTGCCGATCGCGCGATCACGAGCGAGCTCAGGCCTTCGCTCATCCCCTCGCCAACTGTCAGCGTGACTGCACGGTCTCCGAGAGGAACTATCTCCGGCGCGTTCATGCGAAAGCGCGGACTGTGACACCGGCACGCTCGAGGGCTTGTCGGGTCGTGCGAAGCAGTTCGAGTGCATTAGCACTGTCGCTGTGCACACAAAGTGAGTCAGCCGCAACAACGATCTCCGCTCCGTCAATCGCGGTCACTATCGAGTCGAGGGCCATTCGAAGTGCGCGTGCAGATGCCGCTGCTACATCAGCGATGACGGCACCGGCAACGTCGCGAGGCACCAGTCTACCGGCAGGTGTGTACGCCCGATCGATGAATCCTTCGCGGGCGACTGCAAGTCCAGCATTTCGCGCTGCTGTTTCCATTTCGCTCCGGGGAAGAGCAAGGACGGCCAAGCTTGCATCGATGCCTGCGATGCACGCGGCCATCGCCGAGGCGACACTCCGGTCGTCGGCCGCAACATTGTACAGCGCGCCGTGGAGCTTGACGAACTTCAAGACGGTGTTCTCGCGTGCGCACGATCTGGCAACGAGCCGGATCTGATCCTCGACTGAAGACACGAGTGCATCCAGGGTGATGTCGAGCGACCTTCTGCCAAACCCGTCGCGATCCGGGTACGATGGATGGGCACCCACGGAAACAGAGCGTTCTGTCGCGGCGCGCACCGTTCGCATGATGACGTCAGGATTGCCTGCGTGCCCACCGCATGCAATGCTCGCCGACGACACGACGTCGAGCAGCGCTTCGTCCTCGGCGAAGCCGGTTCCATCGTGCTCGCCAAGGTCAGCGTTGAGGTCTATCGGTTTGATTGGCTGCCGTTCCAATGGTTGTGATGAATGGTCTTCGTGCCCAAAATATGCCCCATGCAGAATGGTAAGGAATTGGAGAAAGCACCGCGCGGCGTCTGGCGGGTCATCGCGGCATCGACCGCCGGAACCATGATCGAGTGGTATGACTTCTTCATATTCGGCAGCCTCGCTACCATTCTCTCGACACAGTTTTATCCCTCGGGAAGCGCAACCGCGAGCTTCCTCAAGACACTCGCGACATTTGGTGTCGGCTTCGCGGTACGGCCGCTCGGCGCATTGTTCTTCGGACGACTCGGTGATCTCGTCGGTCGCAAATTCGCATTCCTCACAACGCTGCTTCTGATGGGTGGCAGTACTGCGGCGATCGGACTTCTCCCAGGTTATCAGACCATCGGCATCTTTGCGCCAATACTTCTCGTCGTTTTGCGTCTTCTCCAGGGACTTGCACTTGGCGGTGAATATGGTGGCGCTGCGGTGTATGTCGCCGAGCACGTGCCAGATTCCCGGCGAGGCTTCTATACGAGCTTCATCCAGACCACCGCGACACTTGGTCTGTTCGTATCGCTGATCGTGATTCTCGTCACACGGAAGCTCAGTGGCGAAACGGCGTTCGCCGAATGGGCGTGGCGAATTCCGTTTCTGCTTTCGGTCGTACTCGTGATGGTGTCATTCTACATCCGCCGGCAGCTTGGTGAGTCCCCGTTATATGTGAAGCTCAAGGCCAAGGGGGGTGCGTCGGTTTCCCCGATACGTGAGAGCTTCGATACGTGGGTGAAATGGAGGCTGGTGCTGGTGATTCTGTTCGGCGTCACTGCCGGCCAGGCAGTGACGTGGTACACGAGTCAGTTTTACGCTCTCTTCTTCCTTCAGACC
>JBBREF010000065.1:0-18460 GCA_038203205.1 Gemmatimonadales bacterium | reverse complement strand
CTGAAAGACCGGAGCTTGCAAGCTGATCCTCGGGAGACGGCTTGAACCACGCCTCGCTGCCGGTGAGATCGACAGCAGTTACTGATCCGGTCTGCAACTCATCGACTGCCGCCGCCAGGTAGCAGGTCGATGTCCCATGGCCAATGCCAAGCTCGAGAACGTTTTCCAGCTTCTCGCGTAAGATCAGGTTATAGACCCACTCGGCGTTTGCAGGGTCGATAAACGGGACGTCCTGAACGTGCGTGCTGACTTCTTCAAACTTCACTGTGTGTATGCCCTCCGCCCCGCAGACGTATATTTCAGCCCGATGCGATCGACCATCATAGTCCTATATGCCCTTCTACTGGGCGCCTGCGAAAGCCCCCCGGATGCCCGGACTCCACCGCCGACCGCGGATGTAATCAAGTGGGCGGCATCGCCGGAGCAAACACGCGAGGCGCCTGACGGTGGAACCCTCCTCGACATCAATCTGTTCGCCGAAGTTCAAGGCGGGTGGAAACTCTACTCGCTGACCCAGGGAAGCGGAGGCCCGGCCCGAATGACTGTAAAGCTCGCCGAAGGCTCGCCGTATGAGCTCGACGGTGATGTCAGGGGACCTGCGCCAACGCTCGCGATGGATCCGAATTTCAGCATAAAAACGGAGACTTACACCGGCGCCCCGATCTTCCAGGTAACGGTCAAACTTCCGAAGGGGTCGGACCGGCAGAAACCAGTCGAGCTCAAGGTGCGCTCTCAGGCCTGTAGTGAAACTCTTTGTCTGCCGCCGCGAACTACCACGCTGACTGTCCCCGCAGACCTGACAACGATTTGAGCGCTTCATTTCTCTGGCTCGCCGCCGCAACAGGAGCGCTCTCGCTCCTGACACCCTGTGTATTCCCGATGATCCCGGTTACGCTTGCCTACTTCAATCAGCGAACCGGGCATGCGAAGCCTCATGTTTTGCGGCACGCCCTGCTGTTTGCGGCCGGCATTGTCGTCACGTTCACGGCGATCGGACTTGGCCTGGCAATCGTCGTCGGAGCGACGAGTGTTGCGCGCTTCGCTGCAGACCCGTGGGTCAACATTGCGATAGGTGTCGCGTTCATCGCATTCGCGCTCAGCCTGTTCGGCCTTTATGATCTGCCGCTGCCGTTCTCGAATCGCTTCCTGAACCGTGTCGATGCTTCGGCACGCAGCCATTCGGGTAGAGCTGCAGGGTCAGTACTGATGGGGTTTGCGTTCACTCTTGCCTCGTTCACATGCACGGCGCCCTTCATCGGACCGTTGCTCGTTTCCGCATCGCGGGGTGAATGGCAGCAGCCGCTGGCGGGCATGCTCGTCTTCTCCATCGTATTTGCGTCGCCGTTTTTTCTGCTCGCCCTGATGCCGAAGTGGACCTCGGCGATGCCGCGCGCCGGGTTCTGGCTTCGCGATGTCAAGGTTGTCGTTGGGCTCTTCGAAATCGCCGCAGCGCTCAAGTTCTTTTCGAACGCCGACCTCGTCTGGGGCACCAATCTGATATCCCGCCAGGCAATGATCATCGCCTGGACTGCGATCGCGATTGTCGCGGCCGCGTGGCTGCTTTACTCGGCTACCGCGAGGAGGGGGAATCCGAATCCGCTGCGATGGCTCCCGACTCTTGCCGCCGCCGGTATCGCAATCTGGCTGACCACAGGACTCCGCGGCGGGATGCTGGGAGAGGTCGAGGCTTTCCTTCCGCCCGATGCGTACTCCGCGGAGATCGCGAACGGTGGAATACGGCTCGATTGGCTACTCAACGACTACGACAAGGCAATCACGACTGCGGGTCAAACTGGAAAGCTGGTATTCATCGACTTCACCGGCTACACCTGCACCAATTGCCGCTGGATGGAGTCGAACATGTTCGCGCGGCCCGAGGTACGCGCGTTGCTTTCGACATTCGTCCTGGCTCGCCTCTTTACCGACGGCGAAGGCGAGCTCTATGAAAAGCAGCAGACATTCCAGGAAGAGCGTTTCGGAACTGTCGCGTTGCCGCTCTATGCGATCGTCGATTCCACAGGCAAAACGATCGGGACATTTTCAGGTCTCACGCGGAGCAGCCGCGAATTTATCGCCTTCCTGAGAAAGGCTTCCTAGCAGTCCCGAAGATGAATTCAGGAGCGAGTATCATTCCGGCAAGAGTGACGGGAATTATCTGCACGGTCTGGATGAGCAGGGACACTGCAACGGCGTCGCTGCGCTGGATCCCGAACGGCGCCACAACCACAGCGAATACGAACTGAAAAAAACCGACATTGCCGGGTGTCGCGCGAATGATCAGCCCGAGGTTCGTCGCCAGCAATGCCGCGATTACCGCTGCTGGAGGAAGGCTCACATTTGCCGCAGCAGCAGCGAAATGGAAGGTCGCCACCTGGAGCGCCCAGGCGATCATCGAGATGAGCAGGGCGCCGGCAAACCGCGGTCCTGACGTTAGATACCGGGTGCTTGCCGCAAATCCCCTCAGGTAGGCCCTCGCCTTCCCAAAGAATCCGGATGCGCCGCCCCAGTGGTGCATAGCTACAGAAGCGGTCGAGCGCCTCGATGTATGTACGAACCAGATCAACGCTGCGAGAATTGCGACGAGCGCTGCCTGCGCGGGGATCCCCCACCTCTCGAGCGAATTCGGCAACGGGTAGGCGATGATCCCGAACACCAGCAGGATCATGAAGCCGACAGGATCGAAGAGCCGCTCGAGCGCGACCGTTGCGAGTACTGTCGAGCTCGGAAGCCCAGTCGCGCGAGTTACGAAAACGACGCGCGCAGCGTCGCCGCCGTTAGCCACCACGATGTTATTGAGACCGCACCCCGCGAGCGTTGCGCGTGTTGCAAGTCCGAGCGACGGCGCACCGGCTGGTTTCAGGAAGAGCCACCACCTGATCCCTTTGATCGCGAGAGAAACGAGGTTCGCAACTATTGCTGCAGCGAGAAGTGGCAGGGAAGCGGCGCGCATCGCGCCCCACGCGGCGGCCCAGTCGATAGTCCGGGCGAACATCACCAGGAACACTATGATGAGCGTCGTGAGGCCCCACCTCAAAGTACGGGCGACGGTCGGGTTCACGAAGGAGCAGGGTGGTGCGGTGCGGTGCGGTGCGCTTGCGGCTACGCTTCGGCGAGCGCAGCGTGAGCGGCGGCCAGCCGCGCAATCGGGACTCGGAACGGGGAGCACGACACGTAATCGAGTCCCATCTGGTGACAGAGCGCAACCGACTTTGGCTCTCCTCCGTGTTCGCCGCAAATTCCGATCTTGAGATTCGGCCGCGTTCTGCGCCCGTCCTCTACTGCGATTTGAATCAGGCGCCCGACGCCGCGCGAATCGAGAACCTGAAAGGGATCGTCGGGGAAGATTCCGCGTTCGACATACGAAGGAAGGAACCTGCCGGCATCGTCGCGGCTCAACCCGTATGTCGTCTGTGTCAAATCGTTCGTCCCGAACGAGAAGAACTCGGCGCTCGCTGCAATCGAATCTGCCGTCAAGGCGGCGCGCGGCAGCTCTATCATCGTGCCGATCAGGTAGTCGATTGTCTCTCCCATCGCGCCGAGGACCTGACGAGCGGTGTCCTCGAGTATCGCGCGCTGGTTGTCGAACTCAGAGACGTCAGACACCAGGGGTACCATGATCTCCGGCCGCACATCGATGCCGCGGCGCATCGCGCGCACTGCAGCCTCGAAGATCGCTCGGCCCTGCATCTCGGTTATCTCGGGGAACGTGATCCCGAGTCGGCATCCACGATGTCCGAGCATCGGATTCGTCTCGCGAAGGCTCTCGATGATTCGCGAAAGGTCCTGGCGCGGAAGTCCGAGCGTGCGCGCCAGAAGCTTGCTTTCTTCGCCACCGTGTGGCAGGAACTCATGAAGTGGAGGGTCCAGGAGTCTGATGGTTACCGGCAGACCATTCATTGCCTCGAAGATTCCCTCGAAGTCCGCGCGCTGCATCGGCAGAAGCTTAGCCAGCGCGCGCCGCCTGCCTGCTTCATCGCGCGCGACAATCATCTCGCGCATCGAGGTGATCCGGTCGCCCTCGAAGAACATGTGCTCGGTCCGACACAAACCAATTCCTTCCGCGCCAAATGCGCGCGCTATCCGGGCATCCTTTGGAGTGTCGGCGTTTGCACGGACTTGCAGCTTGCGCTTTTCGTCAGCCCACGAAAGCAGCTCGTGATACGATCTGTACACCGGTGCCGCCGATGGGGCGAGCGTGCCGTTGATGACCTGCACGACTTCGCTGGGGATCGTAGGCAGATTTCCGGCAAAGACGCGACCAGTCGCACCGTCGAGCGTCAACCAGTCACCTTCCGAGATCGTGATACCGTCCACTGCGAAGCGGCGGTGTTCCAGGTCGACGTCCATTTCCTTGCAACCGACGATCGCGCACTTGCCCATGCCGCGCGCCACAACCGCCGCATGGCTCGTCATGCCACCACGCGCCGTGAGCACCGCGCGAGCCGCAACGATGCCGTGGAAGTCCTCAGGCGTCGTCTCGTCACGCACGAGAATCACGGCACTTCCCGCAGCGTGGCGTTCCTCGGCGCTGTCGGGATCGAACACGGCAATTCCGCTCGCAGCTCCGGGGCTCGCCGGAAGTCCGACACAGATCGGGGTAGCCCGCACCGACGGATCGATCACCGGGTGAAGAAGCTGATCGAGGTGATCGGCGGGAACACGCCTGACCGCCTCGGTCCGGTCGATCAATCCCTCATTGACCATGTCGCCAGCGATTCGCACCGCGGCGGCCGCAGTGCGCTTGCCGGTTCGCGTCTGGAGCAGGAACAACTTTCCGCGCTCGACCGTGAATTCGATGTCCTGCATGTCGGTGTAGTGCTTCTCCAGGCGGTCCTGCGTCTGGAGAAGCTCCGTATAGGCATCGGGCAGCCGCTGCGCCATCTCGTCGATGTGAAGCGGTGTCCTGATTCCCGCCACGACATCTTCACCCTGTGCGTTAACGAGGAATTCGCCGTAGAACTTTCGCTCGCCGGTCGACGGATCACGCGTGAACGCGACGCCTGTACCGGAGTCGTCACCAAGATTTCCAAACACCATTGCCTGCACGTTCACTGCCGTTCCCAGATCCTCCGGGATATTGTTGACTCTCCTGTAATCGCAGGCCTTTTTGAGAGTCCACGACTTCCACACAGCTTCGATCGCTCCCCACAGCTGCACCACAGGATTCGTGGGGAAGGGAGCACCCGTCGAGTTGAGGACAAGCGACTTGTACTCCTCAACGAGATTGCGAAGGACATCTTCGCTGAGGTCTGCATCGCTCTTCACGCCGGTAGTCAGCCGGCGTGCCTTCAAGAGGTGCTCGAAGTCGGCGATGGGGACATCGAGAACAACATCGGAGTACATCTGAATGAAACGCCGATACGAGTCGTAAACGAACCGCGGATTCTGGCTGAGCTTTGCAAGCCCGATCGCCGTGCGATCATTGAGTCCGAGGTTGAGGATCGTCTCCATCATCCCCGGCATCGAAACGGCAGCGCCAGACCTCACCGAAACAAGCAGCGGGTTCCGCGGATCCCCCAGCTTCTTGCCGGTTGCCTCCTCGAGCCGCGCAACGTTCCCCTCGACTTCAGCGCGCAACCGATCTGAGTACTTGCCTCCGTCGAGGTATGCGACGCATTCGCTGCACGCAATTGTGAACCCCTGCGGCACCGGCACGCCCAGATTGGTCATCTCGGCCAGGTTCGCACCTTTGCCGCCGAGCGCGCTCTTCATTGCACGAGTGCCTTCGGCGACTCCGTTGCCAAAAAAGAAGACTGACTGTGGCATCAGCTCAGCAGCCGCATCCGAATCGCAGCTTCTGGGGATCCGTCGGCGGTGGAGTTGGATAGTCCCCGGAGAAGCAGGCGTGACAAAAACCGTCAGGACCTTCGGGTACTGATTCGAGCATGCCGTCGATCGAGAGATAACCAAGCGTGTCGACCCCGAGGACCTTGGCGATCTCATCGACGTTCATGTTCGCAGCAATCAGTTCTTCACGATTCGGCGTGTCGATGCCATAGTAGCATGGACCAGTGATGGGTGACGAACTGACTCTCATGTGAACCTCGCGGGCGCCGGCAGCCCTGACCATTGCTACGAGGCCGCGGGTGGTCGTCCCGCGAACTATCGAATCGTCGACCATCACTACGCTCTTTCCCTCGAGCACCTCGCGAACGGCGTTGTACTTCACTTTCACCTTGGCATCCCGCCCCGCTTGAGTCGGCTGAATGAAAGTCCGCCCCACGTAGTGATTGCGGATCAGCGCCAGTTCGAAAGGCAACTTTGATTCCTCAGCGTACCCGAGGGCGGCCGAATTTGATGAATCTGGAACGCTGAAAACAAGGTCGGCTCCCGGGGCCGGATGCTCTGCCGCCAGGCGCCTGCCAAGTTGCCGCCTTGCTCGATCTACGGAACCACCGAATACTCTGCTATCAGGCCGGGCGAAGTAAACGTACTCGAAGACGCACTGGCGACCTTCGAGAACGGGAAGGGGTTTGGACGATCTCAACCCATCGCGATCCACGGCCACTATCTCGCCGCGCTCGACCTCCCGGATCGCCTTTGCGCCGACGATATCGAGAGCGCAGCTCTCTGACGCGAATACGTACGAATCACCCAGCTTACCTATGACGAGTGGCCGCCAGCCGCGCGGATCGCGCGCTGCAAGGAGCGTGTCCCCGATCGTTACGACCAGCGAATATGCGCCTTCGACATTCTGCAGCGCATCCGCAAGCTTGCCTTCGGGTGTTGTCGCAGAAGATCGCGCAATCCTGTGCACGAGAACTTCGGAATCCATCGTCGACGCGAAAATCGACCCGGCGTCCTCCAGCTCGCGGCGCATCTCGGTAGCGTTGGTGAGATTGCCATTGTGCGCCAGCGCGATGTGCCCCTCGCGGAATCGCACGAGAACGGGCTGGGCGTTTTCGATCGTCGACGATCCCGCCGTGCTGTAACGGGTGTGACCGATTGCGACGTCGCCGTCCATGGCAGCGAGCTCGTGTGCCTTCAGTCCCTCTGACACCAAGCCCATTGTCTTGAACGCGCGTGCTCCGGTGTCGCGATTCGTTGTGACAATGCCCGCCGACTCCTGGCCCCGGTGCTGAAGGGAATAGAGACCCAGGTGCGAGAGCTCTGCCGCAGCAGGATGTCCGTGAATCCCAAAGATGCCGCACATCGGTCTAGACTCCGGCCATTGCAGGTTCGACAGCGGCTATCGGAGCCGAAGACATTATTGATGGAATCGCGTCGTGCCATGCTTCAGAAATGGAATCGACATCCGACTCGATTGCGATGTCACCAACGCTTATGCGCAATCCTTCTGAGCGTTGCGTCACTACTCCAATACGACGAACGCGAACACCATGTGCGGATGCAATCGCCTCAACCCGTTCCGGCGATGATGAGCTGACTACAAAGCGCGCCTGCGTCTCGCTGAACAATGCGGCTCGCGGTCCAATGCCGGCAAGCGCGTCGAGATCTATGCGCGCGCCCATCTGGCGATCCATATTCGCCATGCAACACTCGGCGATTGCGACAGCCAGGCCTCCGTCGCTGCAGTCATGCGCAGAAGCAACGGCACCATCCCTGATTGCTTCGAGAAGAGCGTCGATTGCTTTCCGCTCAGCGGCGAGATCACATCTGGGTGGAGCTCCCGCAACCACGCCATGGATCACCGACAGATATTCCGAGCCACCCAGCTCATCACTCGTGTCACCAAGCAGAACGACGGCATCGCCGGGATTTACGAAAGTCGAACGGGTTACGTGGTCCATCGAATCAATGAGTCCCACCATGCCTACCACGGGTGTCGGATACACGGCACCCAGGGGGCTTTCGTTGTACAGAGAGACGTTGCCCCCGGTGACCGGTGTCTCCAGCGCGGAGCAGGCTTCGCCCATGCCGGCAATGGCCTCACGGAGCTGGTAGAAGACCGACGGTTTGCGAGGATTGCCAAAGTTGAGGCAATTGGTAATCGCCATGGGGCGTGCGCCGGTGCAGGCAACATTGCGCGCAGCTTCCGCGACAGCGATTCGGCCACCAACGCGCGGATCGAGATATGTATAGCGTCCGTTGCAGTCTGTCTTTACGGCAATCGCCTTGTTGGTGCCGCGAATCCTCAGTACCGCCGCATCGCCACCGGGGCCAACCACCGTGTTCGTGCGCACAGTTGAATCATACTGTCGATAAGCCCATGCCTTGCTCGCTATCGTCGGCGAAGCCAGCAGCCGCCGCAAGGTCCATGCAGGGTCTGACTCTTCGCTCAATTCGGGTATCAGCGAGACATCCTGCTCGCGAAGCGCGCGTACTGCGTCGTCCTCGCGCGCCTCGGGCGTGTATCGCGGGCATTCCGTCACGAGCCGGGAGCCGGGGAATTCAGCAACGACGGTGTCGCCTTCGGTCACTCTGTACACCGGCTCGGCGATCACCTCGCCGATCACCTCGGCCGCAAGATCCCACTTGGCGAGTATCGCGCGCACTTCCGCTTCGCGACCGCGGTGGGCAACCACGAGCATACGCTCCTGGCTCTCGCTCAGCAGGATCTCATACGGCGTCATCCCGGTCTCACGCACAGGAACCCTGGTGACATCGATCGTAACTCCGGCGTCGCCACGCTCTGCCATTTCTGCGGATGATGACGTGAGGCCTGCTGCGCCCATGTCCTGGATGGCGACAATGTGCCCGCTCTTGATCAACTCCAGGCTGGCTTCGAGGAGTAGCTTTTCCGTAAACGGGTCGCCCACCTGGACCATCGGCCGCTTTGCCTCACTCGCTTCAGACAAATCCTCGGACGCGAACGACGCGCCGTGAATTCCATCGCGGCCGGTGCGTGCTCCCACGGCAATGATCGGGTTGCCGATACCCTCAGCCTTTGCGCGAATCAAGTCATCTTCGTGCATGAGGCCGACACACATCGCGTTGACCAGGGGATTTCCGGCGTACGAGGGATCGAAAACGATCTCTCCGGCGACTGTGGGGATTCCGACGCAGTTCCCGTAGTCACCGATTCCTTTCACGACTCCGGCAAAGAGGTAACGTACGCGCGCATCCTCGAGAGACCCGAATCGCAGCGAGTTCAGCATCGCGATCGGGCGAGCACCCATCGTGAACACATCGCGAAGAATTCCGCCAACGCCGGTCGCCGCGCCCTGGTACGGCTCTACCGCCGAAGGATGATTGTGCGACTCGATCTTGAACGCGACAGCAAGCCCGTCACCTATGGCAATCACGCCTGCATTTTCACCAGGGCCCTGAAGCACCCACGGAGCGTCAACTGGCAGCGTCTTCAGAAGATTTCGTGAGTGCTTGTACGAGCAGTGCTCGCTCCACAACGCGCTGACGATGCCAAGCTCAGTAAATGTCGGCGTCCGCCCAAGCATGGCGACCAACCGGTCGTACTCTTCGGTTGTCAGCCCATGCTCCGCCACGAGGGCGGGCGTAATCGCGGGATCGCCAGAGCGCGGCAATACTTCACGCATCAGGCAGCTACCCTGGCCAGAATCGATTCGAAGAGCGCCCTGCCATCGGTCGATCCAAGATGCGTTTCCAGCGCGCGCTCCGGATGCGGCATCATCCCGAGAACGTTCCCGGCATCGTTGACGATGCCGGCAATCGCGGCTGTCGACCCGTTCGGGTTCGCGTCTTCGATCGTGGCCCCTGACGCATCGACGTAGCGAAACACGATCTGACCCTGCTGTTCGAGAGTTGCGAGTGTCGCCGAATCAGCCGTGTAGCGGCCATCTCCGTGAGCGATCGGGATCCTGATCACCTGATCCTGCTCGTACGCAGACGTGTACAGCGTGTCAGTATTTTCGACGCGCAGATATACCGGTGCAGAAACAAACTGCAGTGAAGCGTTCCGAAGGAGTGCGCCAGGGAGCAAGCCAGCCTCACACGCAATCTGAAATCCGTTGCAGATGCCGAGAACCGGCCCGCCGCGTTCGGCGTGCGACATTACTTCACGCATCACAGGACTGAAACGCGCAATCGCGCCCGCACGCAGGTAATCACCGTAGCTGAATCCACCGGGCAGAATCACGACATCGACGCCCTGAAGGTCATGATCCTTGTGCCAGATGTACACTGCCTCTTCGCCAAACGAATCGATCACCGCGCGATAGGCATCGTAATCGCAATTCGAGCCCGGAAACGTTACGACTCCGAACTTCACGGTTGGCTCGCCGATTCGATCTCGAAGTCCTCTGTCACCGGGTTTGCGAGGAGACGCTCGCACATGCTACGAACTGAATCTTTCGCTTCGCCTTCACTGCCTGCGTCCGTCTCGATGACGATGTGACGCCCGACATGGACGTCGCGAACGGTGCTGAATCCCAAAGAATGAAGGGCGCCCTCGACTGCCTTGCCCTGCGGATCGAGGATGCCCTTTCTCGGAGTGATGTGTACTGAGACCCGGTACTGCTTCACGTTGTCGGATCCTCGGGGGGTGTAGGAGGAAATCCGCGAGGCTTCTCGCCGCGCGGGTAAGGTCGCCGGCGTCGCCGGCGCTGGGTCGTCCCCGGTTCTGACCCCTGATCCGGTGCGATGTCGGGAACGACGATCTGCGTGTCAGGCTCGAAGTCTTCATCATCATCTGATATCACCGGGACGTCCCCTCGAGGTCGTTTGCCGATGAGCCCGAAGAAGACAGTCTTCCCCACGCCATAGAGACCGTATGTGACGAGAGCGGGGAAGTAGAACTGCTTGCGAAGCACGATAATCCCGATGATGCTGCCAACAACGACCAGCGACCCCACTATCTGACTGAGCGTCTTGTAACCGATAGTTGGCACTGCCGGATATGAGACGTTGCTGATCATCAGGAATGCAAGGGCGAGCATCAGGAAGCGCAACCAGAAATGCCAGGGCAGGTCGCCGAGAATTGTTTCGTTGTAGAGGCTGCTCTGGCTGAACCAGTAATAGGTCGCGAGCGTCATGCCCGCCGCAGGACTGGGCAACCCGTGGAAGTAGCGCTTCGCACGTCCAGCCTGTTCCACGTTGAAGCGCGCCAGACGAATTGCAGCGCACGTCACGTAGAGAAAAACGATGAGCCATTCCCATCCTTCGCGATTGAGGACCGCGAAGTACATGATGAACGCAGGCGCCACGCCGAACGTGATCAGGTCGACAAGCGAGTCGAGCTCTGATCCGAAACGCGACCCGCTGCCAGTGGCCCGCGCAACCCGCCCGTCGAGGGCGTCGGCGACCCCGCCGAGCACGATGAGAAGTCCTGCGAAATCGAACTGGCCGCGCGTGGCCGAGACGATCGCGAAGATTCCGCAGAATAGATTGGCGAGCGTGAGACCGCTCGGGAGTATGACCACCGCTCGCCGCATGCGCCGCGGCGGCTCTGCCCTCAGGTGCCCCTCACCTCCGATCATCGGCTCGGAAGCTCAGCCAGAACTGTCGTCCCCGCAGTAGTCAGAGTCCCAAGCGGCACTTTCAGCGTCGAGCCGACGGGCATGAACACATCGACGCGTGACCCGAACCTGATGAGCCCCATACGCTCGCCCTGCTTCACTTGTTCTCCTTCACGTGCGTATGTGACGATACGGCGCGCGACAAGACCCGCTATCTGCCTGACGAGTATCCGGTAAGGACCTGATTCGATTCCGACCGAGCTTTGCTCATTCTCGAGACTCGACTTCTCGACCGCGGCATTGAGAAACTTGCCGGGATTGTAATGCAGATGCTTCACAGTGCCGTCAACCGGATATCGGTTCACGTGCACGTTGAAGACGTTCATGAAGATGGAGAGACGAATCGCGCGGCCGCCGATGAAAGACGGCTCGTCGACCTCGGTGATCATTATGAGTTTGCCGTCAGCGGGTGCGACGACGATCTGCGGGCCGCGCTCGCCGGTTCGCTCGGGATCGCGGAAGAAGTAGGCAACCCAGAGGGCGATAACCGTGAGGGAGAGTGCAAGGAGCCACAACGCCCATGAGCGCCGGGACAGCGCGAGCGCAAATGCGGCCGCAGCAATCGCCATCGCAATGCCGATGAATGGATATCCTTCGCGTGCGAAATTCACTGAGTTGCTCCGGTGTCCAGTGGGAAATGTGTCAGACGGCGGAAGATCTCGAGATAACGCTCGCTTGTAGCCTCCACCACTTCCCCCGGCAACGGCGGCGCCGGATGCTCACCGTTCCATCGGCCAGCGCGACGTTCGGCCTCCAGGTAATCACGCAGCGGCTGCTTGTCGAAGCTCGGCTGCGGCCGTCCTGGTTCGAACTGATCGGCGGGCCAGAAACGTGAACTATCCGGCGTCAGCACCTCATCCACTAATATAACACGCGCGGGGTCGAACTCGTCTGTTGTGGACGCGTCTGAGGGCGAGTGGCCCCCATCGTGAGCGAGGTAGCCGAATTCAAATTTCGTATCGGCAATGATAATTCCCGATTGCCGCGCTACGTCCCCGCCAACCTCGTAGACGAGCCGCGTCAGCCGCTCCAGCTCTGACGTCGCGCCTTCGCCGATCAGCGCCGCCATCCTCGACACGGGGATGTTCTCATCGTGTCCTTCCTCGGCCTTCGTTGCAGGGCTGAATCGCGGCACAGGCAGTCGCTCTGACTCACGGAGCCCGTCTGCCATCGCCTCACCGGCCAACGTCCCGTGTGCAGCGTACTCCTTCCATGCAGAGCCGGTGATGTAGCCGCGGATCACACATTCGACCGGGAACACTTCTGCCCTTGCGCAAAGCATGCTCCGGCCCACGAGCATCTCCGCATGCCGCTCGAGTCCCGCGGCGAGGGCGGTCATGTCCGAGATATCCGTGCTCAGCAGATGATGCCGCAAGTGAGGCTCGAGAAGGTTCAGCCACCATGCAGTCATCTGCGTAAGGACTCGACCTTTGTGCGGGATCGCTTCGGCCATGACGACGTCGAACGCGCTCACACGATCGGTCGCCACGATGAGAACGATCTCCTCGTCTATCTCGTAGACGTCACGAACCTTGCCCCGCCGGAGGAGACGAAGGGGCAGGTCAGTCCTGGAAACGGGAATCAAACGCGGATCTCTGAGTCTTCCGGCTGCGCTCGAGTCCCCCTGGCGAGGTACGGCTCGACAACCTCGGCCAGGAATTCGTCGACCTGCTGTGGGGCGCGACCGACGAACTGATTGGGGTCCGTGGCGGATGCGATGTCTTTATCTGACAGTCCGAAGTCCGTATCCGCCGCAAGGCGTTGCAGAAGGTCGTTGGAAGCCGCGCCTTCCTTCATCGCACGGGAGGCTGACATCGAGTGACGTCGTATTACTTCGTGCACAGCCTGCCTGTCGCCGCCCGCCTCCACCGCTCTTACGATCAACTTTTCGGTTGCCATGAATGGAAGCTCGGCGTCGACTCGATGCCGTATCCGCGCTGGATGCACATGTAGTCCACCGGCGACATTCGACATGAGAATCAGGATCGCATCCGTAGCCAGAAAAGCTTCAGGAATTGCGAGCCGCCGATTCGCGCTGTCGTCGAGCGTGCGCTCGAAATACTGAACGCTGTGTGTCTGATTTGCGTTTCCGTCGAGGGAGAGAACAAACCTCGACAGCGAGTTGATCCGCTCCGATCTCATCGGATTGCGCTTGTATGCCATCGCTGACGATCCAATCTGTTCGTCCTCGAACGGCTCCTCAATCTCGCCGAACGATTGAAGCATTCTGACATCCCCGGCAAACTTTGCCGCGCTAGCGGCGACTCCGGAGACAACGGCTAGCACGCCTGCGTCGATCTTTCGTGTATACGTCTGCCCCGTGACCGCGAGCGCCGCAACAAAATCCAGGCGTGATGTCACGAGCTCATCGAGCTGCCGCACTTTTGTGTGATCGCCTCGGAACAGCTCGAGGAAACTGGCCTGAGTGCCGGTCGTTCCCTTGACGCCGCGAAACGGCATGGTATCACGCCGGTACTCAATATCCCGCAGGTCGAGGATGAGGTCCTGCATCCACAGGGTTGCGCGCTTTCCGACTGTCGTGAGCTGCGCAGGCTGGAGATGCGTGTATCCCAATGTGGGCAGATCCCGCCATTCCCGGGCAAACGCGGCAAGAGCGCGCAGCACGCCGATAGCCCGCCCCTCGAGGAGCTCGAGCCCGCGCCTCATGAGTATGAGATCGGCGTTGTCGGTTACGTATGCGCTCGTTGCACCAAGGTGGATCCATGGCTTTGCCGCGGGCGCAACGTCGCCGAAGGCGTGCACGTGCGCCATGACGTCGTGGCGAAACCGTCTCTCATATGCAGCCACCGAATCGAAATCTATGTCATCGAGATGATCGCGCATCTGCTCAATGGCTTCGGCAGGGATATCGACTCCGAGCTCACGCTCAGCTTCGGCCAGGGTGAGCCAGAGACGCCGCCAGAGACTGTAACGCGCGCGCGGCGACCACAATTCGAGCATAGCGCGTGAGGCATAGCGGCTACCGAGTGGTGATGAGTAGGTGTCGTGCATCTACTGGATCACGAACTCAGTGGTATACACCTGCCCCTGCCGCTCGATGTACATCACGATCGCGCCGCGCCCAGCGTAATAATCGAGTGCGCGTGCCGCCGCCTCGGCGTCAGCGACAGGAACGCGATTTATCTGGAGGATTACATCCCCCGCCTGAATGCCAAGCTGCTCGGCGATTCTCGGTGTCACGTTCTGAACGAGAGCACCGCTCGTTCTCCTGACGTTTCGCTCGGCCCGAATTGCGGGTGTCAAAGTGACGAGCTGAATCTCCCTCAGCACGGTTACCTTGGGCGCATTTACCTCGGGGAGATCAGCCACCCGGACACTTAGCGGAACGTCACGGCCACCACGTCGGAAAACCAGCGAAATGTCCTCGCCGACGCGAAGCTCGAGTCGCTCAGCCTCCCAATCGTAAATCGAGCGCACGACGCGATCGCGTGACCTGACGAGCGAGTCGCCAACGCGCACACCTGCGCGAGCGGCTGGTGACCCTGGAACGACCGAGCTCACCGCAACTCCAGTGATCGGTCTGCTCGACAAAGTCAGGGCAGGGGGCTGGAGCTTGATGCCAACCCATGGACGGCGTATCACGCCATGCGCGAGGAGATCTTCAGTAACTCGCTTTGCCCTGTTGATTGGAATTGCGAAGCCGAGTCCGATCGACCCGCCGCTCGGCGTATAGATGGAGCTGTTGACACCGATGACTTCACCCATGGCGTTCACAAGTGGACCACCGGAGTTCCCAGGATTGATCGAGGCATCAGTCTGAATCATATCGACATAAACGCCGGCACCATCTCCCTCCGCCGCGAGATTTCGCCCTGTCCCGCTAACGACGCCAGCCGTCACGCTCGGCTCCGTGTTCGCGAGGAGAAATCCGAACGGGCTGCCGATTGCGATGGCCCATTCGCCAATCAGAAGGTTTGTGGAGCTTCCTAACGGCGCGACGGGAAGGTTGGTCGCCTCGATCTTCACAACCGCGAGATCGTTTGTCTCGTCTGCGCCCAGCAGGCGGGCCGGGTAGCGCGTGCCATCGCGGAGCGCGATGAAGATTCGTGTTGCTCCGCTCACGACGTGCGCGTTCGTCACGATGACTCCATCAGGGCGAACAATAAAGCCAGACCCGAGCCCAGCTGACGAGCGACGTCCGGAGCGGCCCCCGAAGAATTGTTCATAGAAGTCCGCCGGAACACGTTCGACGACTTCTGTCTGTACGGTCACGACCGACGGAGCAACACGCTCAACTGCCGACGTTATCGCAGTACGCCGCTGCGAACTTATCTGATCGCTTTGTGCCGCGGGTACCTGTCGCGCATCGGCGGACGGCAGAGAGTCCCCGTCGCATCCCTGGAGGAGGATGGCTGCAGTAAGCACTATTGCGCGTTTCATCTGTCAGTGAGCCTTTGGTCTGCGAGAAACATTGTTCAGAAACCGGTCTATGCCACGATCGGTGAGTGGATGCAGGAGCAGGGATTGAAGTATGTCGGGAGCGATCGAAATTATCTGCGCCCCTGCATTGATGCACTCAGTGAATTGTGTGCTCGTCCTCGGAGATGCAACCATGATGTCACATTCACACTGGCTCGCCTCGAGCAGCATTCTCATCTCGCTGACCGCATCCGAACTCATGAGACCATGCTCGTCCATTTCGCTGAGCGAGATCCTGACGCTCGACGCTCCTGCCTTCGCGGCGAGGACCGCCTGCGCGCCAGTGAAGACGAAGGTTGCGCAAACATCGACGCCTTCCTGGCTGAGCCTGTGAATCGGTGAGATCGCATCATCGATGAGCGGGAGCTGCACCACGATGCTGTCTGATATCCTGGCCAGCTCACGCGCCTCGCGGTACATGTCGTCACCGCTGACGGCGGGGATCTCGACGCAGACTGGAATCGCAAACTCCTGCGAGATGGCGGCGATGAGCTCCTGGCCCTCAGGAGTGCCGCTCCCTGAATATGCGGATTCCGAGAGGACGATACCGTCGGCAAGCCCCGACTGAAAGAGGCGCCGAATCTCGTCGATGGAAACACTTTCAACGAACAGGTTCATGCTGTGACCAGATAGAGTTCCGGTGGATATTCTACGCTCTCGAGATACAACCCGTGCGGCGGAGCAGGCGGGGACACCTCACTATTATCGTCCGATTCGAGGAGCCGCCGCATCACGCCCACTTCCCGGCGCCCTGACGCAATGTCGAGCATGGTTGCGACGATGAACCTGACCATGTGATGCAAAAACCGATTCGCGCGAATGCTGAACAGAAGTCCGCCGTCGCGATCCATCCAGGCAGCGCACTTCACGTCGCAACTGTGATCGTCGCCCTCGGGCGCGGTTCCCTTGACGGCAAAGCCTCGAAAACTGTGGTTGCCCACGATGAGCGACGAGGTCTCTTCGAGGAGAGACCGGTCGAGGGGGCGCTTCCACGCGAGCTCGAGGCGCGACCTGAACGGATTGTCCGCGTCAGCATTGGTTCCGACCAGGTACCTGTATGACCTGGAGACGGCGCTGAAACGGGCGTGAAAGTCGGCCCTCATTGGCCGGCACTCGCTGATCCTGACATCGCGCGGCAGCACTGCGTTGAGAGCGCGCATCATTTCCGGCGCCACCCACCGCTCCGGAACCCGGAGACTGGCCGCCTGACCGAGAGCATGTACACCGGCATCGGTGCGCCCGGCACCCATGACAGAAATATGCGAACCGCAAAGTCGCTCCACAGCTTCCTCGAGCACCCCCTGCACGGTTCTCGTTTCGGGCTGACGCTGCCACCCGGCGAAGCCCGCGCCATCATATTGAACAACGAGCAGAAGCGTCAGCGAATCCATTGCGCAAATTATCGTCGCGCCGAACACCGGGCAAACACGTTGACTTTCATAGTAGCGAAGGCGAAACTCGGTATCGCGTACTCATAAGGACTGACAGACACACAATGGCGCCCCGAACACTGGCTACTCTTGCAACGGTACTTTCCGCGGCGCGCGACCCCGACGCCGCGTTGACGCTGCTGCACCATGAGACCGTCGACATAGAGCGAATGGCGCAACTGGCGCTCTTTCTTTGTGACTCGCGTCGCCAGCTGATCACCGAGCGCCTGAGCCCCGCGGGTGACACAGTATCGAGAACGCCCCTGGCAGTAGCTATTGACCACCTGCCCGCGCCGATCCGCCGCGCACTCAATTTCGGCGGCTCAATGGCAGACTTCGGCGCCGAATCCGACGATTACATGAAGCTTCTTGGCGTCACTCCACCGCAACAGGGCGGCATCCTCTCGGTTCGTGGGCTGAATCTCGACGGGGAGCTCGCGGGATTTATTGCGCTGTATGAGCCTCGACGCCGCTTCGGACCTCGCATCAGCGAACGCCTTGCGCCGGCGTTCGATCTTTTTGCGCTGGCATTCGAACGCATGGCAGAGCACGATGCCCGGTTCGAGGCAGTTCGGACACTCGAGGAGCTTACGCGAAATATCCACGCCGAATACAACCGCGCCGTCCGGCAGCTCAAGTCTGAGCTCGAGGCTGCTCGCAGTGCCAGCGCGTCGCCGGGAGAAAGGGATGCAGCTCGCATTGCTGAGCTGGAGAGGCTGCTCGCCGATACCAGCGATGAGCTGCAGCGAAGATCGGAGCGCCTTCAAGCGGTGGAAGACCAGGTCGCTCAGGCAGTCGGGCGCCTCGAGCAGGCCCACATTGAACTTCACTCGCAGATGGAAGTCGCGCGGACCCAATCCAACACGATGTATCAGGTTCAGCGGGCACTCGATTTGGGCACTGACTCGGACGCGAGCGAGGTGCTCGAGAAGATCCGGGCTGCGCTCACGACCAAAGTCTGAACTCCCCCACATGACGGGAATTCAACAGCCCTCGCCACTACAGGGAGCGATCTCGAAGCTTGCACATCACCAGCCTCTTACTGCGAACGATGCGGCCGATGCATTCGGCGTAATCATGCGCGGCGAGGCAAGCGCAGTTCAGATCGCTGCAATGCTTGCCGCGCTTCGCGTAAAGGGTGAGTCGTCGGAGATCGTAGCAGGAGTAGTACGCGCGCTGCGGGAAGTAATGGTGCAT
>JBBREF010000064.1:0-18691 GCA_038203205.1 Gemmatimonadales bacterium | reverse complement strand
CGTCGACGTCGAGAGTGTCTTCAAGTGCGAGTGCTTCGTGGGGAAGATTTGTCGGAATGTGCAGGACCTCGCCTGCGCTCACGGTGACTTCGACACCCTGATCCTCTCCGAGCTTGAACCTCAGCGCACCTTCAAGGATGTAAGTCAGCTGCTCGTTTTCGTGCGAGTGTTTCGGCACGATGCAGCCTTTTTTTAGATACACGTGCGCGAGCATCATGCGGTCACCGGTAATCAGTCGCCGGTCGAGCATGTCCGAGACGCGCTCTTTTGGCATGGCGTCCCAGCGATAATGGGTTGCTGCTGCTGCTGTAGGCATTGGCGCTGAAACGGTAGTGTGAAGAGAAAAAAAGAAGAAGGGCCCCTCCGGGGCAGATGCCCAAAATGGAAGGAGCCCTTCTTTTAATGCTAACAGCGAACAGCGACTAGCGAACGGTTAACACCGAACCGCTAGCGTCCAGTAACGTACTACTGGACCCCGGCCAAAGTCTGGCCAGTGACCGCCCTGTAGCTATTCACGCGACCATTTCCGAACACCGTGTCGTATCCACCGGCGCCAAGGTCGTCAGCCGTTGACTCGAGTCGGGCGCGCAGCGCTGCGCCTCGCAGTCCTGTCTTCGAAGCGACGATTCCTGCCGTGCCTGTAACCTGCGGTGCGGCCATCGATGTCCCCTGCATCCAGGTATATCCACCCGCGAGATACGAGCTGTAGATGCAACCCTCGGGCGTCGTATTCGAGTAGCATTCGCCGCCCGGTGCAGTAATATCGAGCCCGTCTCCGTACTGCGAGTAGCTTGCGCGGGCATCACGCCAGTTCGAAGATCCAACCGATATCGCGCGCGGATCACATGCCGGACATGCGACCGTTGAAGCGCCGCTGTTGCCACTCGACGCGATTACAAGAACGTTCAAGCCCGTTGCGTAGGTAATCGCACTCTGTTCGGCCGCCGACAGCGTGCCGCCGCCCAAGCTCAGGTTCATCGCGACGAGTCCCGGATAATCGGCAGCAGCGCGAATTGCGCTTGCGATTGCCGCGCTGGGGCAGCCACGTCTTCCGCATACCTTCTGGACGTAAACGCTAACGTTCGATCCAGCGCCGGCGACTCCCGCAACACCAACCGCGTTGCCAGCCATCGTTCCACTGGTGTGAGTTCCGTGTCCATCATCATCAGAGGGATCGTTGTCGTTGTTTACCCAGTCGCGCCCCGCAATCGTACGGCCGACGAGTTCCGGATGATCCATGTCGACGCCTGTGTCGATGCTGCCGACAACTACCGCTGCACCTCCGGCGGCATAACCCTCGACGTTGTCTTCATCAGCATCCGCGAGCGACGCGTAGCTATCGCCGATCGGCTGTCCGGAAGTCTTGCCCCTACTGTAAAACATGTTGAGTCCGCCCGGATTGTAGAATGCCCACAGCTTCGGGTCGATCACGGTCGGCTGGCGGAGATAGTTCGGCTCTGCCCACTCGACGCGTGCATCTGCCTTGAGTGCCCTGGCGTTTGCTTGTTCAGCGCCTGCGGCTCCGCGGAGAACAACGAACGCATTCTTGTAGCCTCGCTCGGAGAGTCCAAGCCCATGAGTGCGGCCGACATCGGCCACATCGACGCCATCACGAAGCTTGACGACGACTTCGCCAGCGACAACCTGCTCTCCAGCCTGTGCGTTCATGGCGAGGCTGAGTCCATCGGGAGCGTTCGGACCATCCAGCGGGGAGACCGGAGCCTCAGAGCATGCGACGAGCGTAGCCGCGGCAATTGCCGCAAGGCCCGCTGACATGAAACGGGACATCTACCTACCTCCTTGATGAGTCAACTACGACCAGCGTTCGCTGAGTTCGTATCTAACACGCCGGCTTTTCGCGCAAGCGCGACCGACGAGGAAGACGTGCTTTCAATAGATGTCCAGCCTGGCGCCACGATCTGGCTACTTAAGAACTGTAGCGGGAATGTAAACGGAGCGCCAGATGTTTACTGTCTCGAATTTAAACCCTCGAGCCTCGCCCGGACCCTGGGCCACTCAAAATCGAGGATGCTGAAGTACACGGTGTCACGCAGTCGCCCCGAATGCGTAACCATGTGCTGCCGAAGCACGCCCTCCTCTTTCGCGCCGATTCGCAGCATCGCATTCCGCGACTTCTCGTTTAGCGCGTCGGTCTTGAGCTCCACACGCACACAGTGCCACTCGTCGAACGCGTGTCTCAACATCAGATATTTCGCCTCGGAGTTGACATGCGTCCGCTGAAACGACGGGGTGATCCACGTCCAGCCGATTTCGACCTTCCTGTTTGCGCGATCGATATTCCCAAATCGTGTGCTGCCGATAACTGCGCCCGATTCCTTGTCGACAGTTACAAACGGAAGCGCCACGCCCGCCGCAAAGTCAGCTAACGCATCACGGACATACTCGCCCATCGATTCGGGCGTATACGCAGTCGTGGAAGTCAATCCCCACAGTTCCTCGAACTTTCCGGCTTCCACCAGCGCTTCCAGGTGAGCGCTCGTCATCGGCACGAGTAAAATTCGGTCACCTTCGAGCGTGACCGGCTCGACTTTCATGCGTTCGCGGGGGCAGGTGGTACCGCGGGACGCACGCGATGAAATCCGGTTGCGCGCTGGTAAGCGCCTGCAACGGCAAGAAGTTTCGCCTCCTCGAACAGTCCGCCGAGGAAGGTGAGGGATACCGGTGTTCCGTCTGCGCGGAATCCGTTTGGCAGGATGACGGCGGGATGCCCGGTGAGGTTCGTGGCGACGAGCTGCGAAAGATTTGCCGCGCTCGTCGGCGACACGATCACGTCGACCCTGCTCATCAGTTGATCCCACTCGGCGATCGCGCGAGACCTCAGCCGGTTCGCGTTGATGTATTCGACGGCAGGAATGAATCGCGCGGTTCGGAACGTGTTTGCCCAGTCGCCGCGAGTCTGCTGCACGAGCTCCTTGTCGCGGTTGGATCTCGTGAGATCGTCGAAAGCCGCAGCCGCCTCAGCGGTGAGGATGAAACGCATCGCGTCATAAGGAATGTCGGGCAGCTCGACCGGGATGAGATTCACCCCGAGCCCTTTCAGCACGTCGAGTGCTGCATCGTCGAATGGTTTTGTGAAATGCAGCGTGCGCTTGTCGTCGGTCGGGTCAAGAACAGGCAGGTCGAACGCCGACTTGATGTATCCGATTCTCAGTCGCGATGGGGAGAGCGATGCGTCGAAGTTGAAGCTTGCCGCGATCGCACTGTTGTCCTTTCCGTCAGGGCCATGAATTGCGTCGAGGACGAGCGCGCAATCTTCGACGCTCCGGCAGATCGGCCCAAGCTTGTCCATGCTCCACGAGAGAGCCATCGCGCCCGACTTGGGGACTCTTCCGTAGGTCGGGCGAAGTCCGGTTGTGCCGCATACTGTCGAAGGCGAAGAAATCGATCCGAGAGTTTCACTGCCAATGGAAAATCCGACGAGCCCTGCCGCGGTTGCCGACGCAGGCCCGGCTGATGATCCGCTCGATCCCGCTTCAACCTTCCACGGATTTCGCGTCCGGCCGCCGAACCAGTTGTCGCCCTGAGCTAGCTCGCCCAAGGTGAGTTTCGCAACGAGCACTGCGCCCGCTGCGTCGAGACGCTGCACCACGGTTGCATCTTCGTCGATTACCTGGTCGCGATATGGCCCCGCGCCCCACGTCGTCTTGTAGCCTTTCACAGCGAGCAGGTCCTTCGCTCCCCACGGGATGCCGTGCAGAGGTCCGCGATATTTCCCGCGCGCGATCTCGAGGTCCGCAGCACGCGCCTGCGCGAGCGCACGTTCCTCGGTGAGGGTGATCACGCAGTGCAGGACGGGATCGAATCTTTTCAGGCGCCCAAGATAGAGCTCGGTGAGCTGCATCGATGTCACCTGACGTCGCCGGACGAGCTCCGACAGCTCAGTCACCGGAAGAAATGCGAGCTCATCGGGATCAGCCGGTTTTGTACGCACCGTTGCGCGGGATCTCACCATCTGGCGCTTCGCTTCACGCGGTGGAGTCCTGCCCGGCGGTATCGGATCGAACTTGAGCGCGGGCGACAGTGAGTTCGGAATGTCGACTTTGTGCAGCGCAGCTATCCGCGACTGATTGGTCTTGAGTCCATCGACCATCATCGCCCGCTCGGGCTCATCGAACGAGAGGCCAGCGAGCACCTCAGCAGCGGCGATCGTCGCCGCGTTGATCTCCGCCCCAGTCGAAACCGCCGCCCATAGCACGCCGGGAAGCAAAGTCGACCCCAGGCCGATGCCCGCGAAATAGGTCATGAACGATCGACGATCGAGCTGCGTGGCACTCATTCGGGTCTCCGTGGGTTGGCGGCCATGAAAGAAACCCCAAATCGGGTGCGGCGCGAGTTAGAAGACTACTGCACGCACTGCCCCTTGGGATCGGGCTTTGCCTTGTCGACAACCAAGCGCTGATCGCGGTTCGCGACTTTCTCAGCGACGTCGGCTACGAACGAAGCGATCTTCGCCAGGTGCGGATAGTTGATGTACTGCGGCTCATCAGTCACCTGGTGGTAGTCCGTATGTCCACCAGTTCCCATGAAGACAATGGGTATGCCCCAGCGTGCGTACTCGTAGTGATCGCTGCGGCAGTAGTACTGCTGCGGATGACCGTTGGCATCGAAGCTGTAGTCGAACTTGAAGTTGTTTGACGGCAGCTTGTTCACTTCCTCGATGAGATCACCGTACTCCGTCGACAGCCGGCGCGAGCCAAGGAGCTGCAGGTAATTTGGCCCTCCACCTGGAGCATCTGTCGCCTGACCACGACCCATCATGTCGATGTTGATCTGCGCAACGATCGAATCGCGCGGAACTGTGGGATAGTCTGTGAAGTGGTGTGAGCCGAACAGCCCAGACTCTTCCGCAGTGTGCCACACGAACAGCAGCGACCGCTTCGGCTTCACGCGCGCGCCTGCAAACTTCTCGGCAACCTCCAGCATTCCGACCGAACCCGATCCATCGTCATCAGCGCCGTTGTAAATCGAGTCGAGTCGCGCCGGACGAATCGCACGAATGCTGTCGAGATTCAGCTTGATCGTCGCGCGCTCCGCCGGCGTCAATCCGCTGCCCGGGAATCCCGGAAGCTCGCCCGTGCGAGCGATGTAGATTCGCGCCGCTTCCTTGTTGTAAGCGCGAACCGAATCGTGATCGAGCGGACCCTGCCGGCGAATTCCCTCGTGATCACTGTGCGCGCCGATCGCTACGTACTGGTTCTTCAGCTTTGCATCGCTTCCCGGAATAATCGCTACGACATTGCGACCGGGCATGTCCTCGGCCTTGTACGTTATCGCGCCCCGCAACGTGCGTCCCACGGTTCCCGGGCGCGCGTTCTCGAGCGGAATGCCCAGCAGGCTCGAAGCCTTCGATGCCGGGATGATGATCGACATCGCAACGGGCGTGGAATCCGCAGGACTGCGAAGGTGCTGGCTGGTTCCCTGTATGAAAGCTCTGACCTGCCCAAGTGTCGGATCAGGCCTGACGATCAGGTATGCGACAGCATTCGGATAGCGCCGCGACGCTGGACCGGTTGGCCCGGAGAACATCACCGCTTTGCCCGCCGCTACAGACCTTGGCGAAAGAGTCGTCGTATCTGCCGAGTTCCCGACGTAGACCACCTGCACGCCATTGAGCGACCTGCCGGTTCCCTCGGGAGGGAGCGGGAGGTAATCATCGCCAGCTGTCAAAGGTGTGTCATCAGCGGATAGCTTCGACCCGAAATCGAGTGAGCGGTTGTAAAGCGGAACCGCCTGGAAAAACGTTCCGTTGTCCCCGGCGGGAACGAGTCCCATCCTGCGGACTTCACGCTCGATGTAACTCGTGCCCTTCATGTCGCCGGGTGTGCCGGCGCGCCGGCCCATCATCGAGTCGTCGGCGAAGATATAGAGGCGCGTCATCGCGTCGGCCGCGGTGATCGCAGCCGTCGTCGGCTTGCCAGTGTGCTTCAACGGCAGGGTATCCTGCGCGGACGAGACGAGTGGCAGGCCGACGCCCAACGCGACCACGGCCGTGGCCAGTCTGAAAATTCTCATCATGAAGGGGTTAGAACGTGATGGTGGGGCAACTGAATTCTACCCCGTTCGTTTACATGTGATACGCAAGCGCTTTGTAAAAACGGCCTACCTGCCGCCACGGCTGAATGCATCCTCGCCGTCGAACTGCTGGAGCTTTTCGACGTGCATCCATGTGTGTACTTCGCCGACCTTCGTGAGCAGCGCGAGAATCTCTGAGTTCGTGAGAGTATCGGAGCGATTCCGCTTCATGAACCGGCAGCGATAGTTGTCGACGAGAGTCACCTGCCTTTCATCAGTCACCGGAAAAACAGTGTTTCCGCGATTGCCAATGAGGTGAAGGTTGATCGATGTTCCCTCGCAGATTTCGTTGAGCGCCGCGCCAAGTTCCGCCGGCTGAAGCGTGCTCTCGAGGAACACGTCCACGCCCGTCACAACACGACGCGTCACAGGAACGGTTGCGACCTCCCGCGTCGGCTCGGGGATTCTCACAGCGCGAAAATCGCGCGATCCCTTCGTTTCTGAGTCGCGACCGAGGTTGCTGATGATTGCGTCGGCGAGCTCTGTCGTTGTTGAGACTTTGCCTGTGCCCGCCATGTCTCCGCTCCGCATGCCACTTTCGAGCGTAACGAGCACTGCCTGCTCGATGTCATCCGCGGCGTCACCTTCCCCTATGTGCCGCAGCATCATTGCGGCGCTGAGGATGATAGCAGTCGGGTTCGCGATATTCTTGCCGGCGATGTCGGGCGCGGAGCCGTGCACTGCTTCGAAAATCGCTGCGTCGTTGCCGATGTTCGCTGATGGAGCGAAGCCGAGTCCGCCGGTGAGACCCGAGGTAAGGTCGCTCAGGATATCGCCGTTCATGTTCGTCGTCACGATCACGTCGAACTGTTCCGGCCGCATCGCGAGCTGGTGCGCGCAGTGGTCGATGAGGATGTGCTTCGCTTCGATCTGCGGATAACGGGGCGCGATCTCCTCGAAGGTATGCTGGAGCATTCCTTCGGTGAGTTTCATGATGTTGGCTTTCGTGGCGCAGTGAACACGCTTGCGTTGCGCGGCGACAGCAAATTCGAATGCGAGCTCGACGATCTTTTCGCAGCCTACGCGCGAGATGATCTTCAAGGCCTGGGCAACGCCGGGCGTCTGCATGTACTCGATGCCCGTGTAGAGATCTTCGACGTTCTCGCGGACGATCACGATGTCGAGGTTGCGTCCCGTGAAGGGCGTACGAACGCCGGGGAGCTCGCGTACCGGGCGCAGGTTGCCGAAGGTCTCGAAGAGGGTGCGAAGTGTGACGTTCGCGCTTTTGTTGCCGTGTCCGATCGGGGTTTCGAGAGGGCCTTTGAGCACGACCTTCGTGCGTTCGATCGACTCGATTGTCTCCTTGGGTACGCCCGATTCGATGCCTTTCTCGAATGCGCCGGCTCCGGCGAGGCAGACTTCGGCTTCGATGCCGACTCCAGTCGCTTCGACGACCTTGAGTGCGGCGGAAATGACCTCAGGGCCGATGCCGTCGCCCGGAATGACGGTGATCTTTCTTTTGTTGTCGAATAGCATCCCTGAAGATAAACAGGCCGAACGGGTGGGGCACCTGCGGCTGCGATCGCGCCTTTCCCGCGGCACGCCAGCGCGTTACTATCCGATCAGTACCAAATCGCGCGCGTAGCTCAGTTGGATAGAGCGTCGGCCTCCGGAGCCGAAGGTCGTGGGTTCGAATCCCGCCGCGCGCATTTTTTGCTTTTTGCCCTGCAGGGTTAGCTGCGGGGCTTCTTGTTTTCTGGCTTTGCCTCCCAGCCGGAACGGAGGGGCGGTTCTGGAACGCTGAAGGTTTGATACCGGATTGGATATCAATTGAAAGGACCGGCTGGCTGGACAGAGGCGTCAGATTGATATCCAATCCGATATCAAACCTTCCACGCGTTTCAGAACCGCCCCCTCCGTTCCGCCCTCAACGCCCGTATGACGCCTCGCAGTTCGGCTGCTACTGAGCCAGATCGAGGCGAACGCCAACGTTCGCCACGCGACCCTCGACCGGCGCCCACACATCCGTCGTCCATCGCCCCGCCGGGCCTCGCGACGGGAGAACGAGCGGGTCGAACTTCGTCTGCCGCACATCTAGCAGATTCTCCGCGTTGACAAACACTCGAGCTCGACCAAAACGTCGCTCCGCGAGAACACCGATGTGCGTGTACGGCTTACTCTCTGACCGATACGGATTGTCCTCGAGCAACTGCCTGCCTGTGTAATAAAA
The DNA here is from genome assembly GCA_038203205.1 of Gemmatimonadales bacterium. Lineage (GTDB taxonomy): Bacteria > Gemmatimonadota > Gemmatimonadetes > Gemmatimonadales > Gemmatimonadaceae > UBA4720. Next base: position 10,428 of record JBBREF010000064.1, on the reverse strand, counting down.
CTCAACGCCAATGCGACCTCGCCCATGCTCCTCGAGCATTGTCACGAGTCCGAGCTGATGAGCAGGGATCAGAGCACGCCGCTGCCTGCCTCCTGCGAACGGATTCTGTTCAGTCGAGCTGACGAACGTGTACGTCGCGGTTACAGTGAACGGATCCGGACGCCATCGCAGTAATCCTTCAGCACCAAATGTTCGCGTCGGAGCCGAGGCGTTCTCGATCACGAGCCGCGAAATCTCCGGCGGCAGAAGAATTGACGCTTCTCTGACGGACACCGGATCGTCGATGATCGAGCGAAAGAGAGTCGCATTTACCTCGACGCCCGCGATGACGCCGCCGAGGTCTATTGCGCCACCCCTCGCACGCTCGGCAACGAGTGTCAGGTTGCGCTCCACGCGCGAGAGTCCGACCACTTCAGTTTCTTCTGTAAACGGTGTGGGTGCGAAGTAGCCCGCGCCGCCAGATGCGCGGAATGTCCATGCACCGGGAAGTCGAACGAGCCCCGATACGCGTGGACTGAAGAACGTACCGTATTCGGAATGGTCATCGAGCCGCCCGCTGGCAGTCACGCTAAACCAGCTGGTCATATCGCGCGTCAGCTGCGCAAAGGCCGACGGAATCGAAAATTGATAGTCGAATCCGGAGACGTCATCGTTTCTGTACCGCTCGTTCTGGAACGCCAGTCCAACAACCAGCGACTGCGATGAGCGCGCAGCTGTATACGCGAGTTCAGAAAACCACGTCAGATGCCGATCGCGCTCCGTCACAGGACCAAATGTGTGTCGATGATGTTGCGTCGCGATTGAACCGCGCACTGACACGATTCCTGCTGGAACAATCAGCCGGCCTACGCCCCCCGCGTCCCAACGACCGGTGCGAAGCCGCTCAGGATAAGGAACGCCATCGGGTGCGACGGAACCCGATACAGTGCCCCCTTCGCGCTCCTCGAGCGTCGTACCCGCAGTGATCATCGCATTGCTGCCATCCTCTCTCGACAGGTACAGTCGAGGTCTCGCTACAAGCCGCCTGTACGCAGCCAGGTCAACCCATCCATCATCGTCACTGTCGAACGCGCGCTGACGATGTCCGCCCAGCAACAGCGAGTATCCCGCACGCTCAGTCATTCTTCTGGAATCGAACCCCACCACGTCTGTGCCGCCGAGCGTGGTCTGGTTCAAGAGAACTTCACGAACGGGAGTTTCACCGGGACGACGCGAAAGCAGGTTGATCACCCCGCCAAGCGCTGCACCGCCATATAGCGCGGAAGCGGCGCCCTTGATGATCTCGACTCCGCCAAGATCCATCGGAGGGATCTGGAGCAGCCCTAACCCTCCAGCCTGCCCGCCGTAAAGCGGCAGTCCATCCGAAAGAATCTGCGTGTATCGACCGTCAAGACCCTGAACCCTCACCGCCGCTCCACCAAGTGACGGAGAAGTGGTCTGCACGCGAAGCCCGCTCGTCTCGTTGAGCATCATCGTGATGTCACCTGGAGTCATGAGAAGTTTCTCCTCGACCTCCTCACCGGAGAGTACTTCGACTCGGAGCGGTTCGTCTTCGATCCGACGCTCTCCACGCGTTGCACTGACGATGATGCTCTCGATTTCTTCCGAGGCTTCCCTCATCACAACGAGGATCGTCGAATCAGACGCCGCGTCGACGCGAATCACGATTGTTTGTGGCTGGAATCCAACGCGCAAGACCAACGCCGGCCACGTGCCGGCGGGAAGGCGGACAATGGCCACTCCGGCACTGTCTGTCTGCGTCGAGCGTGCATCAACTCTCACGACTGCCCGGGGCACCGGAATAGTGTCCCCGCTCTCTGCTACGCGAATGACCCGAAATGTGACCGTTGCAAGAGAATCGGGGAGCACGACCTGCTGTGCCCCTGCCGGTCTCGCAGGAGTCATCGCGAGCGAAAACACCCCCGCGACAACGGCTGCTAAGACTACCAGGGAACGCCGCCATGCGGTGGATTTCATGCCCACAAATTACGCTGATGACCGGCGGGGATGGTGGGGCCGGTTCCTGAAACGCTCGAGGTTTGATATCGGATTGGATATCAACCGGAACCAATCATCCGACCGGACACATCTGTCGGATTGATATCCAATCCGTTATCAAACCGGCAAGGCGTTTCAGAAACCGGCCCCACCATCCCCGCAAAAAGCCACAAGGTGCACTAGAGGCACCCCCCCTGTAGGTTTCAGGCATGGCAAGATCCCTCGCATGGGGCGAGCTCAAGCTCGGCCTCATCGCTACCATAGCAGTCACCGCGTCAGTATTCGGGATCCTGTTCTTTGCGCGCGTCGGCCAGCTCCGCGGCGACACCAGTACACTCTACGTTTACACCGACGAAGCCACCGGTGTCCTCCCAGGCACCGAAGTCTGGCTTTCAGGTGAAGTCGTCGGGCAGGTGAAGCGGGTTCACTACAGGCCGATCGCGACCGACACCCTCCGCCGGCTCTCGATCGAGACCATCATCATCGCCGACAGAATGCAGTACATCCGCCGCGATTCACGCGTGGACATCCGGCCTGGCGGCAACCTGATCGGAACGCCTGTGATCAACATCACAGGTGGCACATCGCGCGCACCTGCCCTCGCCAGCGGCGACACCATGGCAGCCCTCAGCGCCAGCGCCTTCAAGCCACTGGGAGTACGAGTCACATCGTTGATGGAACAGATGGATCAGCTTTCCGATACTGCGAAAAAGCTTGCGGCTCTGATCAACTCGTCACAAGGGACTATCGGGGCGTTCAAGAAGGGCGGACTCCCGGTGATGCCGAAAGCAACCGAAACGTTCGACGGGCTCATGCAAAAGGCGACGACCGGCAATGGCACAGTCGGCCTCGCGATGCAGAACGATCTTGCGGGCCGGTTCGCGCGCCTCTCGGCGGCAAAAGACTCGATCACCTTCCTTCTCACCTCAGGCAACGGCACCGTTGGCCGGTTCAAAAAAGATTCGACCCTCATCAAGAGCGTCGCCAGCGTGAAGGCACAGGTCGACTCTCTGAAGCTCAAGCTGTCAGGAAATGGAACTATTTCCCGCTCGCGAACGGACTCCGCGCTCACGAAAGAGATGGCTCGCATGAGCGCCGAGCTTGCAGCCCTGATGGCAGACGTTCAGAAGAACCCGCGCGCGTACATTAATTTCTAAGCCGCATTGATGCTTGACCGCTTTTCAGGGCGCGGTTAGGTTCGCCTACATAGGCGGCAAGCCTATCCCACCTGCAGACCTGAACGCCCTCCCTCCCCCCGCACTTTTCCGCACGTCAGTGGACATCGCAGAGCTCAAGCGCAAGACAGTTACAGAGCTTCAGGACATGGCCGAGGGATTGAAGATCCCCGATACCGCGGTCGCGGCGAAGCCTGAGCTGATCTTTCGCATCGAGCAGAACCTGCTCGACTCCAACGTCGCCCTGCATGGTGAGGGTGTACTCGAGATCCTGCCGGAAGGTTATGGGTTCCTGAGAAGCCAGGACTACAGCTACCTCGCGGGTCCCGACGACATCTATGTATCGCCGTCGCAGATCAAGCGGTTCGGGCTGCTCACCGGCGATCTCGTTCGCGGGCAGGTAAGGCCGCCGAAAGCGTGGGAGCGCTATCTCGCTCTGCTCAAGGTGGAGAGCGTGAACGGTCAGGATCCTGAAGCGATCAAGACTCGTGTCCCGTTCGACAATCTTCGACCGCGATATCCTGATACCCGCCTTCGTCTCGAGTCGAAGGATGGCGACCTGTCGATGCGTGTCGTCGACATCTTCGCGCCGATCGGCAAGGGACAGCGCGGGCTGATCGTATCGCCGCCGCGTGCCGGCAAGACGATTCTCCTCGAGAAGATCGCAAACTCGATCGCGGAGAATCATCCGGAAGTCACGACGATCATTCTGCTGATCGACGAGCGGCCTGAGGAAGTGACGGAAATGATCAAGAGCGCGACTCGCGCTGAAGTGATCAGTTCCACGTTCGATGAGGGTGCATCGCGCCACGTTCAGGTCGCCGACATGGTGCTCGAGAAGGCTAAACGCCTCGTCGAAGCTGGCAAGGACGTCGTCATCCTTCTCGACTCTCTCACTCGATTCGCGCGCGCACACAATGCAGTGGCACCGCAGTCTGGAAAGATTCTTTCCGGCGGCGTCGATGCCGCCGGACTCTACAAGCCGAAGAAGTTCTTTGGCAGCGCGCGCAAGATCGACGGCGGCGGGTCGATGACGATCATCGCCACGGCGTTGACGGAGACCGGGTCGCGCATGGACGACGTCATCTTCGAGGAATTCAAGGGCACCGGCAACATGGAGCTCGTGCTCGACAGGAAAATCGCTGATCGGCGTGTATTCCCCGCTGTCGACATCCTCAAATCGGGAACAAGAAAGGAAGAGCTGCTCCTTTCGCAGGCCGAGATCAATCGCGTCTTTCTTCTCAGACAGTTCCTCGCCGACATGCCCGAGGCCGAAGCGGTGGAGTTTCTGCTGCGCCAGATGAAGAAGTCGAAGAACAATGCGGAGTTTTTCCTGCAGATGGCGCAGGGCGGAGCATGAACTCGTCGCTCGCCAGGTTCATGTCGGTGGATTACGGCGAAAAGCGCGTCGGGCTCGCCATTGCCGATACGATCGGGATGATCGCAACTCCCGCCGGGTTCATTCCGCGTCGTGCGGGCAAGCGCGCGCCGATTGCGGAAATCATCAGGCGCGCCGAAGCACTGGAGGCGCGCGGTTTTGTTCTCGGGTTGCCGCTCGATGGCAATGGCAACGAGACTGAATGGACCACTGAAATACGCCGGGTCGGATCCGAGCTCGCAAAGCGAACGACTCTTCCGGTTCAGTACCAGGACGAGCGCTATACGACTGCGACATCACTGCGCGCGATTCGTGACATGGACGGCTCGACCCGCGGACGAAAGGGTGACGTCGACTCGCTTGCTGCGGCGGTGCTGCTTCAGCGCGCACTCGATGTAAAGGTTGATGTTTAGATTGCTGCGTACCCTTGGAATAGCTGCATTGGCTGTCGCGACTGCATGTTCGTCGAGCCCTGAAGGCGCACCGATCCGCGTGATCGTACCAAAGGGCGCAACATTTTCCGCTGCGACAGATTCGCTGACCAACGCTGGTCTTGTCGGCTCGGAGCTTTTCTTCAAGCTCTACGCGCGCGTCAGCGGGAAGGACAGGAACATCAAGCCCGGCACGTATCTAATAAGGCGCGGGACGCCGTGGCCTGACATAATCGGCGCACTTCACGGTGGCCATGGACTCGTCAACACAGTGACGATTCCCGAAGGATTCACGCTCGCGCAGATCGCCGAAGCGCTTTCAAAGGCCTTGAATGTGCCGGCGGACTCGGTGACGGCCGCGGCACGCGACACTGCATTACTCGCGCGCCTCGATGTACCAACGCCCACGCTCGAGGGATACCTCTTTCCGGACACCTATGCGTTTCCCGATGGTACGAAAGCGCAGGTAGCGATCGCGGAAATGGTGAACAGATTCGAGCGCGAATGGACTCCTGAATGGACCGCGCAGCTTTCTAAAGACTCGCTCACCAGGCACGAGATCATAACACTCGCATCGATCGTCGAGCGGGAAGCGAGAATCGCAAAGGAACGACCGGTCATCGCCGGCGTCTATCGCAATCGGCTCAGAATCAACATGCCGCTTCAGGCTGATCCAACAGTGCAGTATGCACGCGGGCAGCACACGGCGCGCGTGCTGTACAAGGATCTGGAGATCGACTCGCCGTACAACACATACAAGTATCCCGGCCTGCCGCCAGGACCCATTGCGTCACCAGGCGGAGCCAGCATCGAGGCGGCCTTGTTCCCGGAGACGGTTCCGTATCTCTACTTCGTTGCTGCGCCGGACGGAAGTCACGACTTCAGCCGAAATTTCGACGAGCACACCGTCAAAGTGCAGGCAGCGCGCGCAGCCGCGAGGCGCTCAGGGCGATGATCGACCGGTCGATCCTGCGCCTCATCGCAATCACCGACAATGTGCGCGATGGGCAGGCAGGATTGATCGCGAGGTGTGTCGCAGCAGTCGAAGGCGGCGCGACATGTGTGCAGCTTCGCCTTAAGGATGTTGCCGCAAGAGACCTCGTCGGAGTGGCACGCGACCTCGTCGCCGCGGTAAACGTTCCCGTCATCGTCAACGACAGAGCCGACATTGCCATCGCCGCCGGCGCCGCAGGCGTCCACCTCGGCGCAGACGATGTACCGGTAGGAGCGGTGCGATCATTCGCACCTCCCGGCTTCATCATCGGGGCATCGGTTGGGTCTGACGATGAGATCGCCGGCTCGACTGGTGCCGATTACGCGGGCATAGGGCCGGTGTTCGCCACTGGCACCAAACGCGACGCGGGCTCGGCAATCGGAACTGGCGAGTTTCTCCGGTTGGCTGTCGCAACTGGATTGCCGATTGTCGGCATAGGCGGAATCAATGCCGGCAACGCCAGGCTCGTTATCGAAACCGGTGCCGCAGGCGTCGCGGTGGTCGCCTCAATACTCGGCTCTAGCGACCCTCGCGCTGCGGCCGCGGAGCTGGCTTCCGCCATCGGAAGTTGATGTCCGGTGTCTCGCGGTTCGGCCGTTTGCTCCGCCGTTTGTTGCCGGCGCGACGAGGCGCATGGGCAGCGTGCAGGAACTTTTCGATCCTCTCGAGCACAGGGGGCAACAGGAAGAGATCGACTAGCTCTGGATCGAACTGAAGTTCCCTTCCTTCCCCTATCTGTCGCGTCGCGGCCTCGAACGATTTCGCGCGGCTGTAAGACCTCGCGTGAGTAATGGCGTCGAAGGTGTCTGCGATCGCAACAATGCGGGCGGATAGAGGAATCTGGTTGCCTTTCAACTTCTTCGGGTATCCGGTTCCATCCCAGCGCTCATGATGCGCGATAACGCCTTCGGGTAATCCCGGATAGAAGCTGGAAAGGGGACTGAGGACATCCGCACCACGTTGGGGGTGAGTACGAACGGCCTCCCATTCCTCGGCACTTAGCTTCGTCTCGACATGGACGATGTCGGACACCGCGCCGTCGAGCTTCCCGATGTCATGAAACAGCGCGACTCGTTCAATCCTGTGACGTTCCCGGTCAGTGAGTCCGGCAGCGTCCGCCAGAATCAGGGAGAAGCTCGCAACACGGCGAACGTGGGCTCCGGTTTCGGGGTTATTTGCCTCGACGGCGTCAAGAAGCGACTCGAGCGTAGCTGCGCCAAGCCGCTCCATATGGCGGCGAATTCTTCGCTCGCGAACAAAGAGTGCCCCGGTCGCAACGCCGAACAGAAGTGAGATGTATCGAACCATGACGCCTCCCAAGGCAAGAAGCGTACGCCCTTCGGATTAGATTTTCCAGATGCGCAACACTGCACGGGTCACGACCAAAGGGCTGAGACGCTGGGAGTCCGGGCACCCCTGGATTTACCGGAGTGATGTGGCCGAGCGGCCCGAGGTGGACGCCGGGGCGGTCGTGGTTCTCGATAGCAGGAATCGCCGCCTCGGCTGGGCATTGTGGAGCCCCCGGTCCGAGATTTCACTTCGGTTCATCGAGCGCGACACCGAAGTTCCCATCGATCGTGACTGGTGGCGCGCGCGCATCGAATCTGCGGTCAGTCGACGCGCAGGTCTCGAGACCGTGACAAATGCCTGGCGGGTGGTTCACGGTGAGGCGGATGGTCTGCCGTCACTTGTGGTCGACAGGTACGACCGGTGGGCTGTGGTTCAGCTGATGAGCGCCGGACTCGAGACTTTCCGCGATGACATCGTCGATGCGCTGGTTCACGTGTTGCGCGTGGATGGGATACTCGCGCGCAATGACGCGGCTTTGAGAAGCAAGGAAGGACTCCCGCGCGAGACGATCCTGTTGCACGGAGATGTGCCACACGAGATAGAAGTCGACGAGCACAATGTGCGCTATATCGCCGCTCCGTGGACCGGTCAGAAAACAGGAGCATTCATTGATCAGCGCGAAAACCGCAGGCTGGCTGGCGAAGTCGCGCGCGGGGTCGCGCTCGACTGCTTCAGCTATCACGGGTCGTTCGCGATGCACCTTGCCCGCAATGCCGATCGTGTGATCGCGCTCGATTCGTCGGCGCAGGCACTCGAAAGGGCTCACCACAACGCCGCGCTCAATGGATTCACCAACATCGACTTCGTGGATACCAACGCGTTCGATTTCCTCCGTGAGAAAGAGGATGCCGGTGCACGCTTCGACACGATCGTGCTCGATCCGCCCGCTTTCGCGAAAACGCGGAACTCAGTCCCCGCCGCGCTTCGTGGTTATAAGGACATCAACATGCGCGCGATGCGGCTTCTCGCTTCGGGCGGGATGCTCTTCACGGCGAGCTGCAGTTTTCATCTCTCGAAGGCTCTCTTCCTCGAGATGCTCGAGGCCGCGGCGGCAGATAGTGGAAGGCGAATCGCGATCCGGGAGATTCGCGGCCAGCCGCTCGATCATCCGGAGATTCTGACGATTCCCGAGACCGGGTACATCAAAGGGGCGCTGCTGCAGGCGGTTGATTGAGGACTGCGGAGCCAAACAAAAAGGAGTGGGGTGAGTAGTTACTCACCACACTCCCGTCAACGCTTTTCACGATCTCTGACACTTTGGACAGTAGTAAGTGGAGCGTCCAGCCTGCGGAATTCGTTTGATCTTCGAATCACACCGTGAGCACGCCAGCCCTTCACGGTCGTATACCTGAAACCGCTCGCGCCCCTCTTTATCGGTATACCGGCCAGGCGGCCGGTTCTCGGCCTCGAGCACTTCATGAATTGCTGACACCAGCCGTTCCAGGCGCACTGCACTCAATGATGAAGCCACTGCGCGCGGACTGATCTTCGATCGCCACAGCGATTCAGCGGCGTAGATGTTTCCGAGGCCAGCGATGACCTTCTGGTCCATGAGTGCAGGCTTGATCGGACCGCGTCGCGATTTGAGTGCAGCCCGGAGATACATGGCGGTCAGCCCCGCGTCGTTCGCTTCGATACCGAGGTCAGGCAGGGGATTCACTCCCTTCGCGTGCAGCGAAAGGGCGGACAGGGCCCGGCTATCGTTGAGCTCGATACGCGTCCCGTCGGTGAGCTCGATCCACGCCCTTGTATACTTGTCGACCTGATTGGCCGTAGTGCTCAGCAGCCAGTCGCCGTTCATCCTGAAGTGAGCATGAATCGTCGAGCCGTTGCCGAGTCGAATGAGTTGATGCTTCCCGCGCCGCTCGACGCTCAGGATTTTCTGCTGGCGCAATCGTCGCGTGGTAGCGTCGGGTAACTGTCGAAGTATTGCGGGATGTACCGCCTTCGCCTTCGCGATTGTCTTTCCTTCAACAGCGACTCTCAGCCGCTGCATCGCTTCTTCGACTTCAGGCAACTCAGGCATGCTTGTTGAACTCCTTCGAGAAAACACTTGCGCGGCGCACGTGATCTTCTACCTTCCCATGCGCGCGCCCGGAGTACGCATCACCTCCGACCCGACACGATGGATCAGTCTGCACCACGTTCGTTAAGGCACGAGTACGACCTATTCGTGGAAAACGAGATCGAGCTCTACAAAGAGTCGATCTCGCGGACAACCCTCCTCAAAATTGGCGACGACGCCGTCGCTTCGCTTCACTCGCAGCCTCAGTTTGCCATGAACGAGCTGCTGCTTTGCGACGAAGTCGACAAGATCATCAGGAAACGCCAGCGCATTCCCTCATACAGCACCTGGCGCAAGAAGGAGCTGAAGCGGCTAAAGGAATTCGAGGATTTCCGCCGCCCCGAGCGCTGGGGTGTTCGCGCTGACAGCGCCCTCGCAACGGAATTTCACCTTCCCGCCGAGTCGAGGGTGCTCGTCGCGGGTTCAAGTGCGGCGAATGCCGCAAAGTATCTCGCCGCCCAGGGTTGTTCGGTGATGGCGATCGACGGTGCAACGTCAATCGTCGAGTCATCGCTGAACGCCGAAGAAGCCGCGCTTCTGTCCGGCAAGATTGAAGCGCTTCCTGTCGAGCTCAAGGAATGGGCACCCGACCAGCCGCTCAACGCCGTCGTCTGCACCCCCGCCGCATTCGCCGGCCTCTCGGCGAGCGAGAGGCAGAAGGTGATCGAAGTTCTCAAGAGCGCGACCAGGGACGGAGGGGTCCACCTCGTCGATACGATTATTGCTAGCCATGCCGAGCCGTCGCTGTCCGAGCTCAGGAAGAGCTACAAGGGTTGGACGATTTCTATAGTAGACGAGGGGACGACATCGCGAAGTTTTGTGGCCCGTAAGGACACCGCGGCGTAGGCAAACCGGAACGACAACAAAAAGGGGGAGTGGGGTGAGAACTGCCGAGTTGCGTGAGTTCTCTCTCGCGAAACCGGTCCAGGGGCGGATCTTCAGGCGTTGCATCTTTTGGGGTAACGTCGCAACTGCGCAGTGGCCGTTCCGCAGTTACCCCAAGAAATAGAAGCTCGCTCTGCGCGAACATGCGTTAT
>JBBREF010000063.1:0-18785 GCA_038203205.1 Gemmatimonadales bacterium | reverse complement strand
CGATCGTCCCACCCGAATAGACGGTCACGTGCGGAAAAAGGCGCGAGCCCTTTCCGATCGTAACGCCGCTGCCGATCACACAGTGGGCGCCGACAACGACATCATCACCAACAACGGCGGCGTCTCCGATCACGGCGTATGCATCGAGCGTGACACGATCGCCGAGTACGGCGCCGCGGCCTATCCGTGCCGTTGGGTCAATCGACGGCACGCTCGACGACTGCGGATACAAGCGCGGAAGCAACTCGAGGAGGGCTGCCGCTGGTTGCGCCACGATGATCCGCGCTGGTACGCTCCCCGCGGACTCCGCAAGCGCGGGAGTGACCAGCAGCACGCCCGGCGAGGACGTAGCCAGCATCGGGGAATATCTGCCGTCGGCGAGGAAACTCAGGTTGTTTCGCTCCGCACGCGAAAGAGGCGCAACACTGTCGACCAGCGTGGCGCCATCTCCCCTCAATTCCCCGCCCGAGATGGCCGCTATGTCAGAAGCGGTGAGAGTGCAAGCACGCTCACCGCCAACGGGGTTTGCCGCTGAATCTGGTTGCGTCACCGCCTCGGTGCTGTAACTCCGGCGGGCTGAGGCGTCGTGGGGCCAGCCGCGACAGGAGCAGGTGCCGGAGCGGCCTTGACGCGAGCGAGCACCTTGGGTGTGATGTCGAGAGTCTTGTCAGCAGCGACTATCACGCTCGCCTGGTTGGCCACATCGAAGATCATCGCGTATCCATCTTCCGCACGAACCTGCTCGATGATTCGCTGGAGGTTCTCCATGATCGGGCGAATGAGTTCGCCCTGGCGGTCCTGCATCTGCTCGTCGAGCGTCCTCGCACGGTTCTGATACGCAGTCTCGCGCTCCTGAATAGAGCGGGCCCGAGTGATGCGCGTCGCGCTGTCGAGGCGCGGTGCATCGCGCTCAAATGCCGTGGCCATCGCCTCCAGCGAATCGCGCATGCGGGTGAGCTGTCCCTGATAAGCAGTCACTTCATTCTTGAACCGCGTCTCCGCCTCGGCGCGCCCTGGCGCCTCCGCAAGGATTGCTGCCGAGTTGATGAAGCCGAACTTCGGTGCCGCCTGCGCCGATGCAACATCGGCCGACGCTGTACCAACGAAGAGTGCGAACAAAGCCACACGAATCAAACCACGCATGAAAACTCCAATGTTGAAAGCAATGTTAGAAGAACTGACCGAGCTTGAAGTGGAACTTCCACCCTGGTGCCGGGCGGCCATTGATGTCGAGCTTATCCAGTCCATACCCTAGATCGACGCCAATCGGTCCGAGCGGGCTCACGATTGCAGCGCCAAAACCAAAGGAACGGAACAACCTCGTCGGATCGAACTGACTCGGGCGGTCCCACACGTTGCCGCCCTCGAAAAACGAGTTTATGTACAGCGACTGGCTTACCCGCAGACCAAGCTCCGCGGTACCTGTGAAGAATGCGTTTCCAAACGATGTACGCTGAACACCGCTTCCACCTTCCGCAAACTGATTGAACCCCGCTGGCGTGATCGAGAATTCCTCATATCCGCGGAGTTGTTCACCGTATTGCGTTCCACCAAGTGCGAACGACTGGCTGTAGAAAAACGGGCCGGGGTTGCCGAACACCGCTCCGCCCCGAGCCGTCAGGCCTATCACAAATGTCATCGGTGCGGAACCAAGCGAAGCCACGCCAATACCACCGATCGGGGCGTAGCTCTTCAGCTCGGTGGTGTACCGCTGGAAAGATGCTGTTCCACCGAGCGGTCCGCCATTGAATTGAGCGTTGAACGTCTGGGAGCCACCCTCAGCCGCGAACGGGAGGCCGAGTCGGGTGTCGTGCGACGCCGTCAAGCCAAGAGTCGACCTGAAGCAGTTCTCGCAACGATCTTCTACCGTCGACAGCAGCCCCTCGCCGCCATACGAAACTCCCTCGCCGCCGTACGAAACGAGTATCCGGCTATAGAGCGAGTTCGGAACCGGGAAACCAACCTGCACCTGGGCGCCTGTGCGCGTCGTGCGTCCGAGGTCGGCAATCGTATAGCGCGAAGCCGTATGGTAGGCGGTCAGGCTTCCCGAGATACGAGTCTGGCGGATGTTGGGATCGGTGTACGTCGTGTTGAAGTCGTTGATGTAGCGGCCGAACTGATACTGCAACTGCGCACGCTTGCAGCGGCCAAGCAGATTCGGCTGGTCGAGCCCGATGAATCCGCCGATGCCTGTTCCCTGCCCAGTCGACGCACCGAAGTTCACGTTGCCGGTACGCTTCTCCTTCACGCGAAAGATGATGTCGACATCACCCTGGTCGCCCACCGGGCGGGTTTCCGGCGCCGGCATCGGCGATTCGAAGAAGTTCAGGTTGGAGATATTCTGATAGCTGCGAAGCAGGTAGTTGCGATTGAACACCTGCCCGGGAGCAAGCACAACCTGCTCGCGGATGCACGACTCGTAGGTGAAATCATTCCCCTCGATGTCGATCCGGTTCACTATTGCCGGACTGGCTTCGTCAATCTCCCAGCGCAGGTTCACTACGCGGACTGAATCTCCGCCCGGCTGGCGCTCGACTACAGGCCTGATGCGCGCGTAGATGTAACCCTCGTCATTGTATGCGTCGCGCAACTTCGATTCGCCGTCGTCCCACTTCGCCGCATCGAACGTCCCCGCGGGATTGTTGTAGGAGCCGCGTATGAGTCCTGCCGCACGCTGCGTGAGCGTCTGGGTCTCGTTGCCGAACGGGTAATACTGTTCGATCTCGGTCGTCGAGAAGCGCCGGTTGCCGAGAACCTCGAAGCTTCCGATGCGATACCTGGGACCTTCGCTCACGGTGAGATCGATGACGGCTTTACCTGCCTCGCGGTCGACGATCAGCGAATCGCTGACGATTCGGAAATCGATGAACCCGCGGCTCGAGTAGAGTGCCGGAATACGCTCGGCGAGATCTGCTGCGTATTTGGAGTCATCGAATTCGCCCTTCCGGAACCAGAAGAACCCTTCGGGTTTTGACTCCATCGCCGAAGCGATGTCATCGGATGGAACACGGGTGTTGCCAGTGACCCGAAGACCGGACACTGCGAGCCGGCGTCCTTCCTCGACATTGAACGCGATCCTGATCTTGTTGTCGGCCTCGGGAATAGAGTCGACGTTGATTCTGGCGAGGTAGTATCCCTTTGACTCGTACAGCGAATCGGCACGCTCGACGGCAAGTGCAAGCGCCGCTGGATCAAGCGCCCTGCCGGTAACGAGTGTGAGCCGCTCACGGACATCCTTGGGAGAGATCCGGTCAGCGCCGGTCACCGTGTACGATGACAGCACAGGTCGCTCCGTGACCTCGATGGTCAGCGATACGCGCGGGGTTGCCGGAGGGACCGAGCACATGATGCGAATGTCGTCGAACTGCCCGGTCGCGAAGAGTGCCTTGATGGCCCTTTGCACGTCCCGGAAGTTCAGCGTCGTACGCGGTGCGATTCCGGCTGCGGCCCGGATTGTCTCGCCGCTTACCCGCACGTTTCCCGAAACCGCCACGGTATCGGGAGTGGTGCAGGCTCCAGGCGCGTCGCCCTGGGCTAAAACAGGAGACCCTGCCGCCATGAGGGCCAGCAGGGAAACAACATACTTTTGCATCGTTGAAATATATATGAGTGGAGTCCCGAAGGGCCGGTCGCGGTTTTCGGCCCTGGGGGCCCCGTAGGGTGCCTCAGGTTAGACAAACGAACCGCGAAAGTAGTTGCTTATGCAACACTGTCGCGGTCCGCCGTGTTCCGGCTACCGTCGGCTAAGATGCCTTACTGGTGCTAGTAAGGACCGTGAACTCCAGCTTGTCCCCTTCGGCAGCGACATCAACTTCGATCTCATCACCCTTGGCGAATTCTCCAAGGAGTATCTTCTCGGAGAGCGGGTCCTCGATGAAGCGCTGAATCGCGCGCTTGAGAGGCCGGGCACCGAACTTCTCGTCGTACCCGTGCTTGACGAGGAAGGTAGCACCTGGCTCGGTGAGCTTGAGCGTCAACTCTTCGTCGCCGAGTCGCTTCTGTACCTGCCCGAGGAGAATCGTGACGATCTGCCCGATGTGCTCCTCGGAAAGCGGGTGGAAAACGATGACGTCATCGAGCCGGTTGAGGAACTCCGGGTTGAAGACATGCGTCATCTCTTCCTTCACCTTCTCCGCAATTCTCTCAAAGCTGTTGCGACCGTCCGGGCTCGCAAAGCCCATCGAGCGGCCCTTGGTGATATCACGCGCGCCAACATTCGACGTCATGATCACCACCGTATTCTTGAAGTCGATCACGCGGCCGTAGTTGTCGGTCAGGTGACCCTCGTCGAGAACCTGGAGCAGGATGTTGAAGACATCGGGATGCGCCTTCTCGATCTCATCGAGGAGTACGACGCTGTACGGCTTGCGTCGCACGGCCTTGGTCAGGGTGCCGGAGTCCTCGTAGCCGACGTATCCCGGCGGCGCGTCGATCAGGCGCGAGACGCTGAATTTCTCCATGTACTCACTCATATCCACGCGGATGAGCGCGCTTGGGTCAGCGAACAGGAACTTTGCGAGCGACCGGGCAAGCTCGGTCTTTCCGACGCCCGTCGGACCTGAGAAGATGAATGAACCAATGGGACGATTGGGATCCTTGAGGCCGGCACGGCTTCGGCGAATTGAGCGGGCGAGCGCCCTGATCGCTTCCTCCTGCGCGACCACTGACGCGTGCAGCTCGTCTTCCATGCGAAGAAGGCGCGCAGTCTCCGCTTCCTGAAGCCGCATCACCGGTATGCCCGTCCACCGGCTCACGATGAATGAAACTTCTTCCTCGCCGAGGACCGGACGATGGGACTGGCGATGCTTTTCCCACTCTTCCTGCTTGCGGCGTATTTCGCCCTGAAGCTCGCGCTCGCTGTCGCGCAGCGATGCGGCGCGCTCGAAGTTCTGGTCGCGTACAGCCGCTTCTTTCTCGGTGTTCACTCCATCGAGCTGCGCTTTGAGCGCGGTGACTTCCGGCGGTGGAGCCTGAGTCGCGAGGCGCGCGCGCGCCCCAGCTTCGTCGATAACGTCGATTGCCTTGTCCGGCAGGAACCTGTCGGTGATGTATCGCTCTGACATCTTCGCCGCTGCAAGCAGCGTGGAGTCGGGGATCGTCACCTTGTGATGATCCTCGTACTTCACTCTCAGCCCCTTGAGTATCTCGACGGTCTCGTCGACTGAAGGCGGCTCGACTATCACCGTCTGGAAGCGCCGCTCGAGTGCACCGTCCTTTTCGATGTACTTGCGATATTCATTGAGCGTCGAAGCGCCGACGCACTGAAGCTCGCCCCGCGCAAGCGCAGGCTTGAGCATGTTGCTAGCGTCGATAGCGCCTTCGGCAGCACCTGCGCCGACGAGCGTGTGAAGCTCATCGATGAAGAGGATGATGTTCTTGTTCTGCGCTATCTCGTTCATTACGGCCTTGAGGCGCTCCTCGAACTGGCCGCGATATTTCGTGCCGGCGATGACCGCCGCCATGTCGAGCGAGAGCACGCGATGCTCGCGCAGACTGTCCGGGCATTCAGCATTTGCGATCAGCTGGGCAAGCCCCTCGACGATCGCCGTCTTGCCGACGCCTGGCTCGCCGATGAGGACCGGATTGTTCTTCTTGCGGCGCGTAAGGATCTCCATGACGCGCTCAATTTCCTTCGCACGGCCAATCGTCGGATCGAGCTGCGCCTCGGCGGCAAGCTGGGTCAAATCGCGGCAGAAATGGTCAAGTGCCGGGGTCTTGCTTTTCTTTTCGCCCTTTCCGGCGAGAACAGTCCCTGGCGCGGCGCCGCCCGTTGACGCGCCACCGGAAGTCTGGGGCATGTCGGTCCCGAGCAGGCGCAGCGTCTCCGCGCGCGCTGCATCGAGGTTGATGCCCGCGTCTGTGAGGACCTGAGCCGCAATGCCCTTTTCTTCGCGCAGCAGGCCAAGCAGCAGGTGCTCGGTGCCGACGTAGTTGTGAGTGAGGTCGCGGGCTTCGGCCATCGCGAGCTCGAGGACTTTCTTGGCACGGGACGTATACGGGAGATCGGGCCCAGTGGCAGTTGCCGCTTTGCCCTTCTTCACCGTGTCCTCGATCTTCTGCTGGATCTCGTCGAGGTCCACGCTGAGGTTCTGAAGGACCGCTGCTGCGACCCCTTCTCCCTCGCGTATGAGGCCGAGCAGGATGTGCTCGGTGCCAACGTATTCGTGGCGAAGCCGCTCGGCTTCTTCCCGCGCCATCGCGAGAACCTTGCGAACACGTTCGGTGAAATTGTAGCCGTTCATCGTGTAGACCCCGTATCGTCAGCGAGAATGCGGCGCACGTACTTCGCGCGTGCAATATTCGCTTCGCCCGTAGTCAGCTCGCGCCCTTCGGCAAGAGCCAGGTGCGCTGACTGGCTGAATATCAGGAGCTTGTTGAGGGTATATACACTCAGATCGCTTATCAGGTTCAAACCAACCGCCAGGCGAACGCTGCTCAGGTAGCTCATCACTTCGTCGAATGTGAGGCTCCGCGCATAACGAAGCGTTCCATACGCCCGCCAAAGCTTGTCTTCGATAATATAACCGGCGTCTCTAAGCAATACTTTTCTTGCTTCTTCCTCGCGCTCGATTACGTGGGTTACCACTCGCGTCAGGTATTCCAGCAACTCACCTTCCGTTCGTCCGAGTGTCGTCTGATTCGAAATCTGGAAGAAGTTGCCGACGACCTCGCTGCCCTCGCCGTACAGTCCGCGATATGTGAGGCCGACCTGCTGAAGCCCGGCCAGCACCTTTCCGATCTCTTTAGTCAGGACGAGACCCGGAAGATGAATCAGGACTGAAGCACGAAGGCCAGTGCCTGCATTCGTCGGGCACGCGGTGAGGAAGCCGAACTCGTGATGAAACGCATACGGAACGCGCTCGCCAAGTTCCGAGTCCAATGCATTCACAGCTTCGAATGCTTCGGGAATCCGCAGGCCTGACTCGATAGTCTGCAGCCGGAGGTGGTCCTCCTCGTTTACCATCACGCTCGTCCCGCGCGTGAGGTACACTGCGGCCCCACTTCTTACCGGGCGCTGTGGATCGAGCCCCGCCAGCTCCCTGCTCACCAGGTGGCGCTCATGCAGCAGTAGCCGGTCGTCTGCCCGCATCTCGTCGACACGCAGGAGCAGGCCCCTTTGACGCGGCCCCATTCCCGACATCGCCTGCTCGACCTGGGAAAGAATGCGGAGCCGCTCGCCGTCGCGAGCGCGTCCCGCGAAGGCATAACCTTCAAGATTTCTTGCGAGCCTGATGCGCGTCGATATTACGATGTCGGGATGATCACCCGAGGCGTCGAGCCATCCGACCCCACCGTCCGGGAGGAGCGAGAGGTCGAGCATTATTCCATGCCTCGCAAACGGTCCCGGATGTCGGCGGCGAGCTCGAATTGCTCGGACTCGATCGCGCGGCGGAGCCTGTCACGAAGTTCGTTCGCCGTGCCGCCATCAGGGACGACATCGCTGCCTGGAGATTCATATCGTCGGCCGATGTGCTGGGAATTTCCGTGGACACGGCGCAGCAGGTCCCGCATGCTTTTCTCGAACGCATCGTAACAATGGGCGCAACCGAGTCTGCCGGTCGAGCGGAAATCGCGAAACGTCGAGGAGCAGAAGGCACACCGGGCAGCGTCACCCTGAGTTGCCTGCATCGCCTGGTGGACGCTCTGGAGAAAGTCAGTGATCTGCGGCTTCGGCGCAGCTGTCGTCTCCACGCCGCGCTCGGCGGCACAGCGCTCACAGAGGTGCAGCAGGCGCACGCCCGTGCCCTCTATTTCGGTGAGCTGAATAACAGCGTCCCCTTCCTTGCACACGTCGCAGATCATACTACTCCCCCCGGACAGGGACGCCCTTTCCGAGCGTCCCGCAACACTCTTCTACACCATCGCTTCGGATACCGCTGTTTCCGACAACGTTCCCCCTTCAAGAAGCAACACCCGGCTCGCGCGCGCCGCGAGGGAACGATTGTGCGTCACTACCACCATCCCGATCTCCAGGTCGTTGACAACTTCGCTCAGCAACTCGTGCAACATCTGCGCGTTTGCGAGATCGAGATTCCCCGAAGGTTCGTCAGCGAGCACGATCTTCGGATCCATTGACAGCGCGCGTGCAACTGCCGTGCGTTGTTGCTCACCGCCGGACAGCTCCGATGGCAGGTGATGCATCCTTGCACTGAGTCCGACGCGCGCCAGCAGCTCCTGCGCGCGGCTCCGGGCCCCGGCCGCCGTTTTTCCCGATATTCGGAGCGGCATCATCACGTTCTCCAGCGCCGAGAACTCGCGAAGCAGATGGTGAAACTGAAACACGAATCCAACGGATCTGTTCCGCAGCGCGGCGAGTTTTTCCTCGTTCAACCCGTGGATCGGTTCGCCGCCGATGACGACGTAGCCGCGGCTCGGCTTGTCGAGTGCGCCAAGCACGTGCAGCAACGTCGATTTTCCGGCGCCGCTGGCGCCGACCACGGCAACCATCTCTCGAGGGCTTACTGTCAGATCGACGCCACTTAGAACGTTGATGGCGCCGCCGTCGCCGCCGATGTACGACTTGTGAAGGTCGTGAGCCTCAAGGACCGCCATTTATTCGTGCCTTATCGCATCGATCGGGTACAGACGCGATGCCTGAATTGCGGGATACAGCGTCGCTGCCGCCGCGGTAAGGACACTCGCCAGAACGATCCAGACGATGTCGCGGATCTCAGTTGCTACAGGCAAGTGATCGATGAAATAGATCGAGGGATCGAGCGGAATGAACTTGTACTTCTCGAGCGCGATTGCTCCCCCGAATCCCAGCAGAAGCCCAAGCGCTGTTCCAACCAGCCCGATCACGATGCCCTGTGCAAGGAATACACGGCGGATCGACTTCGACGGCAGCCCCATCGCCTTCAGGATACCGATCTCACGTGTCTTGTCGGCGACCACCATCGTGAGCGTGCTGACGATATTGAACGCAGCGACCATGACGATGAGGAGCAGAATCACGCCCATGCCGAGCTTCTCGAGCTTGAGCGCCTGAAACAGTGACCGGTTCTGTTCCTGCCAATCGACAGTGCGGTAAGGCCACCCCAGCGATGCAGTGATGCGCTCGGCCACCGCAGAGGCCTCCCACCGGTTCTTCGATTTTACTTCGATGCCAGTGACTCCCTCGCCAAGCGCCGCGAACTCCTGCGCCTTGTCCAGTGCGATGTACACGTACGCGTTGTCGTACTCGTACATGCCCGTTTCAACTATTCCGGTGACCTCGAACTGGAAGATGCGAGGGACGAACCCACCGGTCACCGCATTTGGTTTTACTCCGGCGATCGACACAAGGTTGATCTTGTCGCCAGGCCATGCATTGTAGCGGGAGGCGACGAGCTTTCCGAGCACAATGCCTCGTTGTTGCCCATCGCTACTGGCAAAGCGGAAGTCGCCAGACGTCGCGTGCTGGCGTATCGTCGTGACTTCGGGAACTCCGCGCGTCTCCGGCAACATCCCGACTACGTACGCAGCACCGGCATAATCGTGCCCTGCGTTCATCCCTCCTTCGACCAGCACAAACGGAGCGGCGGCCACAACGCCTGGCTGTTTCTTGACCTTGTCGAGAACCGTTCTCCAGTCGTCGATCTTGAGATCCTCACCGTAGCTGAGAACCCTGACATCCGGACTGCCGACGAGAATCTTCTCCCGAAGATCCCGCTGCAACCCATTCATCACCCCGATTATGAGAATCAACGCGCTCACGCCGACGAGCACGCCACCGATGGCGATGACACTTATCAATGAAAGGAGACGCGAACCGCGCCGGCTCCGCAAATATCTCCACGCTATGGAAAACTCGAGTCTGTTCATTCGGGCCGCATCGTCGGGAAGAGAATTACGTCACGTATCGACTGCGTACCAGTGAGATACATGAACAGGCGATCGATACCGATACCTACGCCGCCCATTGGAGGCATACCGTATTCCATCGCCTTGAGGTAATCCTCATCTACCCCGGAGGCTTCAAGATCGCCCGCGTCCCTGAGCCGGTCCTGGCCCTCGAGCCGCTGCCGCTGGTCCACGGGGTCATTGAGCTCGCTGAACGCATTCGCCAGCTCCCGTCCATTTGCGAACAATTCAAAGCGCTCCGTAAGCTCCGGATTGCCACGCTTCGGCTTCGCAAGTGGCGACAGCTCGACGGGATAATCGATGACGAACGTCGGCGTCGTGATCTTCGACTCGACGAGCTCCTGAAATATCTCGTCGATCAGCTTGGGTCGACTCAACACTTCAGGATGGCTGACACCAACGCGCCGCGCGAGCTCGACGAGCTCGGCATCGCTAGAGGCCATGACGTCACGTCCCGCGGCCGCATTCAGCGACGGCACCCATTCGATGCGCGGAAACGGTGGAGACAACTCAGGAACGGCGTCACCAATCACCGGGAGCGCGCGGAGCGCAGCGGAAACCCGCGTCATCAGAGACTCTACCCTGCTCATCATTCTCTCGTAGTCCGCGTATGCCTCGTAGAACTCGAGCATCGTGAACTCAGGATTGTGAGTGCGGTCAATCCCTTCGTTCCTGAAGTCGTGCCCGATCTCGTAAACTCTTTCAAAGCCGCCAACAACAAGACGCTTCAGGTACAGTTCGTCCGCTATCCGAAGAAAGAGCGGCATGTCCAGCGCGTTGTGATGCGTAGTAAAAGGGCGGGCGGCAGCTCCTCCATAGAGGGGCTGGAGAACCGGCGTCTCGACCTCGAGGAAGCCAAGCTCGTCGAGAAACGACCTTACAGTCGTGATCATGCGCGAGCGCGCGATGAAGAGGGCGCGTACTTCGGGATGAACTGCGAGATCAGCATAACGTTGGCGGTATCGCTGCTCCGCATCGGCGAAACCCGAATGTCTCATAATCTCGCCGTCGACAACTTCTTCCTTGCCGAAAGGAAGCGGGCGCAGCGATTTCGCCAAAAGCTCGAAACTTTCAACCCGCACCGTCGTCTCGCCCGTTCGAGTGCGAAACAGCGGCCCCGACACGCCGATGATGTCGCCGAGGTCGAGATGCTGAAGGATCGAAAACTGTTCGTCGCCAAGCTGGTCCTTCCTGAAGTACAGCTGTATCCGTCCCGCCGAATCGGCAAGATGCGCAAACACAGTCTTGCCATGCGCGCGCCACGCAATGATTCTGCCGGCGAGTGAGACGCCCGGACCTTCGCCTTCAGGCGCATTTGCGTCCGGTGACTCCACCTTCGGCGGCATCAGCGCCTGCGCCTCTATCGTGGTGTGAGTTCGCTGATATGAATAAGCGAACGGGTTCACGCCTGACGCACGCAGTGCATCAAGCTTTTCCCTGCGCGCTCTCAGCACGAAGTTGAGTTCGTCGCTCACTCGTTCGCCCCGCCGGTGTGCCGCTTCAGGTATGCCTGTATGAACGGATCGATGCCGCCGTCCATGACCTTCTGGACGTCGACCATCTTGAGCTCGGTGCGGTGATCGTTGACCATAGTGTAGGGCTGAAACACGTAACTCCTGATCTGGCTCCCGAAACTGACGTCCTGCTTGTTCGCGTCAAGCTTTGCTTTCTCATCATCGCGACGCTGGATTTCTGCCTGGTACAGCTTGTTCTTGAGCATCTGCATTGCCTGCGCCTTGTTCTTGAACTGGGAACGTTGCGCCTGCGAGGCAACGACGGTGTTTGTCGGAATGTGCGTAATGCGAACTGCCGAGCTCGTTTTGTTGACGTGCTGACCGCCTGCACCCGACGCCCGATACACGTCAATCCGCAGGTCCTCGTCGCGAATCTCGATGTTGATCTCCTCGTTCACGACAGGATATACGAACACTGAAGCGAAGCTCGTATGCCGCCGCGCGGCGGAATCGAACGGCGAAATCCGGACGAGACGGTGCACGCCGGCTTCGGGGCGCAGAAAACCATAGGCATACTGCCCGCGAATCTCGATCACAGCGCCCTTGATGCCCGCTTCTTCGCCCTGGCTCTCATCGAGGATCTCCATCTCGAATCCCTTTCGCTCCGCCCATCTCGTATACATACGCATCAGCATTTCAGCCCAGTCCTGCGCTTCGGTGCCACCAGCACCGGCGCTTATCTCGAGCTGAGCATCGCGGAAATCATCTTCGCCGCGAAGCAGCGTCTTGAGCTCAAATGAATCGATCTCAGACTCGATCGCTTGCAGCTCCTGATCGAGATCTCTGTCCATCTCATCGTCAGGGGATGCGTGCAGAAGTTCATCGAGCTCTTCAGCGCTGCTTACGCGGGCGGAGAGCTTGTCATACGGCTCGATCCAGCCTCGCAGCGACTTCACATCCTGCAAAACCACCTGCGCCGACTCCTGCCGATTCCAGAAATCCGCCTCGGACATCCGCGCCTCGTGCGCCCTCAGTATCTCCCGCTTGCCTTCGATGTCAAAGATACCTCCGCACTTCGACGAGACGCTGCGATGCGCTCGCCAGTGCCCGGATTCTCTCTCCGTTCCTGTCTCCCATTCCCATTTCCCAGTTCCTAGAAAATCTTCTTGCCGGCGCCGAGCACTTCGTTCAGCGATTCCTGAAAGTGCGTCGTGGTGCGCGCGAAATCGGCACCTACCTGCGCGACATATTCGTCGTAGCTCTTTTTGATTTCGTCCCGGAAGAGCTCCTTCAGCGTTCCCTTTTCCAGTCCTTCCGAATGTTTCGCCGGATAGTAGGCGACCATGTCGGAAACGAGAGCGCGTGCGAGCCTCTTTGCGCGGAGGCTCGGGTCGCGTGCGAGAAACGGGTTGATCGGCCGCCTGCTTGCTGGAGCGGTAGCAGACGACTGAGCAGAGTATGAGGCTGTCGGTATCTCCGCCGCGCGTTCGGGCGGGGCCGGCGTAACTGCCGGGACAGAGATCGGCGCGGGAACAGGAGCCGGAGGCGTCGCTATGGACGGCCAGTCAGATTTCGGAGTCGTCCGAAGCGGTGGAAGCGATGCTCCAAGTGTCGGCGCGTTCGCCGCAGGAGTTGCAACCCGCGCCGGCGTAGGGCGCTCCGGTGTAGGGCGCTCCGGTGCAGGGCGCGCCGGGGTCGCTCGCGCCGGTGTAGGGCGCGCCGGCGTAGAGGCACGCGGATGACTGGGAATAAACGGACCAGGCACCGGCGGGCGCGAGCCGAACGCCGACTCAAGGGCTTGGGCTGGTGTCGCGCGTCGGGCCACCGGCGATGCCGTGACACCGACCGCTATCACGCCACTGCAAGTGGAGCAACGGGCGCGCACGCCGCCTTCAGGAACCTTCGCGGGATCGACCCTGTACACTGTCGAGCATTGCGGACAACTGACGTTCATTACCTGTCTCCACCCTCTGTCTTTGTCACTGCGCTAAACAATGGCGGACGATCATCCGTCCGCCTGTCGATCGAATATACGGAACCAGTCAGTGACTTGGCGTATGTCTTCATCTCCGTTGCCAGCCGACTCACCTGGCGCGGCTCCCTAAAGGTACGTTGAACGTTGCTCACAACACCAATGGAAAGCGTCATCAGTGGAACCCTGTCGAGCACACCGCGCCTGTCCTTGCCAAAAAAATAACCGGCTCGGCGATCAGGCTCGGAATATTGATACGGTACCAGCAAGTCAAAGACCGAAGTTATCTCACCACAAATATCGGCAACTCTCTCGTATGGGATGATAAAAATGAAATCATCGCCGCCAATGTGCCCGACGAAGGCGGCCTCACCGCACGTCCCCTTGACGACGTCGTGCAGCAGCATCGCGAGGATCCTGATGACGCGGTCCCCTTCATTATAGCTGTAACGGTCGTTGTATTCCTTGAAGTGGTCGAGGTCGGCGTAGCACACGGCAAAGAGATCCGAGCCGGTAAGGCGAGCGCCAATCTCTGCCTCGATAGCCCCGGCTCCAGGAAGCCTGGTCGAAGGATGCACCCCCAGATCTCTGTCAGATCTTGAAAGAAGTACCTCGATCCGCCTGACCGCTTCGCCGGCCTCGGTGCTCTCGCTTACCACCTCGTCGGCCCCACCGTCGAATGAAGCCGTCATCGATGGAGGATCGGATGGGGAGATAACGAACGCCGGAACGATTCCCGTGTACGAATCGTTCTTGAGCCTCCGACAGGCGGCCAGCACTTCCCCGCTGTCGAGTCTTGCGTCAAAGATCAGCAACCGCGGGCGGCTCCTGAGCGCAATTGCCATCAGCTCATCACCAGATGACACAGAAAGCCGGGGCGACGGCTGAGCTTTGAGCCAGGTCTCCAGTCCAACCGGCAACGGCGCACCGCCGGAGGAAAATACGATCATCGCTGGGGCCGACATCGTCGGGCTCATCCGTCACTCCGGCTGGTCAGGTGTTGCGGTCAGTAGAAGTTCGACGCGATGCCGGCATATCCCGGAGCCCCGCTAAACACAGGACGCAAGAGCATCGGGAACCGCAACCTTCTCGCGTCAAAACAAATAGAGCGATGATCGGCGCTTCGCTCAATACCCGAAAGGAATTGAGCCACGCACGGACACCGATCCATCCGCATGCTGACGTGCCTCGAGATGCGCCGACACGTAAGCGTCGATAGCGCTGAGAAAATGATTCGCGATGATGACACTCGCCGATGTAGTTGCACTCCGAAAAGCAGAGTTGCTTCCCGAAATCGCGCCTCGGAACTGCTGGTAAGCCTCTGGCTCGCCCGCCCATGACCAAGCCATTTCGGGCCGCACGGCTCGGTCCGAGTAGAACGCGATAGCGAGACCATACTCGGTCGACCCGGTCGCCGGCGGTGTCTCCGGGTCGCGCCAGAAAGTCTGACGAGCGAGGGCCCATACAGCCCCGTTGTAGGTCTGCTCATCATACTCGGGGTCGACTGCGTCTCCCGGCACAACATCGAATCTGCCGCTGCTGCCAAATTTTTCCATGCGCTCGTAGTAATCCCAGTCGCCGACGGGCCCATTCGGCATGAACGCCGACCTGGCCACCCTCCGCGAAATGTCTTTGTACAAGTCTCTCTGGCGTCGACCGTCGCTCGACTGCGAGACGTAATAGGCGAGCCCCGCAGCCTCGAAGAGAAGATAAGCCACACCGCGCCGCTGCCGCAGTAGAAGTTGGCCCGCTCCCGGTACCGCCGCAGACGCGAAAGTGACGCCGAGTGTCGACCGTGGCGTGGTGCGCGGCGCTTTGAATCGGTTGTCGTCGACCGCCAGGCCCGGACTCGGAGCAGGATCGCCAGAAACTCCGGAGCGGGCTGCAACATGCTGTTGGGCCTCGCTTATCGTGCCCCACAGGAACAGGAGCATGACGCTGAAATACGCAAATCCGCGCGACACCACGTGCCGCGGCGTTGGGCCGGGGAACATCAGAACGTGAAACGAAGGGAGACGTATGCCGGTGTCTTGCCCGCGTCCTCCGAGAGACCGCCGAAAGTTCGCGCAATATCGAACAGGAGGCGACCAGTCCCGAGCCCGAATCCGATTGCGGCCTTCGCGCCGTCGGTGTCGTTTGCGATGTAGCCGGCCCGCAGGTGCATGGTTTTCTGATACGCGAGGTCTGCGCCGATCCTGGCAGATGGGTCATCGACAGTTTCCGTTGCGACGATGTCCCCCGCCAGGCGAAGATCGATATCCGAGACGTACCGCTGCACTGCCGCCACCCTGTAAGAGAGACCAAGTTCCATGCGGGTAGGCAGCGGATCTGCCTGTTCCTGGTCGTTGATCTGGAGACGGGTCCCGATGTTTCTGACGGCGGCACCGACCCGGAATGCGCTATCGCCAGGGATGTCGAATTGGGCACCGAAGTCAACGGCACTGGAAGTCGCGCTGAACGTGGTCACATTCGCGCACTGGCCCGAGCAGTCGACTCGATATTGCAGCCGCTTGTAGGTCATGCCCAGGCTCAGGTACTCGCCTACCGACGCGCCGAACGTACCAGCGAAGAGCAGATTGCGCGGGAGTACGAGACCGACTGGAGTTCCGCCGCCATCGGTGATCTGTTGATTGCCGAAGTCGAGCACGTTCACCGAAACCGCAAATACGCCAACTGACCTATAAGGAAGCAGGACTGAGATGACGTCGCCGCGTGCAGCGATAGTCTCTGAATGGTGAATTGCCGCCTCTCGCTTCTCGTGTCGCGCGATTGCCGATGGGTTGGACCAGATCGACTCGCTGCCGAGGCGTTCGGCGACAGTTGCCTGGCCCATGCCGACAGTTTGCGCGCCGACAGGGAGCAGGAGAAACAGTGCGCCATCACTGCTCGATCCCTGGGCAAACGCTGCCTGCGGGGCCACCCCGGTTGCCAGTGAAACGGCTGCAACTATCGATAATCTGCGGAGTCGCCTCATTGCAAAGACAGAGGGCGATCCGGCTTTCACTTGGCCAGCTGGGTTGCCTCGTCGATCAGCATGATCGGGATGTCATCACGGACCGGGTAGGAGAGCGAGCAATTGCGACACACGAGGACGTTTTCTGACTCGCGGTAGTCGAGTTCGCCCTTGCAGCTGGGGCAGACAAGAATCTCCAGCAGTTGCGGATCCACACTCATGATCGATTTTCCTTTCCAGGTTGATATCCAAACCGCTCGAGGGCAGACGTACTTCGACGCCAGTTCGGGAGAACTTTCACCCACATATCGAGATACACGCTTTCACCGACGAACCCTTCGATTTTTTTGCGCGCTTCCTGACCAATTTCGCGAATGCGGGCTCCCTTGGCGCCGATGATGATGCGCTTCTGGCTTTCCCGCTCGATGTAGATGACCGCCCGAATGTACAACGGAGAGCGTCCTTCGCGGAACTCTTCGATGCCGACGGCGACGCTGTAAGGGACTTCATCGTGGAGTTGCTCGAGCACGGTCTCCCTGATCATCTCAGCCACGAAGAACCTGACTGACTGAGTGCTTACGTCGTCGTCAGGATAGAGAAATGGGCTTTCGGGAAGGAAGGTGCCGATGCGCAGGACGAGGTCGTCGACCGAGTCGCCTGTTCTCGCGGATACGAAGAGTGCATCGGGACGAGCTTCGGCGAGTTCCCTCTTGCGGGATTCGGGAAGCATGTCGCTCTTGTTGAGCACTTCGATGATTGGTGCCTTCAGGTCGTGCTTGAGCCCAGCTGCTTCACGCAGTGGCGGAGGTGGGCCATCGGAAGCGTCTGCCAGATATACGATTACGTCCGCATCCTCGAGTGCCTTTATTGCGGTCGAGCGCATTGCAGTCTGGAGCTCGTATTTCGGTGCGAGGAGTCCGGGCGTGTCGAAGACGATCATCTGCATGTCGGCAGTCGTGTGGATCCCGACGACGCGGTCGCGGGTGGACTGAGGCTTCTGGCTCGTGATGGCGAGCTTCTGTCCGATGATGCGATTGAGGAGGGTGGACTTTCCCGCGTTCGGCTTTCCTGCGACTGTCACGATACCGGCTTTGGTCATGTTCAAATCTAATTCCTGGATCGAGCGGGACCCTGGGGCCTTGTCGGCCAAACGCTCATTGACCAGACGCGGTGGTTCCTCTACTGTTCACGGTGATCGCCGAACGGGCGCTTGCGGAACACTTTCTGTAACTGCCGGAGGGAGTCCTATGGCACTCCGTCGAATCGCGCCAAGCCACTGTGCGTTGTACCAGTGCGTGTTGGTCGTGATGGTGGCAGGATGCGGGGGCAGTGAGGGCGCCGCCCCCACCCCCACATCCCCCTTCGCGATTACGGACCCATATCCTGAGAACCGCGGTCAACCTCTTACGATTCCATACATTACGGTCAACAGCAAACTTCGCTGGAGAGATTCCGAAGAGATCGTGTACCATGACGAGTCGATTGTGCAGCGCATCACGGAGATTCGCGCGCTGCGCATTTCAGGTCAGTCGATACGTACTCTTCACATCGGAGGAAATGTCGGGTATAGCGGTTATAGGAACCTCGAGATATCACCCGACGGGAATCAGATCTACTTTGCACTTTCGAAGATGGCTTTTGGCAAGGCCGACTATTTCCATATTGTTCCCGGGGTTCCTGTCGTTGGCGTCGCAAGCGATCCGATGTCGTCCGGCATACTCTCGACGCCAGATTCGCGTGGAGCAGCTTACGTTTCTGCGGCTGGTTCGCTGAACGTGTATGATGCCGCCAGTCAGGCGAGCCGGACGATTGGCAGCGGATGCGTCGATCCCCGCGTCTTTTCCCCGGATGGGCAGAGTCTCGTGTGTAGCACCGGAGGAAATTCGTTCACGATCGTCGCTCTGCATAACGGGTCGTCAAGAGTTATCCAAGTACCGGCTGGCGCAGGAAATTTTTTCTGGGGAGCGCGGGGACTTGAAGTTCTGGTCCGGACCGAGGGGGGCGTTGCTCTCGTGAACATCGACACGGGTGCTTCGACTGTACTCGTGAAGCTCGGCGACCTCAGAGCAGGCGAGCCGATCGGGGATTGGCCGATGGCGTTGTCCCGCGACGGCAAACGGTTCGCGTTCACGACGTTGCGCGCCGATGTTTTTTCGAATACTCCCCCGCCTGAAAACGTCGTCTACTCGGTCTACATTGAAACCGGCAAACTGCAGCGCGTCGCGGTTGCCAAGGTCGCTCCGATCAATAACGTTTATGCCTCGGTAGGACAGCTCGCATTTTCACCTGACTCGCGCAGCGTCGTTTACTCTGTCGGACATTCCTCATCCGCCCAGGCATATCTTGCATCGGTTCAGTGATGCGCGATGATCTGGCTTGAGTGGTCGAGCTCTGGTCCCTGAACCGCGTGTCCTTTCAAGGCCGAATTTAAGCCGGCTTCTGGCTGCGCGTTGGGGAGAGGCGCCGAGCGACACGACAAAAAAGAGGCGCCACTTCGAGAAGAAGTGACGCCTCTTTTTTAAAAGGTGCCGGCGACGGCCTACTCTCCCGCGTCCTCTCGGAC
>JBBREF010000062.1:0-18860 GCA_038203205.1 Gemmatimonadales bacterium | reverse complement strand
CTTCGATCACGCTCGTTTTCATCATGTCCCTCATTGGCGTTCAAGGCGTTCGATGCCGACACGCCGTGCAACCGGTTCACCGGAAAGGAACAAAGAGTAAAGATGCCTCGACGGGGGCTGGCGTAGCAGATGCCATCGGCGACACCTGCGCACACGGTGGCTGTCGGTTGACTCGCGGTCATGAATCGGTGGCGCCCCATGTCCAATTCAGGATTTCCGGCATGTCCTCTCCGTACTTGCGGATGTAACTACTGTGGTCCGCCAGCTTCTCCCCGAGAAACTGTCTTGCATGAACGGCGTGCGAGGCCAGACCCGGTACGCGATCGATCACGTCACCGGCCAGATGAAACCTGTCGAGATCGTTCAGGACGGCCATGTCAAAGGGCGTAGTCGTCGTGCCTTCCTCCTTGTATCCGCGCACGTGAATGTTCGGGTGATTTGTCCGCCGATACGTGAGGCGATGGATCAGAGACGGATAACCGTGAAAGGCGAAGATGATGGGCTTGTCGCGCGTAAAAAGCGCGTCGAATGCCTCGTCGCTCAGGCCGTGCGGGTGCTCCTTCTGAGGCTGAAGCGTCATCAGGTTGACAACGTTGATGACACGGATCTTCAGATCAGGCACGAGCGCTCTGAGAATCTTGACGGCGGCCAGCGTTTCCAGCGTCGGCACATCGCCGGCGCAGGCCATCACGACATCGGGCTCGTTTCCGTCATCGTTGCTCGCCCATGTCCAGATGCCAAGGCCCGCCGCGCAGTGCCTGATGGCGGCATCCATGTCCAGCCACTGCAGCTCTGGCTGTTTGCCCGCGATGATGACATTGACGTAATGACGGCTCCGTAAGCAATGGTCGGTCACCGAGAGCAGGGTGTTGGCATCCGGCGGCAGATACACTCTCACGATGTCCGCTTTCTTGTTCACCACGAGATCGATGAACCCTGGATCCTGGTGCGTGAAGCCGTTGTGATCCTGGCGCCAGACGTGGGACGAGAGCAGGTAGTTCAGGGATGCGATTGGCCGCCGCCATGGAATGTCACGGGTGACCTTGAGCCACTTAGCATGCTGATTGAACATCGAGTCAACGATGTGGATGAACGCTTCGTAGCAGGAAAACAGGCCGTGACGGCCCGTGAGGAGATAACCTTCCAGCCACCCCTGGCAGAGATGTTCGCTCAGCACCTCCATCACACGGCCGTCGGGAGAGATGTGGTCGTCCGTGCTCAGAATGTCGGCGGTTGATACGCGAGTGGTGACGTCGAAAAGCGCGGTCAAGCGGTTCGACGCGGTCTCGTCCGGCCCCACCACGCGAAAATTGCGGCTCTCCGAGTTAAGCGTGATGACGTCCCGAATCATCTCGCCCATGATCCGCGTGCTTTCCGCCACCACGGTGCCAGGCGTGGGAACGGCGATGGCGTAGTCCCGGAAATCGGGCATGGTCAAGTCCTGAAGCAGCAGTCCGCCGTTCGCATGCGGATTGGCTCCCATTCGCCGGTGAGCCGTGGGTGCGAGCTCGGCGAGCTCGGGCATCAGTGAACCGTTCACGTCAAACAGCTCGTCGGGACGGTAACTCCTGAGCCATTGCTCGAGTAGTGTCAGGTGTTCGGGTTTTTCGGCCAGTTCAGCGAGCGGGACCTGATGTGAGCGCCAGGTACCTTCTACGGGGAGCCCGTCGACGACCTTGGGCCCCGTCCATCCTTTGGGTGTGCGAAAAATGATCATCGGCCACCGAGGCCGTTTGGTAAAACCTTCGGAGCGTGCTCGGGTCTGTATCTCCTTGATCTCTCCGACAATTGTGTCGAGTGTCGCAGCGAGCATCTGGTGCACCTCGTCGGGTTCGCTGCCTTCGACGACATACGGATTGTAGCCGTATCCGCGAAACAACTGGTCCAGTTCCTCGCGACTGATACGCGCGAGCACCGTTGGATTGGCGATCTTGTAGCCGTTCAGGTGGAGGATAGGAAGCACCGCTCCATCGTGGACGGGATTCAGGAATTTGTTCGAGTGCCAGCTGGCGGCCAGGGCCCCTGTTTCCGCCTCGCCGTCCCCGACTACGCACGCAACGATCAAGTCGGGATTGTCGAATGCGGCGCCGTACGCATGTGCCAGGGAGTAACCAAGCTCTCCACCTTCATTAATAGAGCCCGGCGTCTCGGGCGCGACATGACTCGGAATGCCACCCGGAAACGAGAACTGCGTGAAGAGCCGCTTCAAGCCGCGTTCGTCGCGAGAGATGTCGGGGTATAGCTCGGTATAGGTTCCCTCGAGATAGGTGTTCGCCACGAGTCCTGGCCCGCCGTGTCCCGGCCCGGTGACATATATCATGTTCAGGGCATACTGCCTGATGATCCTGTTGAGGTGGACGTAGATGAAATTCAACCCCGGTGTCGTGCCCCAGTGGCCCAGGAGCCGCGGCTTGATGTGCTCCAGCGTCAACGGTTGTTTGAGCAGCGGATTGTCGTACAGATAGATCTGACCGACCGACAAGTAGTTGGCGGCGCGCCAGTACGCGTTCATCCGTTGGAGCAGTTCGGCAGACAATGGTGCGTTCATGTTTTCGCTTCCAGAAGTGAGCTCACCGACTTCGCGATCATCAGCTCTTCGTCCGTGCGCATGATGCGCACGTCGACGCTAGCGCCTGCGGCGGAAATCACCGGCTCCCCGCGCTCGTTCCTGGCAGGGTCCAAATCGATCCCGAGAAAACTCAGGCCCTCGCAGATGCGCGCACGGATCACGGGGGCATTTTCTCCGATTCCGCCGGCGAAGACGAGCGTTTCCAATCCACCGAGTGCAGCGGCATACGATCCAACCCGCTTCTTGATGTGGTAACAGAACATGGCCACCGCTTCGGCGGCGCGGACATCGTGAGCTTCGCGATCCAGCAGGTCCCTGATGTCAGAACTCGTCTCCGACACGCCGAGTAGCCCCGACTCGTAATTGACCATGCGATGAAATTGCTCGGCGGTCATGTCTTCGGTTCGAGCCAGATACCCGACAAGCCCCGGATCGAGATCGCCTGAGCGAGTGCTCATAGGAACTCCGGCAGCCGGCGTGAGACCCATGCTGGTGTCGATGCATTTTCCAGCCCGAACCGCGGCCAAGCTCGATCCGTTTCCCAGGTGGGCAAGGATCACGCGTCCCTGGGCAGCCTTGGCGCCCGCCAGGCGCGCCAGTTCTTCCATGAGAAACGCATACGACAGTCCGTGAAAACCGTAGCGCTCGATGCCTTTAGCCTCGAATCGTCGAGGAATCGGCACGATCCTGGCCACTCGCGGCA
Organism: Gemmatimonadales bacterium; assembly: GCA_038203205.1. GTDB lineage: Bacteria > Gemmatimonadota > Gemmatimonadetes > Gemmatimonadales > Gemmatimonadaceae > UBA4720. Next base: position 15,588 of record JBBREF010000062.1, on the reverse strand, counting down.
TATCGCGGTGAAAGGCCGTGTCGAAGCACACCACCTGGGGCATGCCCGGAGCGCGCTCGCGCATGAGATCGATCATGGCAATCTCGAGAGGCAGATGCTCCGGCGCGTAGACGGTGATGCGGCGCAACTCCTCAAGCATTGAGTCCGTGACCAGCTGCGGCTCGCCGTAGTTGGCACCGCCGTTAACGACGCGGTGGCCAGCAGCGGCAAGGGACGAAAGACCGATCCGCTCTTCGAGCCAATCGATCAGGAAGGGGGCCGCTGACTGGTGATTGAGGTCTCCGATGCCGTGACTGTCCGCGTCACCGAGAACGGGATCATCAAACGTCAGCGTAGTGCCGAGAGCGCCGACGCGATCGACCTTGCCTTTCAGACACCGCTCCAGCGCGGGGCCCGTGCGATAGGTCGAGAACCTGATACTCGACGAGCCGACGTTCATGGCGAGGACGTAGCGGTTCTCTCGCGTCACGAGTCACTCCCTTCGATCCGGTAGAAACCAAGGATAGTCCCCAAGGGATCCCAAACGACAGAATCAGCCACCTGAAATCCGACGCAACGACGAAGTTCACAATGGCCATCAGGCCGATAGCCCGAGTGTAATGAGGATAGGACGGCCATCGGCAGCTCTTTCTTCGCCGGTGCGCTTTCTGTGCTTTTGATTTACAGCTGCGCTTCGTATCCCGCGTCTTTGATCGCGCCGCGAATCTGATTCACGTCGGTAACCGCCGGGTCGAATGACACCGATGCCGAGCCAACTGTCACGTTCTCGACCTTCACTCCGTCGATCTTTTTCAGAGCCGAGGTTACCGCTCCGACGCAGTGACCGCAGCTCATTCCCGATACCTTCAAGTCCACACGCTCCATACGACCCACCCCGGAAAGAAGTCCATGTTATACCCCTCTGGGGTATAACGATACAGTACCCCACCCCCCCTATGTCAAGGCTCGGGGGAGCATAGGCGGGCGAGGCGAGTGGAGAAAGACGTTGGCGAACTTTTTATTGCCCGTAAAGCGTGGCATGTGTCGTGCGTCGGGGCCTCACACTATATGGTCCCGATGGCCGCCGGATGGAAACCTTAACCCCTAACCGGATACCAGGACATGATTTCGACCAACCCGCACGCTGAGTCGTCGACGTCGCACAATGATAGCGAGGCCTCCGACCGCCAGCCACACGGCGGCAAGCCCATGATGCACGCCTCGTACACGCGGTTCGCCGCGATGATCGCCACCTCGGCGTTCATCATGTTCTTCCTGATGTACCAGCTCGTCTACGAAGCGGATCACCTGACGTTCAGCGTGAATCGCCTGATCGCATCCCTGGCCATGGGCGCAGTGATGACTGTCGTCATGCTGGGCTTCATGTGGTCGATGTACAAGGGCAAGGGCATCAAAATCGCCATCCTCGCCGGGGCGGCGCTGCTCGGAGTCATTCTGCTCCTCGTCAACCGCGCCCAGAGTTTGATCGACGACACGCGCTTCATGAAGGCGATGATTCCGCATCACTCGATCGCCATCAACAACGCGCGCAGGGCGGACATCCGCGACCCAAGGGTGCGAAAGCTGGCGGACGAGATCATCGCCGCGCAGGTACGCGAGATCCGCGAGATGAAGCTGCTGATTGAGGACATCGACCGGAACGGCGCCACGGGTCAAACGCCGCTCCCGGCCCGTCCGGCAGTGATCACCCCCGACATGGAGCCGAAGATCCGAGAGGCGATTCAATAAATAGGGGCCACCTGTCGACGATGGCCCTCCTTACCTGGCGAACGCGGCCTTGAGCGCATCTCCTGCCATCTGCTGAGCCGCCATTGCCTTCGACACTATAGCCGCCATGCCGAAGAATTCATGCGTTACGTTTTCGTATGTCCGCTGCTCCACGGTAACCCCTGCGTCTCTCATCTTCTGCGCCAGCAGCTCCCCATCCGAGCGAAGCGGATCGATCTGCGCATTGATGATCGTCGTTGCCGGAAGTCCCGCAAGATTGGCAGCGACGAGGTTCACTCTCGGGTCGTTGCGATCCTGGGGTCCGTTCAGGTAGTTGTCGAAGAACCAGCTCATCATCGCCCTGCTGAGCGGCTTCGCATTCGCGTTCTCCTTATATGAAGGAGTCGCTGTGTCGGTCCCCGCGATTGGATAGATGGAGACGATTGCCAGCGGCATCTGTGCCTTCTTGTCCCGGGCCATGATCGCAGTAGCGACCGCAAGTCCACCACCTGCGCTTTCACCAGCCAGCGCGATCTTCTTCGGATCCCCCTTTAGCGATGCCGCGTTCGCCAGTGCCCATTCATATGTGGCATAAGCATCGTCATGCGCCGCGGGAAATCTGTTTTCGGGCCCTTGCCGGTAGTCGACTGAGATGACAACGGCTCCGGCCGCCTTGGCGAGTCCCCTTGCTCCTGCATCGTACACCTGCTTGTCAGCGATTACCCAGCCGCCGCCGTGATAATAGACAACCACTGGAAACGGCGCAGTTCCGGCCACGGGAGTGTAGACGCGAACGGGCAGCGCTCCTCCAGCTGTCTGAATCGTCCTGTCGACAGAGGTGACCGCGGGATCGGGCGCAGTCGGCTTACCCTGGGCCTTCATCACCGCCATTGCCGCGTCCGCCGGTGTCGGCTGCTTTCGAGCTTCTGCCGCCGTCAACGTTTCGATCGGCTTGCCGCCCATCGTGCCAAGCTGATCGAGAACGGCCTTCATCTCTGCATCAGGCGCGGCCATCGGCGCGACTGCGTCTGTTGTCATGCTCGCATTCATCGTTGTATCGGTCATTGCCACACTGCCATCCTTCGTCTGGCAGGCCGCAGTCAAGACGATCAGGCTCGCCAGCAGTAGTTGGTTGTTTCGGCGCATCGCATTTTTCTCGCAGTATTGGGATTGTCGCCGAAGGACCGCTCTGGGAGGAGACGGCCCTTCGACGCCAACGCTACGCCAGGAACGGCGTGACGATTGTCAGAACCTGTGCCTTCGTGAGAGCCGCTTGAAGTCCCCCATTGCATACAATGAGCCACCGTGTGCGGTTTCGCTCATGAAGCATGGTGCGAGCGCGCACAACGACTCGGCTCGACCGGCAGGATTTGCCTTTTGAATACAGTGAGCTGGATCGCGAACAGATGGTTTGCGATTTCCGATGGTGGCAGCAACCTTTATCGGGAACCCAACTCGTACACCCCGACATCCATGACTTTGCCCAACTCCGAGAGCGCGCGGACAGCACTTCCTGAGCGCACCTACGAGCGCCTTCGAAACCTCATCGTTCGCGGACGAATACCATCTGGCGCACGCGTGATTGAAGCAGAGGTCGCGCTGCGGTTCGGTGTAAGCCGAACACCCGTACGCGAGGCGCTTTCGCGCCTCATTCACGAGCGTTACCTCGTGCCGGTGACCAGCGGAAAGCGAACGGAGCTGGCAGTTGCACCGTTCACTGCCGAGGATGTGCGGGAACTATGGGAGATCATCGGGTCTCTCGAGGGCTACGCCGCTTCCATGACCGCGATCCTCCCGGAAAACCGGCGGCTCAAGGTGGCAGACGAACTGCGTCGAATCAATCTGGAGCTCAGGGCCGCTGCCGCCGAGCACCCGCGCAATGCCGACAAGCTCTCCGAGCTGCAAACCAGATTTCACCTGGGATTCGTGCTGGAAACCGCCGGGCCCCACATGCGCAGCATATATGGGGCGCTTCGTCCGCAGGTTCAGCGGTACGAATGGATATACGGCACCCACGCCGAGGCCGACTACGCACGATCGATCGCCGAGCACATGACGATCATTGCCGCGATTCGGGAAGGCAATGCCGAACGGGCGCAAAACGCAGTGATAACGCACTGGCACAAGGCGATAAGCCGAACGAGCGATGTGATCAGGCCGGCGCCGTTTGCATCTCCGCGCGGCAAGCCTCGCGCGAAATCCGTGAAGCGAAAAATGTGACGTTTGATCACGCCTTGCAGGCTACCGGACTAAACGACCGCGCATCATTTTTCCTCCGATGATCCCCCAACTCGATGAAGTCGTCATGCCTGGCGGGCAGGATTCCTTCGACAACCGGGCGCGGAATGTCTGAATTGCAGGCGCGGTATCACAGTCTTTTCGAGACAACGCCTGACATCGTCATCATCATGGACGACAGGGGAATCGTTGTCGCCGCCAACCCTGCGGTCCAGCAGGTTCTTGGCTACGACCCGAACGATCTCATCGGCGCACCACTGAGCCGGATAATGCCCGAGCGCTACAGGGACCAGCACCATCAGGGATTCAGTCGCTACCTCGCGACGGGCAAACGGAAACTCGACTGGCGATCGATCAGCCTTCCCGGCCTGAAGTCTGACGGATGCGAGATCCCTCTGGAAATAGCGTTCGGAGAATTCGAGGAGGCCGGGCGTCGGTTCTTCACAGGAATTCTGCGAGACGTGAGCGCAGCAAAAACCGTCGCCGGCAATCTCGAGTTCCTCTCACTCGTGGCCCCAAAGCTCGCGTCCTCGAGGCTCGACTATCAGGCGACGCTGGCGGCGATTGCTGAGCTTGCGGTACCAGTCCTTGCGGACTGGAGCACTGTAGACATGGTTGGACCTCACGGGGACCTTGCGAGGCTGGCCGTCGCGCATTCCGATCCTGCGAAGGTCGAATTTGCGACGGAGATTGCATCGAAGTATCCCACGGATCCGCAGGCAACCTTTGGCGTGCCTCAGGTGATACGGACGGGCAATGCCGAGTACATGACCGATATTCCGGCCGATCTTCTGAAAAACTCGGCCAAAAGTGAAGAGCATCTCCATATGATCGAGTCGCTCGGCATCAGGTCGTATCTCATTGTCCCAATTGCCGCGTACGGTCGAGTGTACGGGGCGCTTTCACTCGTGCAGGCGGAGTCGGGACGCAGATTCACCCAGGTGGACGTGCCGCTGCTCGAGGAGCTCGGGCGGCGGGCAGGGCTCGCTGTGCACAATGCCGAGCTTTACCAGGAGGCGTTGCGCGCGAACCAGCTGCTCGAGGCGCAGGCTGCCGAGCTCCAGCAGCAGACTGAGGAAGCGCAGTCACTCGCTGAGGAGATGGAAGCCCAGACCGAGGAGCTGCTGAGCAGCGCCGAGGAGTTGAGGCGCAAAACAGAAGAGGCTGCAGCTGCGAACGCAACAAAGTCAGCGTTTCTGGCGAACATGAGTCATGAGCTTCGAACTCCGTTGAATGCGATTGGAGGCTACGTGGAGCTGCTGGAGCTCGGAATTCGCGGCGCCATTACCGAGGAGCAGCGGACGGACCTGCAGCGCATTCAGCTGAACCAGCGGCACCTTCTCGGTCTCATCAACGATGTCCTGAATTTCGCAAAGGTGGATGCTGGGCGCCTCGAGTATCGCGCCGACGTTGTTCCGCTCGACGAAGCGCTGAAAAATTGCGAGGCGATGGTGCTGCCGCAGATACACAATCAGAAGATCAGCTATCAGTATGTCGAGTGCGGGGAAGCGGTGACCGTTAAGGCCGATCACGACAAGGTTCAGCAGATCGTGTTGAACCTCTTGAGCAACGCCATCAAGTTCACGCCGGAGGGCGGCGAGCTCACTGCATCGTGCGATCAGACTGACGACACAGGCCGCATTCACATACGTGACAGCGGGATTGGGATTGATGCGGACAAGCTGGAAACGATTTTCGAGCCGTTCGTCCAGATCAACCGCAGCCTCAACCAGCCGGGTCAGGGCGCTGGGCTGGGACTTGCGATTTCTCGCAGCTTGGCCCGCGCGATGGGCGGAGACATCGCAGTGGTGAGTGAGCTGGGAGTCGGATCGACGTTTACTCTGACCCTGCCGCGAAAAGACGTCCCAACGAAGACAACGACTAATAGCCCTTCCTGACGACTATGCGCTCTGTCGTTCGGACAGCGTTTCAAACCCCGCCTGCACGACCAGCGATATCAATTCCCTCGCACTTTCATTAGAGAAGAGGCGGGGCTCGGGGAAACTGCGGCGCAATAGTGATGAATGCGGAATCAGCGTTCTCGCATACCGGGTGATGTACACCGGAGCATCCTGAGGAATGTGCTCGAGCTGGTCCCTGCCATGAATGAGAACTCGGAGCCCACTCCTGTTGGTGCTCGCTTCGAAAACCTGCTGGAGCTTTCGGGCCATCCGCGGGTCTGACACTATAAAAAACACTTCCCGAGTCTCCATCAACCTGTCGACTTCCGCAAACAGGCCGGTGCACATCGTGACGACCACGATTGGAGCTCGCAGTTCGTCTGCAATCACCGCGACCTCGTCCGCGCGGTGCGATGTCGTAACGACGATATCCGGACGAACGGCCATATCCGGCAGCCCGTTACCGAGTCCGAGCATGTCAAGGTCGACTGTCGTGACTCTCATGCCATAGTCGAACGCAAGCTCGTCGGCAAGCGACCATATCTGGTCGTGGTTGGATTCGACAACCAGAGCGTGCAGAGTTCTCGACTGAAAGACTCTGGACAACTGGTGGCCGAGCATCGCCGGCTGCACTCCGTGCTGGAGCGCGTCGAGGGCGATGTCCACCACCCACTCGCTTCGTATGAGCGGGTCCGGATTCGTGTGGGCTCTCACGAATACGCCGGACCGGTTACGCCGCTCCACAATCCCTTTGTCCTCCAGCTCGGCAAAGGCCGCCAGCACGTCCCGGGGATCAACGCCGAACTCGGCGGCAAGTGACCTGACTCCGGGAAGCCGGTCGCCGCCCTTGATGAGACCGAGTGCGAGGCCGCTCATCACCTTTCCGCGTAGTCTGTCAACTAGCTCGGGTCGGTGTTCATGTCGCATCTGCTGCTCCGCCACGAGCGGTAAATGGAAACAGTTGCCCTGGGACAAGGTGATCTGTTGCACAAACCGCTCCAATGGGCGGCTCGCTCGTTGCGTTGTACACAACTATCACAAGTCAAGACCCGGGAGGGGACCATGCAACGAATGGGAAGAATCGTGGCGCTCGCAATCGCGATTAGTGGAGTGTCGGCATCGCAGGGATCGGCTCAGGGAATGGGGAAAGTGAATCGCGCGCAGCTCACGAAAGCAGTGGCGGGATGGCCGATGGCTTCACGTGATGCCGCGATGTTCATGATGAACAAGTACGGTGCCCCGGCTGCCATCAGCAGCGACATGATCGTGTGGGGCAAGACCGGTCCGTGGAAACGCACGATCATCTACAAGATGGAGTATCAGCACAATTTCCCTGGTCCACACACCGACGTGATGCAGCAGTGGATCGACTACAAGGCTCCCCCGGCAATGTTCGACGATCTCGGTGAGTACGATGGAAGCGTAGTGATGGAGCGCACAACGGGAGAGATGTCAGCAAGGTGCGACAAGGAAGGGGCGAACTTTCTTGCGCTCAACCTTGCCAATGAAATCGCGACCGGAAAGCGTAGCGTGGCCGACGCCCGCAAGATGTATGGCGCCCAGGTGATGGCGATGAAGGCTGGCAAGCCAGCACCGTACATGGAGAAGCTTCTCTTCACGCCTATGCGCGCAACGGGCGACACCGATCACGCTTTGATGTAGCAGTGGTGAATTTGCAGTCCCGAGTTCCAGAAGCTCACGAAGATCAGCCGGTTGATCGTGCCAGTTTCATTGTTACGGCAAACCATTTGCGTTGTATACAACGGTCAGCGATTCGACACACGCACGTCGAACCTGATCAATGGCATTCATTCGTTCCCCGGAGTCATGATATGGAAAAGCACGCGCTACCATCGTTGCCGTCGCCAGTACCCAATGCGCGAAGCCGGAGAGACTTTCTCCGGAGCGCGGGACTCATCGGCGTAACACTCGTAATACCAGGTGCACTCGCCGCGTGCGCCGACGGCTCGGGCACCGACACTCTCGCCCCGTCCTACGCCAAGGACGTCGACAACCAGAGCTTTGGCAGGCCCGGCACAATCGTTCTCAACTTCAAGGACGACATCGGCGTGCTCAACTACGCCTACGCACTCGAGCAGCTCGAGGCGGCGTTTTACCTGCAGGTTGTCGCCACGCCTTACGCCTCGATCAGCGCAAACGAACTGCGCGTGCTGACGGACCTTAGAGACCACGAGGTAATTCACCGCGACTTCCTCAAGACAGCGCTTGGAAACAAGAGAATTCCTGACGTCGTCCCTGACTTCAGCAGCATCACGTTCTCCAGTCGCGACAGCGTGCTGAGTGCTGCAAGAACCTTTGAAGACCTCGGAGTCGGCGCCTACAACGGCGCGGCGAAGTATCTCGTCAACACGGACTACCTTGTCGTTGCGGGAAAGATTGTCTCAGTGGAGGCACGCCACGCGGCCGCCATTAGCGATCTCATCGCCAATCGTACCAGGGCGTTTGCGCCGAACGCATTCGACCCGGCATTCGACCCCAAGACCGTCATCAGCGCTGCCTCCGCCTTTATCACGACGAAGATCAATGTCGTCAACTCCTGAGGATACAATGACCAACATGACAAATGCATCGGTCCTCAGCGGACTCGATCCCGAAATCGGCTCGAAGCTTCTTTCGAGACGACAGGCAATCACACGAGGCGCGACTGTCTCGGCTAGCGTTGCCGCAGGTCTGCGAATCGCGTCGGTTCCAATAGCGCTCGCAGCCCTCTCGCGCGATGCGTTCGCACAGGGCATTCCTGCGCCAGTGGTAGAGGTTCTAAACTTCGCGCTCACCCTGGAATACCTGGAATCCGAGTACTACAACATCGGGGTAGCGACGGTGGGCCTGATACCGGCTGGCGATCGCACGATCTTTGAGACGATTCAGGGTCACGAGAACGCTCACGTCGAGTTTCTCGAGACTACGCTCGGGGATTTGGCTATCGACAAGCCGACATTCGACTTCACCGCGGGCAACGGCAGTGGAACGGGACCCTACGCTGATGTCTTCACAAACTATGAGACCTTCAAGGCTGTCTCCCAGGCGTTCGAAGACACGGGCGTGCGAGCTTTCAAGGGGCAGGCACCGGCGCTTCAGCCGTATGACGCTTTCCTTACTGCAGCGTTGACGATCCACTCGGTCGAGGCACGCCATGCATCCGAAATACGCCGGTTGCGAGGCAATTTCACGGACGTCGAACCGTTCTATCAGGGTTGGATCACGGGAAACCAGACCGATGTACCCGGAGCGGCAGCAACGTACGCTGGCGAGGAAAACACGACGCACCTCGGAATCAACGTCCTGTCACTCACTTCATTTGGCGTCAACTCTGCCACGGAAGCGTTTGATGAGCCGCTGACCAAGGCGCAGGTGCTCGCGATCGTTGACCCGTTTATCGTCTAGCAGGCGACAGGCGGAAGTTGTTGCTGTGATGTGCGAGAAAGGCCGCCTGCTAAAGGCGGCCTTTTTTTCAGCTGACATGTGCGGGAGTGACCAGAGCCGCAACGACTTGAGCACCCAGGCTCGAAGGGGCCGGTATATATTCGCGAATGGCACTCCGCGGCAGTACCTCGTGGCGATGCAACATGCGGCTGTGTACCGCGCTTGTAATGGCACACGCCCTCGGCGCCCTTGCCTGCGCACGTGGCGCTTCTGGTGATCGTCCCTTCGTCGCCGCGATCACGTCAGACCCGGGGCAGCTGAACACTGCAATCACCACCAACGGCGGCGTCCACACGGCGGCGGGTGTCCTCTATGATGGGCTGGTCGAGCTGGACCTGGACCTCAACCCGGTACCCGCGCTTGCGCACAGCTGGGAAATCAGTAATGACGGAGCACTATACCGCTTCCACCTGCGCAAGGATGTCCGCTGGCACGACGGAAAACCTTTCACTGCCGCCGATGTCAAATTCACATTCGACGAACTCCTGCTCAAGTTTCACTCGAGGACGCGAGCGTCACTCGCACCCGCGTTACTTCGCATCGATACGCCGGACGCATTTACTGTGGAGTTCGTACTGCGACGACCGTATGCTCCGCTCCTGCAACAGCTCAATGTCGAAGAGGCCCCGATCATGCCCCGCCATGTATTCGCGGCCGGCGACCCTCTGCGTAACCCCGCCAACACAGCGCCCATTGGCACTGGGCCATATCGCTTTGTATCCTACTCGTCTGGAAGCGAGATCCGGTATGCCGCGAACGAGTCATATTTTCGCGGAGCACCTCTGGTCAAGCACGTCGTCCTTCGGATCATCCCTGATGCGGCGGTTCAGGTAATCGCGCTCGAAGCAGGTGAAGTCGACTGGCTTTTTGGCGTTCCCGGACCGGAGCGAAACCGTCTTCGAGAGGACCCCAGATTCGTCGTCGAACAGTCGCCTGGGTATTCCGGCGGAAGCAACTGTGTCAGCACGCTCGCGTTCAATCTCGAGAGTCCACTGTTCACTGATGTTCGGGTGAGGCGCGCAGTCGCGCACGCTATCGACCGGCGCCAGGTACTGGAACGCGTGCTCTTTGGTGAAGGCCGCGTTGCTGACGCCCCTATCTCCTCCGGGATCAGATTCGCTCACGCGTCGGGACTGGCCCTGCCGACTCTCGACACAGCCGCTGCTTCGCGCCTTTTATCCGAAGCGGGTTGGCAGCGGCGCGCGAACAGCGTGCGCACAGCCGGAAACGTCTCGGGAATCCCTGACGGTAAACCGCTGACCGTACGGTTCGTCACCATGCCAGGCCAGACCCAATACGGCGATCTCCTCCGCGCGCAGCTGCGCGTCGTGGGTATCGACGTTCGCATCACGACAATGGAGTCGGCAGTGTTCAGCGAAACAGTCTTCAAGGCCCGCGACTTCGACACCGCCCTCATTTCGTATTGCAACGGCACTGATCCCGAGATCGGCGTGCGCCGACAGTATGTGTCATCGAGCATCGGCCCGGTGCCGTTCTCCAACACAGCGGCATACAGCAATCCGGAGATGGACAGTCTGTTCGATGCGGCCGCATCCGCCATCGTCGTCGAGACGCGGACAAGCCTTTACCGCCGAATCCAGGAGTTAGCCGTTCGTGATCAGCCGTATGTCTGGCTTGCCGAGACCCTCAGCACGCGGGCACACAGCGCGCGATGTACGGGATTCACGATCTCGCCGCACTTCGTTGCTACAGCGCGCTGCCGCGATTGACACACCGGTTTGTCGTACGCCGTCTTATCCAGGCAGTACCAACGGTACTCGGCATAGTGCTGCTCGGTTTCGTCCTCGTTCACTCAGCACCTGGGGACCCAGTGCTAGCGCTAGCCGGAGAAAACGGCGATGCCGCATACTATGAATTCATGCGCGAGCGATTCGGCCTCGATCGGTCGCTCCCTGAACAGCTTCTCACATATTTCACGAGAGTCGCGTCGGGCGACATGGGAGTGTCGTACGTCCAGGGCCGGAGCACTGTTGCACTTATCGCTGAACGCGTGCCTGCCACGCTCCTGCTCACAACTTCAGCGCTCATCATTGCCGTGCTGGTGTCGATTCCTCTCGGAGCCCTCGCCGCCCGCCGTCCGCATGGAGCTCGTGATGTGGGGATCAATGCCACGGTTCTCGTGGTTTACTCCGCTCCTTCATTCTGGCTCGCGCAACTGGCGATCCTGCTAATCGCCCTAAAGCTCGGCATCGTGCCTGTGCAGGGAATGACGACCGCCGGGAGCACCGCGTCAGGCATCGGTCACATCCTCGACGTAGCACGGCATCTGGCGCTTCCCGCTATCGTATTGTCGCTCCAGGAGCTCGCTGCGCTAGTTCGTCTCACGCGGAGCGGACTGATCGACGAATTGCACCGCGACCACATTCGCACGGCCCGTGCGAAGGGCCTCAGCGAGAGTCGCGTTCTCCTGCGTCATGCACTGCCGCGCGCAGCACTTCCGGCCATTACAGTAATTGGTGCGCGTGCCGGCCAGCTCATAGCCGGTACTGTCGTCATCGAGATTGTTTTTGGATGGCCCGGAATCGGGCGACTGATGCTCGCATCAATCCAGACTCGCGATACGCCGCTGCTTCTGACGCTGTTCATGACAATTGCGCTCACGGTCGTGCTGGCAAATCTCATCACCGACTTGATCCATGGCATCCTCGATCCCAGGATTCGAGTCAGCTGAACTGGCGCCGGCGGCGTTGCTGCCCGGCGCCGGATGGTCTCCGCTCCGGGGCATGTTGATGCGGCCCGCCGGGCTCGCGGGCCTTATTCTGCTTACGCTGCTGATTGCCGTGGGCGCTGTAGCACCGTTGCTCACCGGTCTCGATCCGGCCGCGGTTACCGGTCCGTCCCTGGCAGGCCCGTCGGCTGCGCACATTATGGGCACTGACGCGATCGGCCGGGATCTCTTCAGCGGCATCGTGTTTGGAACGCGAAGCTCGCTGCTGATCGCTATCTCGGTGGGTCTCGTCTCTGCAATCTGCGGGCTCGCAATCGGCATGAGCGCCGGCTTCTTCGGAGGCGCCGCGGACGACATCCTGATGCACGTGACCGAAGCCTTTCAGGTGTTGCCAAGGTTCTTCCTGGTCGCGATCGTCATCGCTCTGTTCGGACCCGGCCTCGACCGTCTCATTATCATCCTTGGCCTTACATCCTGGCCAGTACTCGCAAGAGTTGTCCGCGGAGAGGTCCTCGCCACGAAGCAGCTCGACTACGTGCTCGCGAGCGTGGCACTCGGCGCGTCGAGATTTCACGTCTTCAGATACGTGCTCGTTCCGCAGGTGTTGCCGGGAGCGCTCGTTCTTGTCGGGTTAATCATGGGTCAGGTCCTCCTGATCGAGGCGAGCCTCGGCTTCATCGGACTCGGAGATCCGAACGTAGTGACGTGGGGAATTCTGGCAGGTCGTGCGCAAGGCCTCTTTCGCGCGGGGTGGTGGCTCGCTGTGTTTCCGGGAATCGCGATCACTTCAGGCGTGCTGGCGTTCAATCTCACCGCCGATGCGTTGTCTGCCCGGCTTCAGGGCCGCTGAGCGGGCGGTTCGCGAAACTCGAGAACGTAAAGCCCGGAGTTCACGTCGCTGACGAGAACGTACTTCCGGGCGGCACGACTAAGGGAAGCAGGCGGAATCGATACGATCGCTACACTTACGACGTATGCCTTCGCGGGTAGAACACCGAGCGGGTCGGGTACATCTGGTGGCACGAAGGAGCCAACCTCGCGCGGAACATTGCCACCGATGTCTATCGCGCGCGCTCCGTCGGAATTCCACGGCACAATCGCGACACTTCCAGCCACCGCCGCGCGCTGCGGCGAGAATACGCTGAAGTCGGGCGGCGGGAAAATGTTCGAGTTCGACGTTCGATACACGCCGATTTCACGGGGTGTCGCCGGCTCGGTGACATCCACGATCCGCAACGCGCCCCATTCTCCAGGCGCATCACGCATTGAAGCCATCACCTGCGTTGACTGTACGCATCTCCCACCTGTGAGCGTGGGACAAAGCGCCGTGCGCAACGCATCACCATCCGTCCTGTCGATCATCATGACCGGAATGCTGACTCCGGCCGGATCCCCATCGGGCGAGAATGCCTCCGGCGATGCCACGCTCGTCTGAAGTACTACCACTCCCCGCGCACCAGCTTCCTGCGCACGCCGGACCCGCGCCGCCACGGAGCATCCTGATCCTGCTGCCGGAAGGTCGACCTGGATTGGCTGCTTCCCTCTATCGATGAGAGCGATGCGCCCTTTCGGATCGCCGAGGTATGGATCAGCGGGGATGGCGACCTTGTCGTGGGTCATCGCCATGTCGGCATGCATGTCGGGGCTGGTGCTCGTCGCGCACCCGCGACCGATGTACTCGAGCGGCGCACGCACGGTCATGTCCGGCTGATGATAGAGCTGGGCTTTTTTCCCGGGGTCGTAAAGAGTGAAGATTGCTTCACAACCGAACATCGAACCGGCTGCCGGACCGGGACCGTCCACGACAAGGGTCGTAGTCGGGGCAATGAAGTCGGTCTCGGATATCAACGCGAGATCCCTGCCGTTCACTCTCGCCGCCGTGACGTAGGCGGCACTGCCTTCAAAGCTGCGATCGGTGGGATACTTGAACTGCCCCAGCTGCTGAGGATTTCCCTTTGCCGGAACGTCAACGATGAAGAGACCGCCGTCATAGAAGGCGAGCAGGCCCCTGTTGCCATCATGCGAGAACGCGGCACCATGTCCCGCGCTGAACGGGCGGCAGCCATTGGTGGAAAAAATAGGAGTGCCGGGAGGCGGGAACGCTCCGGTCTGAACCGGGTTCCGGGGATCGGTCACATCCACGACACGCAGGTCTCCAGAGGGAAACTTGCCAGCTGAGGCACCAGGTTCCAGCGATAGCGAGAAGACCCGGCCGTCACCTCGCTGAATCAGTGCAACGGAGTGCTGCGAAGAGGCGCACCGCTCCCCGCTTCTGGCCGGCGGCGGTCCGCATTGAGGGATGCTGTCGGGATGCACGATGTCGAAGTCCGCCATGTACCGGCCGAGCAGGACAGGCGCCGCGGGCCGCGTGATATCGTAGTATGCGACGCCGCGATCTACAGTCGAGCCAGCAGGGCCGCACATCTGCAGGGCGACCGCGAGCAGGTCGCCCCTGAAAGCCGGAGTATTCACCCGCCGCGCCGCTACTCCATGCGCGGCGACTCCTTCGGGTACGGGTATGGTGCCCACTACGACTGGCGACGCAGGTCGCGAAACGTCAACGAGCTTGACTGTTACCGCGGGACACGGATAGGGATTGTAAAGGTGTGCGTGCACGCCCGCTGCGGGCATCAGCCCTGCTCCGACGACGGCCGTAGTCCCCACGACCGTGATGTCGCCATTCAACCCGGCGCCGCCAAGGTCGCTTTTCCCGACCAGCGAAAGTACCTGCGTACCTGCGGCTGATGGCGATACCAGGCCGAGCGCAATAATGAGCAGCCCTGACTTCATCGTTGCGCGGACTTCATCGTGTGAAAGCGATCATGCCGCTTGCGTAAGTGAATCGGCAAGCCGCTCGATGGCTTGCACTGCAGGCGAATCGGGATCATGATCGATTGGGGTCTTCCCCACTCGCTCGGCCTCCATCAACGATGGATCGAAGGGGATTTCGCCAACGAGCGTCATCGAGTGCGCGGCACAGAAGCTTTCTATTGCCTTCCTGTCCTCGTCGTCCCGAACCTTCGTGGCCACTGCAACTACGTCGAGTACGCCGACCTCACGTGCGAGGGCTGTTACGCGGCTGGCAACCTCCATCGACCGGTAATAAGGCTCGATAGTGGCGATGAATTGCGAGAGGTGTCTTCCAGTGCCGCGGGAGATGTGCTCGAGGCCTGCCTCCATGTCCACAAGGATGTCGCGACTGTCGTCGCCCCTTTCGACAATTTCCCCCAGGAGCCCGCGCACCGCACCATGTGCGCTGCACAGACAGCCAGCTCCTCCATGGTTGACACTCCCCATGACAAGGAGGCGAACGCCGTCGGGTCCAATGGTCGCGTATTGCGAGATTATCTGCTCCGAATCCGCGACGAATACTGACTTTGTTGTACCATCTTCCTGTTCCTGGCGCTGCATCATGTTTCGTGGCAGCTCGATCATGTGCATCGCGGTCCCGGCCGGGACTCCGATGGTGACAGCGAGATTCGGCGTCGTGTCTGCGTCGATTGCGAGGACGCTCCGGCCGCGTCGGGCAAGCACGCGAGCGAGCGTCCCCGATATTGTCGTTTTTCCGGTACCGCCTTTTCCTACAATAGCAACTCGCATCAGTGTTTG